>NZ_CANLZC010000099.1 GCF_947495455.1 uncultured Shewanella sp. | reverse complement strand
TGTTTCCTTTCATGTGATAGTAGGGTGAAGAGACTGCGCTTATCAAGCAAAGCTTGATGCTGGCTCTGAACGCGGAGAGCTTGCTCGAAGCTGGCCATGACAGGCGCCTATTATACCAATCCTATTAATTATACCAATCTGCATTAGAAGTTGGTCACTTTTACCCGGCTTCTTGAGCATATGCTTTTGACCCTTTTAGTACACTCAATAAATGTGTTCCATACATTATTTAGCATTCATCCCATCCATCGGGATTTTAGGGGGGTTATTAGAGACTCAGGTGAATGGCTATATCAAAGCGCTTGCTAATGAGTCATCGTAGACATTCTGTTCCATTGACTGTGCGGGGAACTCGCAGTCTGGTTTGCCGACGACTTTGGCGGGCACACCGACCACAGTTGTGTGAGGTTTGACATTGTTGAGTACTACGGAGCCTGAGCCTATTTTGGCGCCTTCACCGATCTCAATATTACCCAGAACCGTTGCTCCAGCACCGATCAGTACGCCTTGACGAATTTTGGGATGGCGATCGCCTTCTTCATTGCCCGTACCGCCTAATGTGACGGATTGTAATATTGAGACATTATCGTCAATCACGGCAGTTTCACCTATCACTATGCCTGTGGCGTGATCGAACATGATCCCTTGACCAATACGGCAAGCGGGATGAATGTCCACCCCAAAGACCTCTGAATTGCGGCTTTGTATGAATCGAGCTAGCTCTTTGCGATCTTCTTGCCATAAGCAATGGGCCAAGCGGTGTACTTGAATGGCCATAAAGCCCTTTAAGTTTAGCAGTACCGTTAGATAATCGACTGCGGCAGGATCGCGATCCGCTACGGCTTTAATGTCGGCGGCCACTGAGGTCAACATGGTTTCACAATTAATAAAGGCTTGATCAAATAATTCCCTAAAAGTAAAAGGGGAGACCACAGCATCGGACAGTTTGTTGGCGACGATAAAACTCAATGCCGATCCTAAACATTCATGATTGAGCACACAAGAATACACATGGCTGGCAAGTAGCGGCTCTTTTTTAACAAGGGCCGTGGCTTCTATTCTTAATTGTTCCCAAACTTCATAACGCATACGGTTTTGCTCTTTTATTAATAATGAATGTGTATGGATATCGCCTAACGCGAGCGATTTTACATGATGCGGCAGTATTATTGATCGCAACCCTTTAAGCTAACATTTAGTAGACGTTATCACAAAGTAGAACAATAGTTTATTTGGCACTAAGTTATATAAACATGATGGCGGATCTTTTGTGATGTATGGGGCAGTATTAACATTTTAATGTCCTTTTTATAAGTTGTTGTCGATTATTTATGTGTCTTTAACATCCTATTTCTGTCCATTTATTAATCACTGTTGTGCATTTTAAGTTTATGAAATGTAACTTTTATTTTGCTTTCCCCTTTACTTTTTGTTGACTCTAGTCGCATTGATATGGGCATAACTCATGTGAGTTGTGTCCATGGAATAAAGGAAGATAGGAACAAGATGTCAGATCTGTTTAAAAATACCCATTTAGTAAAGCGTTTAAGTCCCATTGCATTGGCCATGAGTTTAGCGGCCTGTGGTGGCAGTGACTCTTCTGGAGAGGCAAATACTAAGACTCAAGAGAGTAGCGCGCCGAGCCAAATGGAAGTCACAGTCACACCACATTTTGCCGCGCTTTATCGTCAAAGTATAAGCAATAGCAATGAGGCAGCTAGCAGTACTGTCAGCAATTTAAATACTGCTAGTGATATGTATAGTGCTTCTAAGCAGCCCAGTGTGGATGCGTTGGCGCAAGTGAATAATAAGGAAATTCAAAGTAGCAGTATACTAAATGCATCGCCTGTCGATTTAGTGGTTTCAGAAGATACCCGTTTCGATGGTCAAATGCAGGCCACCTCAGTTACAACAGGTGAAGTGCAAACCTTTGACTGGCCGCTGACGCTTAAAACCGATGGCAGCATTGTGTCCCATCGCACGTTGGCATTAACGCCAGACACCTATGATTTCATTGTCGCCATTGAACATGACGAGCAGCAATATGTGGCTAAAGCCTTAGGGGAAGTGATTGTTGAGGGCACAAGCCCTGAAGTAGAGTTGTTGTTTCAGCCGCACTTAGGTGAAACCTTAGTGATCTTAGAAGACATCGATGAGCTCGCGACCTTAAATTTTCAATTCTCACCCGATGAACTGGCTTTATTGAGTGTACCTAAACTGGGCTTAATTATTGATGGTGCTGATGAGGTTATTTACGAGCTGGATCCCGAATACGGCCTCACTAATGTGACCTTGCCATTGCGCGATGGTAATTACGACATTTTAGTGAAACTCTATGATGATAATCGCTTAGTGGGCATGATGCGCACGGGGGAGATCAACATTGAGCTGACTGCAGGCGGCAATACTCCCATTGATATTATTCCCTTAAGTGCCGATGTGGACTTTAGTTTTGCAAGCGACAACAGTTTGAGTGAAATTAATATTCAAGTGCCTGAAGTGCTCGTTGAGCGCGTATCTGGCGTTGAAAATCTTGCCATGATCATGCGCCTTAGTGCTGAGAGTAGTGCAGGCAGTGTCAGCACTGAAACACTGCATAGTTTTGTGTTTGAAGAGGAGGTTTATCAGCTAGCGGATGCTGAGTTACCGCAGTTTTATGCCCAAGGCGCACAAACGGCCACAGCTTATTTAAGTTTTTATGTAAAGCGTGACGATAATACCTATACAGATGAGCCATTGGCTAGCTGCGCCTTTGAGGTGGAGCTAGGTGAAACCCAAATTAAAGGCTGTGAGCTGAGTGTGGATGTATCTCATCAAATCAGTGGCAGCTTGTTATCGACCTTGATGCTAAGTGTCACCACAGATAGCGATCCCGCCTTGGCCATTGGCGCCGAAATTTATGTCGACAATACCTTAGTTGGCTTAACAGGCAGTGAATATCAAACTGCGTCAATTAAGCTGCATTTACCGGCAGGGGAGCACAGCATTCGTGCCCAAAAAGGTGATTTATGGGCCAGTTTTACTCAAGAATATGCACCGCTCTCGGTGGTGAATCATTTATTATATTTACAAGAAGACATCCCCACTGAAATCACCTTAGATGAGATTAATATTCTTGCCACTGGGGTCAAAACCTTCAAGCTGGACTGGAGTGATTCCAACAACTGGGCCAGCGAATACCAGGTCTGCTTGTACGATGTCAGCCTGTCTGCCAATGATTTTTGTCATCCACTGGGAGAACCTGTGATAGATAGCGAGAACAGTGTCTATCTCGATGCGGCGCTACTCACCGATAACCCGCAATTCTTTATTCGTGCCACTAATGGCAGCCGCAGCGTGGTGAGCGGTATGGCCACTCCAAGCCGCCCGCAACTGGATGCCGCGATTGGTTATTTCAAGGCGTCTAATACGGAAGCGGGTGACTATTTTGGTACTTCGGTGGCTTTAAGTGGTGATGGTATGTTGATGGCAGTGGGAGCTGATCATGAAGAAGGAGGTGAAGGTGCTGTATATCTATTTCGACGAGAAGGGTTAATTTGGCAGCAAACGACTTATCTTAAACCCTCAGTAATGGGACATCAAACTCATCTTTTTGGTAACGTAATTGCCTTAAGTCAAGACGGATTGACATTAGCAGTTGGCGCTATTGGTAACGATTCTGGTGTGGGTGGGATCAATGGTGATGAAAGTTATATTGGTACTAATCAAAATTCTGGTGCTGTGTATCTGTTTAGGTATATAAATGGCAGTTGGGTGCAACAAGCTTATATTAAGGCTAATCAGCCAGATAAGAATGATCATTTTGCTACTGATTTAGACATTAGCGCCGATGGTAATACTTTAGTTGTCAGCGCTTATGTTGAAGATTCGAGTGCGACGGGGGTTAATGCTGACGAGTCCGATAATAGCGCTGAGGATAGTGGTGCAGCGTATGTGTTTGCCTTCAAAGAAGATGTTTGGTTACAAACCGCTTACTTGAAAGCGAGTAATACTGATATTGACGATGGTTTTGGCTGGTCAGTAGCCATTAGCGCTGATGCCAGTACCATAGCTATAAGCGCTTACGGTGAAGATTCACTAGCAACAGGAATAAATGGAGAGCAGAATAATAACGATGCTGAAAATCGCGGGGCTGTGTATGTCTTTGCTTTAAAAGAAGGACTATGGCAACAAGAGGCGTATATTAAATCGGAAAATGCGGATGAATTATTGTTGGGAAGAAATGTCAGTCTTGATGGTGACGGGAATATACTTGCTGTGAGAGGCTTGAGTGCTGTACATATGTATATTAGGGAAAATGAACAATGGCAGCTTACTCAAAACTTGGATGTAACCTCAGATCTTCCTTCTTCATTTGAACTTAAATTGGCACAAAATGGAGATAAGCTTTTTTTGGTTACGTCGGCTTTGGGTTCTGATATTGGCGGTGATGTAGGCAGAGCTGTTGTAGAATATAGAAAAGTAGCTAATTTATGGGAGCTGCATAAGCTTATTAAATCACCTAATGGCGATTTAGGTTCTACGTTAGCGAATGGATTAGCGATTGATACTAAAGGTTCAACTTTAGCTATTGGTTATGATCGCGACCACTCCGCAGGTGCCGTTTACGTTTATTAATTGAGTTAATTAATGTTAGTTTTTTTGCTAATGACGTTTAATGATATATTATTAAAAATCAATTTATATTAAATACTTGTCAAACCTCTAGCGGGCATTATCGAGCCCGCTTTTTTCTTTTCATATTTCATTCGTTCATTGAGTCCTTTTACATTTTTTTATTTGGACACCCATGATTATTGTTAGGGACTTTTTATTTGGACACCCATGATTATTGTTAGTGGTGCACTGCTACTTTGAACAAGGGCTCTACTTTAACAAGGCTGTTCTCTTTTGAGGATTATGGTTATGTTAAGGGTTTGCGTTAGGAGTGAAGAAGATGAGGCAAGGATTTTGTGTCTAACAGCAAGCTATTAGTAGAAAGCACAACACAGATAGGGGGCAAAATAGCGATATTTAACAGCGCTGCTTAACCCGAGTTCAGGCTACTTATTTTCACTGATTTATTCGATTAAGCTTTATTTGTATTAACTTTATTAGTCACTGTTTACATTTTGAGTGTTTATTCTATAATCAGGTTGTTACTTTTTGATACAAGTGGCTAGCACAGGGTGATGGTTTGGTAAATTATTGGTAATTTATTAGTAGGTTATTTGTCATTTTTGAGCCTATTTAGCCTAGGGATAGAATCATTGCTGTGTCAGTTTGAGTCCTTGTTTATCTTTGACGGCCTAGAGGAGGGATGCTAGGTTAACATTACCGTTAGGATGCGGTTACTCTGATGAAGAGATGCATGCATGGATAAAAATAATAAACCAATTGCCAGTGATATTTTAGCCATTATTTTCAAATGGCGAAAATTACTGAAAAGTGAAGCGATTGACTATGAGTCGACCTTTTTTTCAAGCTTACCTTTAAGTGAAACCTCACCTCACTTGAATAAAGTGATGCAAATGGTTGAGCGAAAACAGCCTATCCATATGATTTTGCCTGCCTACCCAGGTAAATCACCTAATCGCAATAAAACTTTGAGCCGATTGCCTGATTTGGCAGAAACCCACTCTATTGATGTGCTTAATCAGCTTTGTGTTGAAATAAGCGCTGTTTATGAGCCAGGAGCAAAAATCAGTCTTTGTTCTGATGGTTATGTGTTTGCAGATTTAGTGCGTATTCCTGATGAAGACGTGAGGGCCTATACTCAGGCGATTCAAGAATATTATCAGTCACACTATCCTAATCATTTTAATTTTTTTGATTTAAAGGATGCTTTTGGCGTGTTATCGAGTTTTGATGCCATGCGTGAAGAATTAATGGTGGGTTATGGTGAGTCTTTAATAAGCTTAATGGCTGCGGCAAAAACCAATAAAGAAACTTTGTCTATGTATCAAGGGATCGCCAAATTCCTCTTTGAAGATTTTAGTGGATTAGCCGAATTTGCCAATATCAGTAACACGCAAATTCAAAAGCAAGCTAAAGCTGTGTCGCTGAGGGTTATTCAGCGCAGTAATGCTTGGAGTCGATTATTGGAGGAGTATTATCCTAATGCCCTGAGGTTATCGATTCACCCTCAATTTCGTGTTTCCGAGAAAATTGGCATTCATATGGGGAAAGCTGATGATGTTTGGCGCACCCCTTGGCACTCTGTCGCCGTAATGCAAAACGATGAAATTCGACTGCAAAATCGCAATCAAGTGGATGAAAATACCCATAGGTTGATTTTTAACCAAGGTAAACCAAGCCATTATCACTCTCTTGCTAAGCGTCTCAACTCCCTATGAGCGCTTTGAAGGCTAGTAGGATTAAGGCATTATTTTTTTCATACCTATTAATAAAGGCCATTCCCACTTGCTTGTCAGTGAGACTTGTCTGCAGGTGATATAGGAAACAGAAAAATGGATACTCATATGGATTCAACATGTGTTCAAGAGCAAGCAGATTTTAATATTTCTGAGGATCATGATGGCGTGCAAGTGACACGTATTCTTAATCTATTAGCGTCTTATTTAGTGCGTCATGAAAACGATCAATTTGATACTCAAGGTCGTGAGTTGGCCCGTCAACAAATTCAGTATTTTATGGCAAAAAATGAGCCTCTTGAGTTTATTTTACCCGGTTTTCCTTGTAAGTCCCCCAATGTCATCGATAAAAGCTTTTCCGCTATGCCAGATTTAGGTGAAGTATTGGCCATTGAGCGATTAGATGCATTTTGCGTTGCACTCAATGAAATATACCCTTATGGAAGCCGTGTCACTATATTAAGTGACGGCACCACCTTTGCCGATATCGTGCATGTCGATGATGAAGTGAAAACTCAATATAACGCGGCCTTACGGCAGTTATGTGTTACGGAAAATATTATTTGGGCCGATTTGATAGACTTATTACTCGATGCAAAACATATTCATAAAACAGAGGGTGAGCACTTGCGAAAAGCCTTATTGAAAGGCATAAGCACAGGGCCACGTTCCTTTGATAAGTTTGTGCAAAAGGTGAGTGAGTCTGTCGAGCAGGCCAAGGTGCATGATAAGCTTTGCAGCTATTTATACCATGATGTGTGTATTGAGCGCTTTAGTGATGGCGACAGAGACAGTTATCTTGACAGTATTAGGGATAAAGCTTACCAAATGATGTATCGCGGTCGCGCCCTCAGTGCGGCCATAGATAAAACCTATCCACATCACATTCGATTATCTGTGCATGCCTATGACAATGCTGGCCCTAAATTCACTTTTAGTTTATCCAGTGATATTAATGAAGCGGTGAGCCCTTGGCATACTGTGCCTGTACGCTTGCTCTCGGGGCAATTTGTTCAACTTCCCCATGCAATTGCTAAGCAAAAACATGTCATTAGAGTAACCAATGGTGAGCAGAATTGGTGTTATTTAGAAGTTGCGGATTCAAAATTACAAGGCTTTAATGCTGAGGTGATTAAGTCCCCTGCATTTGGGCTTAAAATAAGCGATCCTCAAAGGCTAGGTTATACCTGTTTACCGACGAATTTTTTGCAAAAGTTGAGTGAGCAATTTGGCTTTATTCTGCTTAAAAATATGCCAGATATCACACAGCAAGATCTCATTGATTTTTGTCACCCTTTTGGAAATATTTATCATTGGCAATTTGGCCCTGTGCATGTGGTTAAACCGGAAGAAGTGCCTCATGGGTTTGTGCATTCTATTGAGAAAACGCCCCTGCATTGGGATTTAAGCATGTTGCCTGCTACCGAGAAGAAAGTAGAGCAAAATCCTAAATTTTCGGCTCGTTGTTTCATGCTTTATTGCAAGACGCCGCCTGTACAAGGGGAAGGGCAAACCACTATAGTGGATAGCCGTGTGGCGCTAAAATTAGCCGGGCAAGCTAAGGTTAAGCAGTGGCAAAATATCCATATTACCTATGAGACTAAACTCACGTATTTTGGAGGGACGCCAAGATGCTATCCGCTGGTGGATTTACACCCAACAACTCGAGAATCAATTTTACGTTATCAAGAAGGCAGCGAGTCAAAACTGCAACGTTTTTCATTATCCTCAGATGCGATGGCATCGGCAGAATTCGCTTCTTTAATTCAAGAAGTGAATGATATTGCTTACCATGATAAGTGTTTTGTGGCCCATGAGTGGGAAGCGGGGGATTTAGTGATTATTGATAATTACTATACTTTACATGGTCGTTTAGCCATGACTGAAAAGTCTATGTCTCGTGAACTTTGGCGGGTACAAGTGTATTAATGGGTAAAATAAAAAGGGGCTAATAATAAGTTAGCCCTTTGGTTGAAAATACATGCAATGAATAGTCGATATGTTAAAAGAAAAAGAAATACGCCATTAAAATAAAAGATAATAAGGCGCCGCCTATCACAGGATAAAGTAAATAACTGTCTTCAGCTCGTCTCGCTCTGCGATAACATAAGTTAACTAATATTAAATTAAATAGAGTCAGCATGACTGAAGCCATAGAGCCATGTCTAAACGTAAATTCTCTTATTTCAAATGAGATATAAATTAATACAAACCAATCAATTAAAATAAGGTATAAAAATAGCTTCTGCAGGCTATCAGGCCCCTTTCGTTGAGAAGCATTTGTCATGGTGACCCTCCGGATCAATCTTGTTATATATTGGAATAAGTACATCGTTTGTTGTTGCATTTTTAAATACAATGCCACTTAAACCATTTGAATGTGGTTGCTTATTAAATCATGTGATGATTATTGGCAATATTATGCTTTCAAAAAGACGTCCAAAATGATCCATTTCTTTAATTGCATAAGCATAATGTTATTTATTGGTGTTTGAAGGTTGTTTCAAACTCTTGGCCACTTGGTAAGTAGTCTAGATAAACATATTGAACAACCTTCAAATAATTTGAGTGGCTAAGCGGGCTTAATTTGGTTAATCATAGCAACAATGGCTTTATTATCTTTACTGAGCCAACGGGCGCCGACAAAATTCAATTTACTATTGATAGGACGTGTGCGAGCGATTTCCACAGCCATTTCGAGTCCATTAAGTTCAACATTAATTTCTTGACCAACTTCAAGAGGGGTACTGGTGACTATGCCAATGCCTCCTAGACCGAAATCTTTAATATTGGCAATGCCAAGTTGGCTGGTTTTCCACCACGTTTTTTTACTGAGTTTGACTGTGACGCCATCACAGGCAAGAGCGAGATCCGCGGCGGCATCATCGCTTCTTAAACTGAGTCTGGCGTGTTTTCTTAATTCTTGTTCGTCTGTCTTTTTATCAATGTTGGGTACAGCTTGATCTATGATGGGTGTAAAAGGTTGTTCTGTTTCACTCATAGCTGGTCCATTGCTCAGGATATCGTGTTCTTGGTTGATTATTCTCCGCTAATTTTTTGGCTTGTTCAAGTCTTGGATCCGATCTTATGGTCTCAGTTGGAAAACCCGCCATTTCTTTGATCTGTTTCTCAGCATTGTGAGTCAGTACTAACATTTCTATGCGTCGATTGGCATTGGCTTTAGGATCGTCAAGAATAAAAGGAGCTTGATCGGCCATGCCTGTGACTTGAACGATTTGATTGCGTTTGACGCCGCCATATTCTAATACGCGTCTGGCCATCAAGGCGCGTTGACTCGATAATTCCCAGTTGGTAAAGGTTTTACCTACATAAGAGCTTGAGTCGGTATGGCCAGAAATACTGATCTTGTTTTCAACTTTTGCTAATAATGGGCCTAAGGCTAAAAGTAAGTCTTCAAAGTAAGGATCCATTTTAGCACTGCCGCGAGTAAACATAGACTGACGAACATTGTCATGAACTAAAATACGGATCCCTTGAGGGATGACTTGAATGGCAACATTTGTGCTCATATCCACTTGAGTGATAATTTTATTCACTTCACGGGCGAGAAATTCAAGCTGAGCTTGCGTTTCAAATTGGCCTGGCACCATAGCATTAAGCTCAGGACCTCGACCGGCTTTGGGATTATCTTCTCCCGCAGGAATATGATTATGTAAAGCTGGTCCTGCTTTTTCAACGCCAGTGCCTGAAGCAGGCAAAATGGCTTGTTGAATAGGAATGGCTCCATGTAAATCAATCATAGAGGGCGATCGACTCAAGTCAAAAGGGTTGATTGAGCCTGTGGCGTACATATCACCTTGTAGATATTGTACGATTTGTTCTCGCTCTTTTTGGTCGGCCATTTGAATGATCCATAACACCATAAATAAGGCCATCATGGCTAAGGTGAAATCGGCAAAGGCGACTTTCCAAGCCCCGTTATTAGGCGCTTCTCGTCGTGGCAAGGGGCGCTTTTTAATCACTATGGGTTCATTTCGTTTTGCCATTAGCTTTGTTGCTCCACCATCCAACGTTCAAGTTCAATAAAGCTAGGTCTATTCTCGCTTTGAATTTGTTTACGGCCTGCATCAATGGCCAACATAGGCGGCTTGCCTTTAGCAAAAGCGGTTAATATGGCGGCCACGCAGCGAAGTTGTGCAGATTTTCGTTCGGTTAAGTGCTCAAGGGCTTTTGACAAGGGGTCAAATAAACAATAGCAAGCGAAAATCCCGATAAAGGTGCCCACAAGTGCCGCAGCCACTTTAATACCAATGACGGTAATGGGGCCATCAATGCTAGACATGGTAATAATAATGCCCATTACTGCGGCTAAAATACCAAAACCTGGCATGGCTTCTGCCACACGGGCTAGTGCACGAGAAGGACGTAATCTGTCGTCTTCTATGCGGTGGATTTCTTCTTCTAGAATTTGGGCTAAATCGTGAGCAGAAATTTTGCCAATAGATTGTAGTCTCAGATTATCTATAAGAAATTGTAGCACGTTAGGATGATCGAGTACCGCTGGGTACATTAAAAATAGTGAGCTTTCTCTTGGTTTTTCAACATGGTCGTCCAATACTTTTAAGCCTTGTGATTGAATTTGATTCATCAACATGCCTAATAAGCCAAACAACTGTGGATAAAGATCGGGATCTTCTTTTTCTACGCCAAAAAGCTCTTTCATTTGTTGATACATATCCACGAGCACAGCTTTTGGGTTGGCTATGACTAACGAACCCAATCCTGCACCGAAGATAATTAATATCTCAGCAGGTTGCCATAAAGCTGCAAGGTAGCCGCCAGCCCAAGCATAGCCACCAAATACTGACACAAGAATGATGATTAGTCCTAATATCTTACTCATATAACGTTACCTGCCTTCACTGATCCCATTGTTGATAGACTGTCTGAAGTTGCTTAACTGCCTGCTTATGAAGTTGGCAAATTCGAGTTTCAGTTAATCCTAATGTTCCAGCGATTTCTTTTAGATTAAGTTCATGTTGATAGTAAAGCGACAGGATCACTTGTTCTCTTTTATTTAATTTAGCGATAGCTTTGAATAATGTTTTCTTCGCGGCAAACTGATTAATCGCATCGGTTTTATCGGCAAAATGACTGCCTGCACCTAGCATATCGTCTAAGCTTTTCATCGATTCTGCTTGAGATGCATAGAGGCGTGCACGGTAATCTTTTTGTGTGAGTCCCATGGAATTAGCCACTTCAATATCGGTGGCTTCTCGGCCTAATTTACGTGATAGTTTTCTTACCGCGTCGTTGAGTTCATGGGCTTGTTGCCTCACTGGACGAGGGCGCCAATCTTGACGTCTCAGCTCATCTAAAATCGCCCCTCGTATGCGTTGGCCGGCAAATGAAATAAAGCCATTATCAAATTCGCCTGGATAACGGCGAGAAGATTCTAGCAAAGCCATCATGCCTATTTGTTCCATGTCTTCAATGGCCAAAACTGGGCCGCAATGACTTTTTAATTGTGTGACAGAGCGCTTTACAAGAGGCAGGTATTGTTTCATCACCTGACTTTCACTGAGTCGGTTACTGACGCTTTCATCGAATATTTCTTGATAAGCTAATTGACCCGAATTCATCATCCTGCTCCTATTATGGTTATTCATACATGAATGAAAAGGCAGAAGTGTGTTTGCACATCGGATAAGCATGGCGAGAATGTGTTGAGCCATGAACCAGACTGTTAAACATATTTTTGCTTTGATTCATTTTTTTTATATTGTAAATTTGGCTTTACTTGATAGTGAGAGTTATAGCTAAATCACCTGTTTATCTTGTCATGATTGATAACAAGAGGCTTAGCTATCATTCTGCGAGTCGAAGTTGAGAGATGAAATGTTCAAAGTATTTTTCATCTCTCAATGTAAAGGGATTAAGTCTACAATTATTGAATAACAATACGAGTAAACAATAAGTCTTCTAAATCAATTTTATATTGATGTTCAACGAATAAGTTCGACAATAAGGTTTTTGCTTCTTGTTGTAAGGGCTCTAGTTGCGTTGGATCATTAATTTGCTCAAAGCTTTTACTGGAAAACATTCTCATCAAGGCGTTGCGGATCACAGGATCGGCTTCAGTTAATTTATGTTTCACATTATTTGATGAGCTCTTAAGCGCCATTTCCAGTAATAAATAATGTGGGTATTGATCTCCAGGTACTGAAATAACAAAACGATCCAGTGGATAGTAACGTTCTTTCTTTATTTCAACTTTTGGCTGATTAAAAGGGCCACCAAAAATATGCGGTGCTTGCCATCCCACCCAAAAGATGATCCCTGTCCAAGCCAAAATAAAGAAACTGAGTGTAAATTTTCTATTAACACTACTCTTTCCAAATGCCATGTTAAACTCCTAATTTATGCTAACAAATCAACTTGGTTTTGAGCCAAGTGCTGTTGAGAGGTATGTTGAGGCTCCATCGACTCACCAAGTGAACTGGCTATGGAGGCCACACGAGTGGGGTTATCGTTTTGTTCTTTTTGCTCGCCTTGGCTAATGTCGACATCAATTTGTCCGCCGTGATCCATGGCCAAGTCATCACGTAATCTCTCAATACTCAGCTGCAGGGCATCACGCACTGAGGTATTGGCTGCATTCATTTGAATATGCAACTTGTCGCCATCGAGACGAATGTTCAAGTCAATTTTTCCCAGTTCTGGGGGATCGAGCCTGACCTCAGCATGCTTAATTTGTTGATCAACTTGAAAACGTAGTTGTTCTCTCAAAGGGGACAAGAGTTCTTGTGCTTGCTGAGCAAGAGGTGCCGATTGTGGCAGGGAAATGGGCCCCCACTGACTGACTTTGGCTTGGGTGCGACCATGTTGTGAAATGAGCTGGGCGGCTTCATCAACCACATTGTTTCCCCCTTGCCCTAATTGTGATAGTGCGTTTTCAATATTATCAGCATTAAAGGCAAAGGCTCCGGCAGGCATAAAACCATTGGCTTGTCGTAAGTGGCTGCTCTGTATATTATTCAATGCCAATTCGCTGTCAGTCGCTAATGAGCTGGTGGTCAATGCTGCACCATTGAGCTGCATACTGTTATTAACATTAACCCCATGTGCAACGGTATTGGAATGAGTGCTTTGATTGGATTTGCCTTGTTGCAACAAGTTAGCGGCAAGTGCTTGCTGAGGCGTCATATTGGCTGGTGTTGCTGAATGTGGGCCTTGAGGCATATTGGAAGCATTAAGTGCCTTCGTATCCGCTTCTTGACTCAGTTGCTGTGCTTGTGTCAGTGTCGCGCCAAATTGGGTTTCATTGAATGGTGCTTGCGCAACTTGACCATCTGGAAGCTGTCCCTCCATTGTTGTGGGAATTTGGGCATAAGTTGTTTTGGTATTTTGTTGTGGCTGCCCATTAGCGCTTAATGGATTGTTACCATCAAAGCTATTGTCTTCATTAGCCATTTGATTTTGGCTTGATGTCGATGCTTTATCTTTTTTGTCCACAGCTTGATGCTTATTTGGCTCAGTACTTTTGCTAAGCTCAGGGCTTTTTTCAAGCTCATGGCTGTTATTAGGCTCACGGCTGTTATCAAGCTCACGGCTGTTATTTAGCTCATGGCTGTCTTTCAGTTCAAATGAGGATGCATTCATTCCATCCTGTTGACTGGAATCGCTAAATTGGGGGCTGGATTTAATAGAGACATCTCCAGCACTTGTATTAGCACTTCCTGAATTGGTGATAGCAAGGCTAGCGATCATTCATAGCTCCACTTAATTGAGTGAGTTGATAAGCGGCTAATCCATCCTGTTTCGCGGTGAATTGCTGCATTTCCATCTCAAGTGTGTTTTTTGAGTGAATCAACTTCTTAAGGACTTCACTGTGGGTTCTAGCAAGAGACTCTCTTGCTAATTTTTGTGACTGAGTTTGAGGCGCCCCCGCTTGCTTTAACGCCTTCATCATTAATGCATTCACTTTGACTAATTTGTCCCAGTCTTGCTTGTCAGCATGTTTAATGAGGGCAGCTTCAAACTGCCCCCAAGGCTTAATTGCAAGGGGTTCAGCTGAGGTTACTCCAACCTTCTCTGACATCTTTAATTACCTTGATAATGGGCACCAATGCTTCAGGATCGTTCTCGACACTGGCCGTCACTAATTGGCGGCTACAGTAGTCATAAAGGCGATTGAGGTTTGTGGCCACTTCACCGCCATTTTCAAGATCTAGCATAGAATCTAATCCATGAACTATATTGAGACACTTATTAACACTCCTTCCCTTGTCTTCAAAACTGCGTCTTTGCATAAAGCCACTGGTGCGTTCGATTTCTTCAAGTAAGCCATCGAGTAACATGCGCACCATTTCATGAGGTGTCGCTGCTGCGGCTCTCGCATTGAGTGTGGTTTGCTTGTAGGCATTGAAAGGATCGTGCTCATTTAGCATAGTTAGCTTCCTTTGTTAGCTGTTCTGGTTATTTTGGGAAAACAGTGAGCTGGCGGCGCTTAATGCATTGACGGTATTATTCATCGCGTTAAATTGCGCCAGATAAATTTGGTATTTTTGATTCATGCGATAATCAAACTGGCTCATGTCATTCTCGATACGTTTGATTTGTGCATCTAGGTTGCTCTCTTTCATATCAAGCAGGCCAGCTGTTTGAGTAAAAGGTTTAGTAATGGTTTCAAGCTGCTCGACATAGCTGCCTGAATCACTAAACATGGCTTTTACCGCATCGGGGTCGCTCTTTAATGCTTCTGTCAGCTTATCTTTATCTATGTCTAATTTGCCGCTACGATTAATTTCGATACCGATATCTGATAAGCGCATGCCATTAGGGGCAGTTTGAAACATTACATTGCGCATGTTGCTTTGCAGCATACGTAAGCTTGCATCGCCTTTTAATACTCCGATTTGATCTTCGCTAACGGCAGTGGTTTTAAATTCCTCTTCATCATCATCGTCTGTGTCATCACTATCACTGCTGCTTGAGCTACTGGTGCTTCTGGTTTCATCCAGTACAGTACTGCCCATAGAGCGCGTTAGGTTATTGATGGAATCGATGAAGTCATTAAAACTATCGACAAAGGCAATAACTGAGTCTTTACTGGAGTCATAATCTGAATCGATTTTGATAGTGCTAGTTTCTCTTTCACCAGTGCTTGCGTTGATGCTATGGGCTTGATTGAGTTCAATGCTGACCCCATCAATCACATCTTCGAGGTAGTTTTTACTATTGGTGATTTCCACGCCATTGAGTTTGATATTGGCATCTTTAGCTTCTATTTGTGTTGTGGCAAATGCTTCAGGGTTGCCATCATTTTGTTTGTCAATTTGTACGTCGAGAGTGTTTTCTATGCCAGTCTCATTGGATGTCAGTAGGAGTTGCACTGAGCTACCTGTGCGCATGAGTGAGGCGGTAACACCTGGGTTATCTGAGGCAGCATTGATCTTGTCGCGCAAATCGGCAACTGTCATTTTTCCATCTGCATTTAAGGTATCGAGATCCAGTGTGACAATATCAGCAGCATCGCTGCCCAATTGAATGCTAAGTGAGCCTGTGATACCTGCATCTGTTAGTAATTCATCTTCGGTGCCGAAAGTGGTAGAGACTTGATGTGCTTGAGCTAGCTCTATGACTTCAAGAGTATAATTACCCTTAGGCGCACTAGGGTCCACGGTAATTTTTGCGGCATCATCAGTAATGGAGGCTGTCTTTTTTTCAAAAGATTCGCCATCAATTTTGCCTAATTTACTGCTGATTTTATCTAAATGGGTTTCCAGTAGCTTATAAGCATCCAGTTGTGCATTGCTGGTGCTGAGTTTAGTGCTATAAAGTTGATCTTTACCCATGCGCTCTGCAGCAACCAGTTGTTGGGCAAAACTAGCAGAATCTATACCTGAAATCATGACTTGTCCTCATTGGCTCTTGTTGAGCATTACAATTAAAAAGCAAATATTGTGCCACTTTTTAATTTGTTGAAAGTATTGAATTTAAAATTAAAGGTGGGTTGTTCTGTTCTTCAAGTGTTTCCGTTGTTCCGCCTAATGTGAGGAAAAGGTGCTTCCGCTCAAGGCTCTTTTATCAATTGAGAGAAATGAATATAAAAGAGGAAAAACGACTGTTTATAATACAGCTTGAAACACAGCATAAACTCGCCTTTAATTGCTCTAAACTAGGGCGACAACAAGGAAGGGCCACTGAAATTGACTCGCTAAGTTCAACAGGATCTAGCGTGCTAGAAAAGCGCAATTAATCATAATAAAAAGGGCTAAACCTGTTCAGGTTTAGCCCTTAAGCCTTAATCATGAGCTCGCTTTCACGAGGTGATGTTTAGCGTATTGTTAACTCATTAGATGTTACTTTGTGTGACAGTTTCTTCTTCTGAATTTATCAGCGCACTATCACTCGCATCGTCATCGTTATCGTTAGCACAATCTTGCGCATTGGCACCGCGGAAGAAAATTGACTTGCCAATGGCTGCACGCGCAATGACTTCACCAATCACTTCAACTGTTGATCCAACACCGAGTTGCAGATCTGTATTCGGGTTCAATGTAAAGCTAACCCCGTCATTGACTTTGAAGAAGCCATTATCACGTACCACCACTTTGGCTGTCTCACTAATGGTCACGTTGGCATTGGCAATCAGTGTCGCGTTGGCGTCAACAATAAGTCTAGCGCCTGCATTCATAGTGACATCGGCATTAATTTCACTGTAACCAATAAAGCTAATATCTTCGCTGTAGCTGCTAACCACATCGATGCTGCCAGCAAAGCCATTGTGCCAAGTGTTTTCACCTAAATAGTCTAGCCAGATATAACTAAAGTCTAACCACAGACCTAAATCTATATCATCACCTCGACCAAAGAACAGCTGATTAATCACGCTAACATCAACGCTTCCCCACCAGTTATACTCGACAGAGACTCGTCCATTGAAGTAACCCGCCACCGTTTGCTCAGCATAAATATTATACTCAGTGTTACGTTCAAAACGGTTGTAATGTGCAACAAAGCTCGACACACTAATGTGCTCATTGTAGTACAAGTGTACGGCGCGAATGTTGTCCATCAGCCATGAATAGGTGATATTCACATCGCTGGTACCCCAAGCATAGATACCCACTCTAGCATGAGAAATGTGCGTGTACTTGATAATCACTTTACTGTCGGCATGCGTCGTGATCCCTTGCCATAAACCACGATCTCTATCTTCTTCACGCAGTCCAATATAGACAAAGTTATCACTGTCACCATAACTGTTGAAATGACCATGTACATTAACTTTTGTGTCTATGCTGGCATAAAAACGACTGCCCGCACGTAAGTTCATGGTTAAATCTGTAGGGAGTGTGATTGAGCTACCATTAACGATAATACGACCTGTGACATCTATGCTGGCTTCACCATCAACAATCAGCTCAGCACCTTCTTCAAGGATTAAATCTCCATCCACATGAAGTGTTGAACCTGCATCGATTGTCAAGCTAGCGCCTGCGCCAATAGTGACGTTATGCCCTGTACCTATGGTCGTTTCACCAATAATACGAATACGGCGTTTCACTATGATGTCGATATCTATAACTCTTCCGTCGTAGATATAATCGATTTCATCAACATTTTCACCAAAACGATCGTGCTCGTGATCAACCACTAATCCATATTCACCATGGGAGCGATCAAAGATCTTAGCGGCAATTTCTTCAATAACCACAGTATTCCACCAGTTAAAGTTCGCCTCTATTTTTAGAAGTGAATTTAAGTGAGCACTGTAAGCATAAATATTAAAGGTATTGTTGATGAATTGGTTATATTCCAAAACAAAGGTACTACTCGTGTTTTGAATAAATTCATACACACGTACCGCATTAATATTATCAATAAAGCGGCTATAGCGAATGTCCACATTAACTGCTGTTTCGCTGTTAATATGAGCATAAACACCATATGTAGCATGGCTCACATGGGTGTAAATCAATTGAATAGTGGCGCCAGAATAAACACTAATACCTTGCCAGCTGCCTAAGTTTGGAATGTCCGAGCCATCAGCCCCATCGAGAGCAGAGCCAAAATGGATCTCATTACCTTCAGTACCATTACCTATTAAGCTGCCGTAGATATTAATCTGTACATCGAGTCCAGAGCGAACCGTAACTCCAGCACCAATTTGCCATTCACCATACACATTAATCATGGCATTATCTTCAATGGTCACCCTTGCGCCATCTTCAATAATCCAACGGCCAGCTTGTGCCACAGTTAAATGCACACCCGCACCAATCGTGATATGGCTACCGGCTTTAACCCGTACCACTTGATCGGTATGAATATGTGTATTACCAATAAAGGTATAATCACCGTTCAGTACTGTTTCACCCTCAATATCGAGTGATTCTGGCCAAACCCATACAATGGCATTATGAATGATGTCAGTCACATCCATTGAACCTAGATATTGTCCGTAGTTGATGATGAGTCCATTAGCGGCATCATTATGATCATAAATTCTAGATATGATCTCACCCGTTTTTATGCTATTCCACCAGTTAAAGCGCGCATCAATCACTGTGCTTGAGCCATGCTCAGGATGATTATTGCTGTTATAGCTGCCGTAGATATGGAAGTGATTGCTAATAAAATGGTTATAATGCAGCACTAAGCTTGAGCCTGTATTGCTATAACCTTCATAAACCCAAATACCATAATGGTTCTCAATAAAGCGGCTATATTGAATATCAATGACTTGACTATTAATACTCTGGTTGATATCCACATAAACACCGTATTGAGCATGGCTGACAAGTGTATATCTCAAGCTTATATTGGCATTGGCATAGGCATGAATACCGTACCAACTGCCAGCAGTCGCAGAGCCATCAGCGTCACCTAGTGATGATCCAAAGTGAATTTCACTGCCTTCAAGTCCGTTACCTATCAAGCTGCCATACACATTAATACGCACATTTAACCCAGAGCTTACAGTCACGCCAGCACCAATATGCCATTCACCATAAACATCGACACCGCCATCATCTTCGATAGTCACACTCGCACCATCTTCGATAATAAGCTTGCCACCTAAGGCGACAGTTAATTTAACGCCTGCGCCAATAGTTATATGGCTGCCAGCCTTAATACGCACAATTTGATCGGCTGCAATGTCTGTATTACCAATAAAGTGATAGTCACCGTCCAGTACCGTTTCACCGCCAACCATTAAATCATCAGGCCAGATCCAAGCAATGGCATTATCAATAATATCATCAATAATGGCTGAGCCGCGAAATTGCCCATAATTGATAAACATGCCGTAAGTGGCATCTTGATAATCATAAATCTTGGCCATGATCTCACTAATATCTGTGGTGTTCCACCAGTTAAAGCGAGCATCAATCACAGTTGAAGACATATGGCTACCACTATGGGTGGCATACATATGCAAGTCATTGTCAATAAACTGGTTGTACTGCAATACAGGCGCTAAGCCAGTATTCTTATAACCTTCAAGAATACGTACACCGTTAGTGTTTTCAATAAAGCGACTGTATTGAATATCAATGATCTGGCTGTTAGTACTCTTATTGATATAGGCATAAACACCATAAAGTGCATGGCTTATTTGCGTATAACGTAACTGTACTGTAGCGGTTGCGTAAGCCGTGATCCCATTCCAGCGACCAATCTCTGAAGAGCCCTCGGCTCCATCAAATAATGCACCAAAATGGATTGTATTGTTTTCAAGCCCGTTGCCAATTAAGCGGCCATAAACATTAACTCGTGCATTAATACCAGACAGAATATTAACCCCTGCATTAATGGCCCACTCACCATAAACATTAATAATGGCATTATCTTTAATGGTAACACTGGCGCCTTCTTCGATAATCCATTGACCACCCATATTCACGGTAAAATGAACGCCCGCTTCAATGGTTATATGGCTACCTGCGGTCACACGTACCACTTGATCGGCGGCTATTTCTGTATTGCCAACAATACTGTAATGACCATCAAGTAAGGTTTCGCCATTGACGATTAAGCTATCTGGCCAGCTCCAAGCAATGGCATTTTCAAGAATGTCATCTATGGCCGTGGAACCACGGTATTGGCCATAATTAACATACATACCGTATGTGCTGTCGCTATGATCATGAATTTTTGCCATGATTTCATTAATGTCTATACTATTCCACCAGTTAAAGCGCGCATCAATCACAGTATTTGAATCATGATTGCTCGCATGGGTGGCATAAACATGGATGTCATTGTCGATAAATTGGTTATAGCTGATAACAGGTACCATGCTAGTACTTTCAGCACCATCGATTGCATAACCTTCATATACACGCACACCATTAGTGTTTTCAATGAAGCGGCTATGCTGAATATCTATCACCTGACGATTAACACTGCTGTTGATATAGGCATACACTCCATATAATGCATGGCGAATTTGCGTATACCTTAGCTGCACGGTGGCGGCAGAATAAGCAGTTATGCCTTTCCAATCTCCAGCAGAGCCCAATGAAGGAGCAGAAGAGTCACTTACTGGGCTAAGGGAAGAACCAAATAGCACTTCATTATCCACAACCCCCTGACCAATCAAGCGGCCATAAACATGAATATGGGCATTGAGATCCGATAGCACAATAGCGCCCGCATTCAATGTCCATTCACCATAGACTTTCACTTGAGTATCATTCGATAAGCTTAACTGCGCGCCGTCTTCAATAATAAGCTGACCGCCCACGGCAATATTGAGTGTAGTGCCTGCAGCGAGTCGTAAATGACGTCCCGATTTTATCCGCACAACCTCCCCATCGGCAATGGTGATGTCACTGCTCACAAAATAGTTCGCATCCAGCACATATTTGCCATCTATGAGTGTCGATTCAGGCCATTCAAAGTCAATGAAGGCATCAAAATAGTCATTAAAGGCATTAGATAAACGATAGGGCGATAAATTGATTTGCATACCCGTCGCGCTATTATCCTTATACACTAGCTTGCCAGCAATTGCCTCAAAATCTGTCGCATCCCACCAGTTATAACGTGCATCAACAGTCGTCTCGCGATAGCTATTGCTATCTATGGTATTTAAATTGATATCATTATCGATAAAATCGCTATAGATAATGGACGGAGTAAAAGCGGTATTCCTTGTTCCAGAGTAATCATCATTTAAAATAATACCATTCACGTTATCGCTAAAGCGGCTGTAACGGATGTTAATGTCAGCAACCACCCCATTAGAATTATTCAAATAGACATACAGCCCAGATGCCGCATAACTCACTTGAGTGTAAGCCATCTGCACTTTTGAGCCTGAATAGGCTTTAATGCCTTCCCAGTTATTTTTCTCTAATGTGGCTTGTGACGAGCCAAAGGTAATAAAGCTGTCACTGCGCCCTATGCTGTTAAGCTGCCCATAAATATGCAGCCACACATCATCGGCAATTAACACTTGGCTACCCGCGGCAATATTCCAAATACCCGAAGCCGCTACATTTATCGTTGCACCGTATGCCACTTGAATATTGACATTTTCGCCCACATTCCAGGTGCCCGAGACAATAATCTTTGCACCTTCTTCAAGCACAATGTTGACGCCATCCTCAACAATAAATTGTGCATTAGCGTTAATCGTTAATGTCTTACCCGCTTTTACCGTGAGTTGGCTATTCGCCTTAATACGCACGATTTGGCCAGAGGTAATGCTAGTATCACCAACGACAGTGAATTCACCATCAATAATATACTGACCTTCCTCTTCACCCGAGGCTTGTACTAACTCATCAGGGAAGTGATAGTAAATCAAGTCCAGCGGAATATCGGCCACATCATCGGATAAGCGATATTGGCCATAGTTGACTGACATATTACCAGTAATTTTTGCGCTGATTTCAG
>NZ_CANLZC010000098.1 GCF_947495455.1 uncultured Shewanella sp. | reverse complement strand
CAATGCCATGAAAGTTCCCAAATAAAATCAACTTCCTGGGAATCACCTGTGAGTAAAAAAACTGGGGATTCATCAGTGCCCGTGATACTTGAAGATGCCAAAGGCGAGTTGAGCGTATTAACGCTCAACTGATTGTTATTCATCCACTTCGAGTTTTACAATGGTTTTGCCATTTTCACCGCCCAATACTGAGGCGAGGTAAGTTAATGTTTCATTGGCTAAAGTATCTAGCTTCCAAGGAGGATTAATGATCCATAAGCCTGCGGCAGTCATACCAAATTCAGCACTGTCTGCTTGTATTGCTTGCTCAATACGAAGCTGATTTTTGATCCCTGAATCGACTAAAATTTGCAGCATTTCCTCTGTTTGTGCTCGGTTGACAACGGGATACCATAAAATATAAACGCCCGTTGCAAAGCGTTTATGGGCTTTGATGATGGCATGAGCCACGTTGACGTAATCATCCTTTATTTCATAACTGGGATCGATCAAAATGACGCCGCGGCGTTCTATTGGAGGAACCGCAGCGATCAAGCCTTTGAGACCATCTTTTTTGACGACTCGAATTTGTTTATCCCCTTCAAATTGCTCGGCTAAAATTTGATGATCACTGGAGTGTATTTCATGTAGTACCATGCGATCTTTGGGGCGCATATTCATGTCAACAAAAGCGGGTGAACCAGGATAAAAAGCTAAGGTATTGGGATTCGGATTGAAATGTTTAATATCGGCTATGTATTGTGCAAGTGGCGCGGGTAAATCGGTCTTATTCCATAATTTAGCAATGCCATTTAAGTATTCTCCCGTTTTTTGAGCGAAAGGATCCTTGAGTGAATATCCTCCAGCACCGGCGTGAGTGTCTATGTAAGCCAAGGGCTTATCTTTCTTATGAAGTAATGTAAGCACTTGAAGTAAAATACTATGCTTTAATACGTCGGCATAATTTCCGGCATGATAACCGTGACGATAACTGAGCATGGGGATCCCTGAACTGAGAAAATAGATGGCATGTGCCAAGAATTATACCTGTGTCGAAATGAATAAAGAAGATATTAACTTTGTATGGCTTTTGGCATAATGTTGACAAGTTCATTATGAGTATTAGAAATATTGTGATTTCATCGGCCCAATCTACGCCTATTTTTTTCAATCGACACTTTCCAACCCTTGAGGCTATATGTATGCGCTGGCCTTTGCATTTTGATAAAAATGCAGAATTTGAACTTGTTTTTGAGCACAATATGCTAGTGCTTTTGAAACGAGACGAGCCTAAATTAAAAGGGATCTCTGTTGATTTTGTTTCTGGAAGTGTCGCCCATAGGCGTAAATTTGGCGGCGGTCGTGGTCAGTCTATTGCAAAAGCCGTAGGGTTAAAAAGTGGTGTCACGCCCAGTGTTGTCGATGGTACGGCGGGGCTTGGACGAGATGCCTTTGTGCTGGCCAGCTTAGGTTGCGATGTGACTATGATAGAGCGTCATCCGGTTGTGGGGGCATTACTTGAAGATGGGCTGCGCCGAGCCTATGAGGACGCGGAAATCGGTGACTGGATGCAGCAAAGAATGCGCTTGGTGCCTGGATCGAGTTTAACGGATCTAGAAAAACGTGTCTCTAATATTGATGTGGTGTATCTCGATCCTATGTATCCTCATAGAGATAAGTCCGCATTAGTGAAAAAAGAGATGCGCGTGTTTCAATCTCTAGTGGGTAGCGATCTTGATGCAGATGGGCTGCTTACCCCTGCAATGGCAATAGCGAATAAGAGGGTGGTGGTTAAGCGCCCTGATTATGCTGAGGATCTCGATGGCGTCAAACCTAGCACAGTGATTGCTACGAAAAAAAATCGATTCGATGTGTACGTTAAGGCCGCGATGAAATAGCGGCTATATCAGCGGGCTGATATAGGCAGAAAAATTGTTGTTTAAAGCATAAGTCTGCATAAATTACACATAAGTCTGCATAGTGATAAATAAGTTTGCATAGTTTGAAGTGTAAGTTTACATAGTGTAGTGTACTTATGTAACTAAACAACATTCGAGTGTGTTTATGTATCAACGAAACATAAAACACTCTCGCGTGAAGAACCTCTTTAAGTTTGCCAGTCTAAAGAACCGTGCTTCGTTGACGCTAGAGTCTTCATTAGAGTTTGATGCTTGTTTTCATTTTGAATACAACAAGTCAATATCTTCCTTTAAGGCACAACCAGTAGGTTTTCGTTACCAGTATTTTGGTAAATGCCTTCCTTATACTCCTGATTTTTGGATCTCTACAATTGATGGTAAACAGACTTTCTATGAGGTGAAGTATTCAAATGAGGTTCGTGATCCTGAAGTAAATCAAAGATTTCGATATAAACAGAAATCCTGTATTGAATTGGGTATAGATCTTAAGTTGATTACGGAGCGTCAGCTGCACAAAGGTTCATTGCTTAATAATCTTAAACTGCTTCATCGATATGCAGGTAAATCGAAATGCCATGCTGAGCTTGAGTCGATAATATTATTAGTGAGTAACATGGGGGTGGTAACGATGCGTGAGTTGCTTAACAAATCGAAATTTACTCAAGGAGATTTGAATAAGTATGTATTAACCGCAGTATCTCAAGGCTTATTGCAGTTTGACTTAGGAGCAAAACCTTTTGGTCTAGAAACTGAGCTTACTATTGCTTATGAATGACGATACGAACCTATTTACGGATGAAATTGACGAGTTAGATGAACTCGATTCAGAGTGTCTAGAAAATGACAATACTGAAGCTATTTCGGTTACCGTTCATGCTAATAAATCGTTGGAAATGTATGATGAGTCTATTCAGCATGAAACGAAGAAGCGTTTGCATTATATAAGGTTTATTGAAAAACGTATTGATGGAGGCTGGACCCAGAAGAATATAGAGCCACTGTTGGCAGAGCTGACTCCCTTTGATGACGGTCCTAAGCCAAAATGGCGTGCAGTGGCTGCTTGGTATAGTAGGTTTAGGCGATCTGATTTTTGTGTAACCGCGCTTATTCCCAACCATGAAAAAAAAGGTAACAGAACCATTAAAAATAGTAATGGTGATTTTTACTTTAATAAAGCATTGGAAGATAAGTATTTACGTAGAGAACGTCCAAGTATAGCAACGACTTATCGTTATTACTGCGATCTTATTCGATCGGAAAACAGTCGCTTAGTTTTTGGAGAAATAACGCCCCTATCTTATACTGGTTTTCATGCTCGTATTAAACGCTTAGATCCTTATGATGTTGACTTAGAGCGGTTTGGGCGTAGTTACGTTCAAAAAAAATACAAACTAGGTCATAAGTTTTCAGAGCCAACCAGTATAATGGAGCGAGTTGAGATTGATCACACCGTACTGGATTTCACTGTATTGATGGAAGATAACCATACTGTGATTGGTCGACCAACAATTACAGCACTAGTTGATTGTTACAGTAGTTGTGTTGTGGGCTTTTACGTCAGTTTTCATGAGCCTAGTTATCTGTCTATTAGAGCTGCGTTAATCAACTCTATGCTCAGCAAAGACCATATAAAAGAAAGGTTTCCTAGTATTAAAACTGAATGGCCTTGTTATGGAAAAATCGAACTTTTAGTCGTTGATAATGGTGCTGAGTTTTGGGGAGACTCGTTAGAGTCTGCTTGTAAGGAACTTGGCATTAACACGAGCTATAATCCTGTTGGTAAACCTTGGAAAAAGCCCAAAATAGAGCGTTTTTTTAGAACGTTAAACACTGAGTTTATCGATCCGCTTCCAGGTAAAAATTTTAGAAGCATAGATGCTAAAGGAGATTACCAATCGGATAAAGAAGCTAGCTTAAGTTTTAGTGTATTTAATGAGCTATTACATAAGTGGATTATAGAGGTTTATAACCACAAAGCAGATGCTCGAAAAACACGGGTGCCAATTAATAAATGGTATGAAGGAATGTCAGTTTACCCACCTAATCAATACAAGGGGGATGATAAAGATCAGCTGAGCGCAAAACTTGGGATTTTAGCAACACGTTCTATTTCAAAAGATGGAATACAGTTTCTGCACTTGCGTTATGACTCACAAGAATTATTGGATTATCGAAAATACACTCCAATTGCATCTCGGCGAGGTTTGAAAGTTGATATAAAAATAAATCCTCATGATTTAAGTTTTATTTATGTATATTTAGAACAGAAATGCTATTACCTAAAAGTGCCCGCACGGGATCCTGATGGCTATACTGTTGGCCTTACATTAACTCAGCATAAGATCAATATTAAAAACAAACGTCAAAAAGTAATAGACTCAGAAAATTCGAACTCTCTTGCGCAAAGCCGATTAGAGATTAATCAAATGGTTAATCAAGCATTGGCGAAAAAACAAAAACAGAAAGGGATAAAAAAGCTTGCTAAATATCAAGGTATAGACAGTAATAATGCAATACCAATAGAGACCTCACAAGCTATAGCAGCAATTAAGCCCCCTAAAAAGCCAAGCGATAGCCTTGATATCTTAGATTGGGATAGCAATGACATAGAGGGGTTTTAAGTATGGATATCATGGCTGCGGCAATACAGTTTTCTCAGTGTTATATAGAGCACCCTCTTGTTAAAAGCATAATGACTGAGCTTGATAAATTAAGGGCTCAGCGTTTGCTCTCAAAAGATCAGCAATGCATTTTAATCACTGGTGAGGCTGGTACAGGAAAAAGTGCACTGATTGATTATTATAAAATAAAGGATGTGGCAATTAATAAAAGCACTGAAAAGACTCCAGTATTATTAACTCGTATCTCAGCTAAGCGTGATTTAGATAGCACCTTAATTCAGATGCTTTATGATTTGGAGTTATTTGGTGTCGATCAATATAAGCGCAGAGGTTTTGCTACAAACTTAGAACAGAAGCTAGTCAATGCTTTAAAACGCGCTCAGGTTGAGTTAATCATTATTAATGAGTTTCAGGAGATCCTTGAATACAAAAGTATGCAAGAACGCCAAGCTATTGGTAACTCACTGAAATACATAAGTGAGGAAGCTCAAGTTCCTATTGCATTTGTTGGAATGCCTTGGGCCGCACAAATTTGTGAAGATCCACAATGGGCATCTCGGCTTATTCGTAGACGAAAATTAACGCATTTTTGTTTTAAAGACATTGAAAAAAGACGTTATTATCTTTCGTATTTAAAGGGACTCGCAAATCGTATGCCTTTTGCATCATCGCCAGACTTAGCTTCTCCACCTATTGCAATCCCTTTGTTTGCGGCGACTAATGGCGAGAATCGTTTTATAAAGGAATTATTAAAAGAGGCTCTAATTATTGCATTAGAACAAGGGGATGACACTATGAAGCTAGAGCACTTGAGCGAGGCTTATGCATTGGTAGTACCTGATCAGCCTAACGTGTTTGAATTACCTTTGGAGCTATTGCAACTTAAAGAGATTGAGAATTCATCTCGTATGAATTTTGATACGAATAGTGTTGAACAGCTTATTATAGGGCCACAATATACTAGGCCAATTGTACTTAGTGATATTTTGAGTTTGAAGTGATAGGTGCAATAACTCGTTGCTTATTTACCTCAAAGCTCACTTAAAAACATTAGTTCAGTTATTAGCTAAATGAACATCGAACATCTTGACTATTTGCTCTTTGAAGCCACCAATGAGTGACAAGTTATAGTGATTTTCTTCTTCAATATCGGTCAGTTTTTGCTGTGGGAATTGAGTCGACTCATTTAATAGATGTAAATCAATACTGGGCTGGTTATGCTCGGGATGTAATGATGGGGTTGCTTCTTGTGTTTCTAAATTAATTGAGAGTTCTTGAGATGCGTTTTGTTCTATAACAACGGCAGCATCAGGTAAATCTTGTTGAATACGATAGGCAAAAGCTGAAAGTGTTTTTTCAGCTAAAGTGAATAGCCAAGCTTGTTGTTTTTTGTTTGAATTAACACGTAATATTCGCCCTAACACTTGACGGTAATGCATCTCAGTTTTAATGAGACTTAAGTGACAACACACTTGAAGCCTTGGTATGTCAGTTCCTTCAGAAATCATGCCCACACTAACGATCCATTGGATTTGGCTATGCCTAAAGGATGCGATGATTTGGGTAGGTTGCTTCAATTTTGAGGTCACAATACAAGCGCTTTGATTTAACTCTGTGGTTAACATATGCAAAATGAATTTAGCATGGGTAATGGACGCTGCGACGACTAAACCGCCAGCTTGAGAGTTTGATA
The DNA here is from genome assembly GCF_947495455.1 of uncultured Shewanella sp. Taxonomy (GTDB): domain Bacteria; phylum Pseudomonadota; class Gammaproteobacteria; order Enterobacterales; family Shewanellaceae; genus Shewanella. The sequence goes on along the minus strand of NZ_CANLZC010000098.1, from coordinate 16,038 downwards.
ACCTGATTTCTGAGAGCTTACTAATGCCTTGCTTTAGGATATAACGTATGATTTCTGGATGCGTAATGAGTGCGTGATAGCTTAATGGTGAGTGTTCCAGTAACGCTGAAACGGATGAAAACGCATCCGTTATTTCATCGTTTTTTATTTGGATTTTATCATTGTCAATGAGCACAATATTAGGGTTACGACAAATGTTATCTTTTACAGCTTGCTGTAATCCATAAATAAAATCACAATGAATAGTATTATCAGGTTCGGTAAATTTAGATAATACTATAGGTGCCTTATCTGATCGCCAAGGCGTGCCAGAAAGTGCTAAGGTATAGGCGGCGTTCTCTTGAATGTTAAGTAATACTTCTTCTCCCCATGCGTTGGCATTACTCGGATCTGTCCCCTTAAGGTGATGCACTTCATCCATAATGACCAAGACCTTATGCGTTTTTAATAGCATCCAAAATTCAGGCGTTAGTGAAGGCATGAATTGATAAGTATAGACACTACCTATAGCCCCTATTAATCCATCAAAACGCTTGTGAAGTCGATGAGTGAATGTGCGTTGAATACTCTCATTTACTTCAGATGACGGTGAGAAACACAGAACAAAATCAACTTTATTGAGTTTAATTAATCTTGCTGCTAACTCTGCGGCCATGACGGTTTTTCCTGCCCCTGGCGTGGCTAAACACATAAAGTGTTTTTGACTTCGATATAACCGCAACGCGTTTTCGACACAAGCTTGCTGCCATGCTCTTAATTTCATGATGGCAAGCCTTGAAGCTCATTCAAACAAACTTCTATGGCCTTAATTCTACCAACTAAGGTGGAGCTCTGATTTCTTGCTTGCATGTATCGTGGATATAGCGATGATTTAGCGTAAGGAAACGCTTCAAAAAGTCGTTTGAATTCTTCTGCTTCACCAATGCTACTCAACAAATCAACTTGATATTGATTAAGTGTGGTTTTCAATTGGGTATGAGCACTCGCGGTTATTGGGGGCGGTGTAGGTGTCGACGGGGAATGCATATTCGTTTTTTGGCCTTTACGTGGTTGACTGGCAATGAGCTTTTCTGGATTAAATAAGGCTGTTTTTGAAAAAATATGCGTCTGCTTGTTGGATATTGTATGTGGTTTTTTGTCGATAAACCCAGCCTGATGCAATCGTCTTAAGCCACGGTAGACTAATTGTGCGGTTTCTTTTTTATTTGCCAGAGGTAAGGCTTCAATACACATGTTTTTCAATTGAATAGTCGTAAAATTTCTTAGGGTTTCATCCTGTAAAATATTCAGCAGTGTTTTATCTATCGGGATCAATGATGAGGTCACAATATTTACCAATTTGTTATTAATTTCAATATGTAATGTGCCACTCCATGACAGTTTTTAAGTATCAATACTCATGTTTTTGCTTAGCTACTTACTTGTTTTGCTCTTGCTCTTGCTTAAAACTTGACAAGAGAACCCAAAAAGCTAAGGATTCCTTAGTATACCTCAAGTGAAAAAACGAAGACAATCTAAGTTATCTAGGATCTAATAATGACGAATACGTGGCAGATAAACTTACCAACCCATTGCCTCTTAGGCTCAAACAAGCAAGAACTGCCTTGGGGATCAGTCAAAAGCAGCTGGGTCTTCAGCTAGGTATGGAGCCTGGTACTGCGAGTACGCGCATGAATCAATACGAAAAAGGCAAACATACCCCTGATTTTAATACCTTAAAGGCAATGGCCGATGAGTTAGGAGTTCCTGTGGCTTACTTTTTTTGTGAGTCAGAAACTACTGCAAAATTATTATGCCTGCTTGAAAACATGGATGAAGATAAGAAAACAGCCTTACTTAATAAATTGTCTTCAGAAAAAGAGGAGTAGGGTTATAGGTCAACTTGGTGATTAGATATCGCAAAAGAGGATAATGAAATATATGTTATCCTCATTATTGATTGATTTTAATTTTTTGCTAATTATTTTCGTTTAATAATCAAAAAAGTGAAGCTACGAAGTGTTCGCAGTTTGGGGCCGCACTTGGCTTGTTAGTGATTATGGTATTGACTGATTGGCCTGAAATAATACTGGTAATAGCCTTTGTCATATTCTTTATCCATTGCATAAAACCCATGTGGATCAGGCCATAACACTTGCACTAAAGCTGGTTTTTTTAATTGGTTGAATGCTGGAAATTTATTATAAAACTCCATGCCTTTTGTAAACATCAGCTCTTCGCAATTCAACACACTAAATTTCAGTGTAATGGCGTCTTCATTTTGTGTTTGAAAGAAGTCATTTCTGTCGGTTAGTGTTAAGCCATTATCTATCCAATCTTGGGCAATCACGCTGAGAATAATGCTATTACCCTCTAATTGTTTCGATGAAATTAATAAGTCCGGTAATCCATATTTTGCCATTCCTATGGTATGCGAGTGTTCTTTATTGGGGTCGATAATACAAAATAAATCCCGATTGATTAAATTGATGATATTTTCATCCCATGGACTAATGGTTTCCATCGTCTATCCCTTTACTGCTGGTTTTTAGCGTTAATCAATAATGTGCGCGCTAATTTAACGCATTATTGACTCGCTTTCTAGCTTTAGTTTATGACATTCCATCAAAACAGGACAAATAAATCCCTTTTATTATTAATCAATTGTGGTAAATTACGCCCTTGATTGATTTGGGTCTGTTCAGTAGGGAAGCAGTATGTCAGGGAAGGTAGTAGCACTCCATCAATTGATGGAGCATGAAGCGTTAAGCATTGAAACGGATTTTTCATATCTAAAAGATAATGAATTAAAGGCCTATCTCGCTACAGGCGAGTCACTATCCAGTCTTAAAACCGCCCTTACTCGCGGTGAAAAATTACTGCTTCTAGAAAAGCCCCGTGCGCCTATGTTCTTCATGGCCTTTCCCAAGGCAGAGCTCAGCACAGAAGACAGAGTTAAAATCATTCTCTATAGCTTAACGCCGATGCAAGTTAGGCAAGAACATCCTGCTATCAATCCCGCCTATCCCAAGGAGGTCATTAAGGCCATTGATAACCGCTTAGGCACCGCTGGCGGAGTAATGGTAGGTGGCAACCCTTACAAAAGCCCTTCATCGGGTAGCCTGCATCCTCCCGCAGAAATGCCAAAGCGTGTACCAGAAAAAGTGATTAACGATCCGCCACCAAAGCCTCTTAAATCTAACATCGCTCCCACTTTTGGCATGGCGCCTAATCGGCTCATCTTTCGCTTAGTGTACGACGATAAAGAGCAAACCAAGGCGGCGAATGTGCCTTATACCGTCATTTTGCAAGACGGTAAAAATACGCAAATCACAGGCACGTTAGATAAGCATGGCAAAGCTGAGGTGCGGCCAAACACCAATCACGCCGCTTATATTTTATTTGGCGATGAGGCCTTAGCGGCTGAGGCACAAAATAAACTCGATAAGGCGTATACCAAGCTTGATAACGCTATTAATAACAAAGCCACACAAAGCGCTCAGCAGGCCTTAGCCACCTTAAATCAGCAAAAAAAGCAAAAGTCAGTTGCCATCACTCAAGCATTTTCAGACGCGGTTAATCAAAAATTAGACGAGCTCAATCAACAAAGCCAGGCATTTAATAATCAGTCTTTTTTAAGCCAATCCTGGAACATGGCTAAGGCCGCCCAATCGGGTGCCGCCAGCGGCGTGACGGAATACCTCCCCGACTTAGGGGATTTTGGTGAGTTGCTTCATGCTGCAGACATTAACGTCACTATGCTCATCGAGGCCATAGCCACGGGGGATGTGGATGCACTAGAGGCCAAGTTTCAGGCTTGGAAGGAGCGCGGTAAACAAGGCCTGTGGGAAGCCACGGAAACCATGGAAATGCTGATTTTATTACTCAGTGACAGTCAAGGGCGAGAACTCATTGCCAGTTTACCGGCGCGTATGTTGGCGGCATTACCCCGTGACAAAGTGGTGGAAATGAGTGCCTACCATGCGACCCAATTAGGCATGGATACCGCCGTCGTCAGTGGCGGCACGGCATTAGGTACCCTTGCAGGTGGCGTCGGTGGCCCGATTGCCTGCGCCTCACTCTTGCTTGCCGCCAATGGCCGCAAGGCAGGCAAGGTATTAGAGGAAACCGTTGAAGTCCTTGGGGATATGAAAGACGCCCTTAAAGTGGTGCGTAACAACAACCCCAAAAAACAGCTGTACAAAAAAGATCCCTCCATCCCTAACCATCAAGCCGATCTCAATACGCGTACCTTTGTGACGCCTTTGAAAGAGAACAAACAAAACAATAAGCACAAAGAGGACGAAGATAAAACGCACAAATGCGACTGGAAAGACTGTAAAGGTAAGCATAAAAAACCGATCCATTACCCAAATAATGGCGTAATAAAACGAAACAATGTTTTTGCTAAAAAATGGGTCAAAGCGGGGTTAGAGCCTTGGGTCATTCATGGTGCGGGGACAGATACTAAAGCAACTCGAGAAGAGTATCTTGCTGAAACGAAAAAAATTGATGATGTAAATAAAGCCGTCAATATGCAACATCCTGAGTATCCAACACAAAAGCACCATTTGATTTCCATTAATTTGTTCACTCGGGTACCTAAGTTAAAGCACAATGCTGAATTATCAGGTTATGATGTGAATCATCCTAAGAATGGCATTTGTTTACCTGCATTTAGGTTTGATATCGCTCAGCATGGTCTGCAATGCCATCGTGGGCGTCATCCAACAAGTCTCTACAATGATAAAATTTCAGTGAAATTAAAGATTTTACAAAATGAATTTAAAAAGCTATGTCTTAAAAATGATAACAATAAGCACAGTGAACAATTAATCAAAGAATTAAATATATTATCGTCGGATATTGCTAAAAAAATAAAAAATTGGAAATACTTGCTTAGGACTGATGCGTTTGCAGATAGAGAGTTTTCCAAAGAAAGAATGATAAAAATAATTGAAAAAGAAGGGGTAACCAATGTATTGGGTAATGTTTAGTGAACGAAAAAATGAACAAGATGCTATTCTTTCAGGTGTACCTGCTTTGATTGAAGATTTAGATTTGGAATTTGATCAAGGTATACATATTACGGGATCACTTCCTGTCATTGAATATGAAGTCGAAGAAGATGATGAGTTTAATAATCTGACAGATAGTCTAGTTGCACCAGGGTTTAATGGAATATTGGCAAATGAACGTGTAGTTAAAGCTTTACGTGATTTAGGTGCTAATAACATTCAAGAATTTCCTGTATTACTAAAAAGTATAAACAACGATCAAAATTGCAGTGATTATATGTTGATCAATGTTATTGGTGATGCCGATATCATTGACTACGATAAATCTGATATATCGTTATTTGAGTCGGGCAATGTGAGATCCATTGATTCGTTATCATTTATTGACACTTCGAATATCACTTTACATTATATTTTTAGGTTGTCTTCTTGCTTACCCATTGTCATTGCTCACGACAAAGTAAAACAAGCTTTTGAAGCGAACAATATCACTGGTTTTACCTTCTATAAACCAGAAGAGTTTTCATTGTAATAACAGTAATCTTTTTTATATGGAATGAAAATGATTGCCTATAATATAGAAATTTTGAAAAAAATAGCTACAAATTTAGAGCGTTTTGATGGATGGGTTTTTGGCTTACCGCCAGGTATAAACCCTGAACAATGGCCACTTGATCCCAATACTGGTTATCCTTTGATGCATGGTTTTACATTGAAATTACCTGAGGATTATAGAATTCATGACGGCATTGTTGGCATTAGTTTTTTTGCTGTTGCTGCAGAGCATAACAATGGAGGTCCAGAATGTGTTGATGGGCTTGAAGAGGCTATTCTAGCTGAACAGTCGCCAGAAGATCCTTTATTTAAACCTTTTTGGGAATTGGCTCAGCGGGTACATCCAAGTTGCGAATACGTGACGGACATTTTAGGTTGTTACTATGCGACGTTATTATTAACTGAAGAAGCGTTTTATGGTGATTTTTGTCATCCTCCGAAAGTATTATCACGTAATTTTGATAATGATGTTTCTTATCCTGATTGGCTAAAAGAAGGTGGAGCAAGCTGTTTTTGGAAATCAATATATTCTTCAAGTTTAAATTTACCCCCAGAAAAATATGGTATATACCGATATCTAGGTGGCATACCTCCAGAAGCAATAGATTTTAATCGTGCCATTGTGCTAAATGCGAACCCTAATGATCCTAATGCTGGAAAAATGCCAACTGATGATTGTGCAGATTATGTTCACCCTTTTGATAACAATTTGGACTGGGTAGAAACGATAGGACCTAATCATTTAGGTGGGACAGCATTTCCTTACCAAGGCATTCCAGATTTTTTAACCCCCTATTATATTGAGTTTGATGAAATGTTTGGTGGATATAATTTTGGATCAGGCAATGCCCAGCTTGATATCAAAACACGAGATTTTGATTGGAGTTGTGGCTAAGTTACGAAGCTTATTTGTTTATGGGTGGGCAAAAGAAACTGGCTAACATTCAAAAAATGGATTTAATCACTCATCTTAATCTCATCGCTGACATGGGCGACATGGAAGTGATCGACATGGCTGCTTTAGTGGGGCAAACCATGAAGGAACATGGTGCTTAAAGCGGTTTGTTTTCTGTTGTGGATCACAAAGCCAAAGTATCTATGATGCTTTGGCTTTGTTGTTTTTTTGAGTGGTTGATCATATTTTTGTTCTTGCTAAAAAAGTGTTAGCCCAGTAACTTAATTAAACTAAGATATCCTTAGTTTTGGTGGGTTATGGCATTTTTATTTTCACCGACTGCTAGAGCATTTGCTGATGAATCATTAGAAAGTTATTTATTGCGTGTGGTTGCTGAAAACTTTTTTGACTCTTATCAGCAATTGAGTTTCGCTATTAGAGAAGCACTGCATGAGTTAGATTTTGAAGCTCATGGAGCGTTCCCTATTGAGCTAAAACGGCTCAATGTTTATCACGCGAAACATAATAGCCATTTTAGAATACGGGCATTGGGTCTGCTTGAGTCTTTGCTGGGTCTACCGTCCTACGAATTGCAAAAATTGGCATTATTTAAATCGAATCGATTATTTTTAAATGTCTTGTCGGCTGTACATCGTAATGGTGTTGATATTCCGCTGAGCTTTATTCGTTATGGGAAAAAGAATGGTATAACGAGTGTGCCTATTTGCCCTTATTGTTTAATGGATGATGCTTATATTCGGCAAGTTTGGCATCTCACACCCTATGAGGTGTGCGCAAAGCATGAATGTGAATTACTCCATCATTGTCCTAGTTGCCAGCTACCCATTAATTACATTGAGAATGGGTCCATCACCCATTGTATTTGCGGGTTTGAATTCGCAACTGCAGCGGTTAAAGAAGCGGATCACCCAGCATTGTTATTGTCACGTTGTTTGATCTATGGTAATCCCAAGTTAACTAATCCGTTACCAAGTGTTTTATCTGCTTCGCATCGATTTGCCGCTTTGCTTTGGTATCAAAAACGTCACGCGAATACAGGGGATTGTCGCTACAGTGATGCTGTTGAATATTTTTCGGCATGGCCAAATAACTTTTATTGTGAGTTAGAGCTGCTTACATTGAATGCGCATTTAAAACTGATTGATGAATTTAATCACACATCATTTCGGTTTATTTATGGCGAGATAATTTTACATTCTCAATGCCTGTTACCCGAAGAAAAAGAACCTCATTTTATTCACCTTGCTTTGATGGATTATCTGCATAAATGGGTCGAGGCACATCCTAAATCCAATAAGCCAAATGTGGCTGACATGCTTGTGAGTGTGGCCGAAACAGCGGTTTTGCTATCGACAACCCATGAGCAGGTATATCGGCTGTATCAAGAAGGTATTTTGACTTCAGCTTTTAGACAAAAAATGCTGCAGAGGATTGATCCTCACATGGGTGTTTTTTTCATAAGGCAGGTTATTGAGTATAAATCGAGTTTTGGCACCGCTAAGCAAGGGATGTACTTATCAGCATGGTAAATAAGGAACAGCTAAATACACTATTGGAAATGAGAGATATTCAGGAGCGCACAGTGGCTTTGAGGCGTGCATTTACTGCCTATACAGAGCCATTGGATGTGACTGGGCATGAAAAAAGCGCTTTGATGATTTTGCTAAATCTAACCTACCCTAGAAAGTTGGTTGATGATTTACTCGATCATAAATTGGCAAAAACTACACTCATGAATAATGAGCATTTAGGCGCTTGCATTAAGGAAGTGCAATGGCTGCATACCCATAATCTGAAATACCCCGATATTCGAGTCAGTAAGCAAAGGCTGATTGCTGCACCTTTGACCTGGCTTCCTTCGGTATTAAGTGGTGCCAATTGTCAACAAACTTTTGGCTGGTCCCATGACAGCGCTAAAGTTAATCTCGCTAAGTTATTTGCAACTCATTTTATTTGGCAAGATAAGGTCTGCTGTCTAGCAAACTTATTACCTTTTCAGCCAAAAGAATGGAAAGTGGCTTTTCAATCATTGGGAATGCCAGTTAAGCATTTTGTGATGCTATGCAATGAAGTTGAAGCCTTGTTACCTGAAAGCGTGTTGCCTGAGCAGGTGGATAAGTATTCGGTTCAAGTACGTATGCCTTATCGGGATGGATATCTGGCCATTACACCTGTGGTTAATCATGCTCTGCAAGCTAATATTCAAAAAACGGCGTTAAAAAAACAAGGACGCTATACCAATATGGAATTTATTCGTCCAGCGAGTGTGAGTGATTTAGCCGCCTCATTGGGGGGGAATATCAAGGTATTAAATTACCCGCCGCGACTTTATCCTGTGGCTTACGGTATAAATCACTCTTGGTTATTGAAGATGCGACAAGGGCAAAGCGTATTTTATAGGTTTGCCCTCACGCAGCCTGAGTTTATCAGAGCGTTAGAAGGCCTATTATCCATTAATAAAGCGATGGTTTTAAAGCTGCGCCGTGAACAAAAAGTGGCTTGCCATAGACAGATAAGAGCAACACTATCACAGTGGTTTTCGCCTATTGTTGAGTGGCGATTAGCAGTTGAGGAGAATAAGGACGTATTTAATCAGTTAGAAGAGATCGAAGGTTCATTAGAGTATCAATTGCTAACTGCACCTAATGAAGAGTTACCTGAATTACTTGTGCCATTATTGAGCTTATTTAATACCGAATTATCCAATCTCAATACCAGTCGTCAGTATGGGTTTCATCATAAACTGATGAAACCCTTTGAACGTCATTTACAGTGGTTGTTAGCCCATATTGATACTAAGAAGCCTACTTTTGTAGGCGATGATGAAGAAACACCTACGCGGCGGTATTTGTATTTGAAAGGCATTCGTGTGTTTGACGCACATGCATTATCGAACCCTTATTGTGTTGGTATTCCTTCATTAACCGCTGTTTGGGGAATGATGCATCATTATCAATTGAGGTTAAATGAAAGCCTGAATACTCAGCTGAGAATGACTTCTTTTGCTTGGTTTATTCGTCAGTACTCGCCAGTTAAAGGCAAAAAATTGCCAGAGTTTGGTATGCAAGGTCAAAAAGAAAATCAATTCAGGCGGTCAGGAGTCGTAGACAATCGATATTGTGATTTAGTGTTTGATCTTATCGTGCATATTCACGGTGATGAAGATGAATTAAACAGACTAGTTCATCAGAGTAACTCGCTAAAAGCAAGCTTTCCGGCAAGTTTTGCAGGTGGCGTGATGCACCCTCCAGAATTAGGCGCTATTGATGATTGGTGTGAGCTTTACCATTGCGAAGCATCACTTTATTCAACATTGAGTCGCCTCCCTATGTCGGGGAAATGGATTATGCCAACAAGATATTCATTGGATAATCTGGAAGCGCTTTTGCTTTTGCTAAAGCAAAAACCATCGTTGTGTCCGGTTATGTCTGGCTATGTGTTATTAGATAAGCCCAAGAGCAGAAGACATTCCCTTGAACCACTACATTGCTATGCCGAATCTGTGATCGGGGTCGTAGAGTGTGCAACCGCTATTGATATAAGGTTACAGGGAATAAGACACTTTTTTAGGCGAGCATTTTGGATGCTTGATGTAAAAGAGTGCTCCATGCTGATGAAACGGATTTGAAGGAATGATATGGAGTTATGTAATCTTTTAAAGTATGACCGCTCTTTATACCCGAGTAAGGCTGTTTTTTTCTATAAAACAGCTGATAGTGATTTTGTTCCACTTGAAGCTGAAATCAACCGAATTCGTGGCCAAAAGGCAGGCTTTACTGAAGCATTTACCCCGCAATTCAAACCTAAAAACTTAGCTCCACAGGATTTAACTCATTGTAATCCATTGATCCTTGAAGAGTGTTATGTTCCTCCTAATATAACGCATATTTATTGTCGGTTTTCACTAAGAGTACAGGCGAATTCTCTTAAACCTTCAGGTTGTAGTGATCCTGATGTGCATGCCTTGCTTGAAGCCTTGGCAGTGAGTTTCAATGAATGTGATGGCTATAAAGAGTTAGCGCTTCGATATTGTAAAAACCTGTTATTAGGCAATTGGCTATGGCGTAATCAAAATACAGGCCATACGCAAATCGAAGTAAAAACCAGTTTTGGGAGTTGTTATCAAATAGCGAATACTCGGCATTTAGACTGGAACAGTATTTGGCCTGCAGATGCTCAAGCAGCATTAAATGAATTAAGCAAAGAGTTTTTGCAAGCGTTAACTGATCCTAAGGTATTTTGGAGTGCCGATATCACGGTAAAAATAGCAACTACTTTTTGCCAAGAGATTTATCCAAGCCAAAGTTTTGGCGAAAAGGCGGCGCAAGGTGAGGCATCGAAACAGTTTTCAAAGGTCAAATGTATCGATGGGCGTTATGCCGTTAGTTTTAACTCTGTAAAAATTGGTGCGGCATTACAATCAATAGATGATTGGTGGCTTGAGGATAATATTAAGCGTTTACGGGTGCATGAGTATGGCGCTGATAAAGAGATAGGTATTGCACGTCGTTCGCCTAAGTCTGAACGTGATTTCTATTCTTTATTTATCAATGCCGAGCTGTATTTAGCCGAGCTAAAACAGCAATTATTGAACCCTAAAGAGTCCATTAACCCTGATATATATTATCTTTTTGCTGTGTTAATAAAGGGCGGCATGTTCCAAAAGAAAGCGGAGCTAAAGAAGAGGGCTTAGGGCCTGCTTACCTTTTGTGAGGATTTCTGCAGCAGCTTGCCGTTTATTTATACAAGGCAGTATTTATGTGGTGTAGTTATTCTCCATAAATAAGCGATAACGCCGAAGAAAGGAGCGACAAGCGCTGTCCGTAGGATTCACTAAACGTGTTTTACTCTTTGTTGAGAGGCATTCGCTTAGAATGACTAGGCATCACACCTCTCGCCGCGATTAAAACACGTTTATTTGAACATAATTTACTCAATAAAGATAAACAGGGCCTAACATGCAACGATATTATTTTATGGTGCGCTTTGTACCGAAAGAAGCAAACTTTGCACTCTTGATGGGGCGATGTATTTCGATACTGCATGGTTATACTTGTAAACATCATATTCAAGGTATGGGAGTGAGTTTTCCTGCTTGGTCTGATGCTTCAATCGGTGATCGAATCGTGTTTGTTCATACGGATAAGCAAGTATTATCAGTATTACGGCAACAAGCCTATTTTATGGATATGCAAGCTTATGGTTTTTTCAATGTGAGCCAAGTTGAAATCGCACCAAGAGTATGTGAAGAGGTGCGATTTAAGCGCAATCAGGGCGTTGCCAAACTGTTTGCTGGAGAGGCGAGAAGGCGATTAAAACGCTTAGAAAAACGTGCGCGAGCACGAGGTGAGCCCTTTAAACCTGATTTTCATGAGCGTAAACGGGACGTAGCGTGTTTTCATCGAGTGCCGATGGCCAGTGGCTCAAGCCAACAAGATTTTACCATTCACATTCAAAAAGAGCAGGTGGGTAAGCCAGTTGAGCCTAGCTTTGGGGCTTATGGCTTGGCAACCAATGAGAAGTTTAAAGGTAGTGTGCCGGATTTTTCATTCTTAATGGAATGACCTTATTTTTAATGATGGTTTATAACATATTGTTTGTGAATCATTTATTTTATTGAACATTTTCTTGGGGTAAATGTTCAATAATCAATTAACTATCTGAAATTACAGTGAAAGAAGTTTTATTTTTATTGTGACCTGCCGAGCAGGCAGCTAAAAATCTACCTAAAGAATTAGAAATTAGCTACTTGATATGACCTGCCGAGTAGGCAGCTAAAAATAGTGATATTAAATCGTACAAATCACTTGCGAAGTGACCTGCCGAGCAGGCAGCTAAAAAGGCCAATTTCAAAGCATCATTATATTTTGCTTTATGACCTGCCGAGTAGGCAGCTGAAAATTATAAAAACTCACTAAATGGAATTGTTGAAAGTGATCTGCCGTTATAGGTAGTTAAAAATAAAAACAATCGTTTCGATATTTATGTTAATGCAACATCCTGCCGAAAAGGCAGCTAAAAATTTATCATGAGGATAAGAGAAACTTAACTAGGGATGACCTGCCGAGTAGGTAGTTGAAAATCGCTTCTTACTTTGTGTGGAAGGGGGGGATTAGGAAAACATAAGGTAGGTGAATCATTTTCTTCTTAACTGCTAGCCGTCGCAATACAATCTCGATATCATACAAAAATGACAAATTGTAGATTTTGTTTATCAAATGAAAGCAACCAAGATAGATCCTAAACTACTTGAAAAAGCAGAGAATATCTTTTCTGAGCTAGGCCTATCGATAGAGCAGGCTATCAACGTATTTTTAGCAAAGTCTGTTCAGGCTAAAGGTTTTCCGTTTTCCGCTGCTCTTGTAAATGAGGCAGAAGCACAGCAAGCCTCAGACCACGAAACAAAATACAAAATCAGCAACGCCGAGATAACCGTGGCAATCCAATACTTGGTTGAACATGCTCTTCCACAAAGTGAAATAGAAACCCTCACACAGCTGACCTATTGTCGCAACACCTTTGGCTTGTCATTTCCCGTCCTCAAATTGGCAAAATCGTCACGGCCAGAAGACATTCGCAGTGCGGCTAAAGATGCTAAAGGGCGCAACCGTTATTCCACTACCAAAGTGGCCCAGCGTGATGAAAAAACCTACGTTATTTGCACCCAATGGACTGACAGGCACCGTAATGCGTTTTGTCATTGGCAAGCACTCTTTAGTCGCAATGCTTAGCTAATTTACAAGATAATTAGCTAAGCGAATTTGAAAGGGACTTGTTTAGTCCAACTCAGTGATATTTATCTCTTGCCCATCTTTTTCTCTACCTTTTTCCCTTAATGTCACCATTTTAGTGTATTTTCTGCCGTAAAAAACCAATGGATCATGATGAGTGACTAGCTGAATTTGAATAAGCTATGGCATAATAACCCTATTAAAGCATGGCGGTAATGCCTTATATTACTGGTAGTTACCAGCCAAAGTAACCCCAACTAAATCCAATTAACATAAAATAAGCCAGAGAAACTATGATAACAGGCGAGCTAAAGAGTCAAGTCGACAAAATATGGGAGTCATTTTGGACAGGGGGGATCAGTAACCCGCTCACCGTGATTGAGCAATTTACCTTTTTGTTGTTCTTGCGTCGAATCGATGAAAGTCAGTTATTAGCCGAAAAGAAAGCCAATCTGATGGCGGCCCCGGGATAATTATTTAGTTAAAAATTATCCCATAAAATAATAAGTGAAAGACAATTATGACAAACAACAATTTCTCTTCAACGGCTGCATTTTTATGGTCGGTAGCAGATTTACTGCGAGGTGATTTTAAGCAATCTCAATATGGTCGTATCATTCTTCCATTTACTCTGCTTAGACGCTTAGAATGTGTGCTAGAGGCAAGTAAGCCGGATGTGCTTGCTAAGTTTGAAGCCGTTAAAGCCATGCCATTTGAAGCGCAAGATAAGTTACTGACGCATGCTGCAAAGCTAAGCTTTTACAACACTTCAAAGATGGATCTTAACCATCTTGGTGAAACCGGGGTTGCCAGTAACCTAGAAAGTTATATTCAATCATTTAGCCCTAATGCGCGTGAAATTTTCGAACACTTTGATTTTTTTAATACGATAGATAAATTGGAAGAAGCCGATCTACTTTATAAAGTAGCAAAACGTTTTGCGACTACCGATCTACATCCTGAAGTAGTTGATAATTACAACATGGGCTTAGTGTTTGAAGAGTTGATCAGACGCTTTGCTGAAAGCTCTAACGAAACAGCGGGTGAGCACTTTACCCCAAGAGATATTGTTCGATTAACCACCTCTCTAGTATTCAGTAACGATGATGATGCGCTAACCCAAGCGGGTTTAGTGCGTTCTATTTACGATCCTACTGCGGGTACAGGTGGTTTCTTATCATCAGGTATGGAATACCTGCATGAGCTTAATGAAAAAGCATCACTGTCTGCCTTTGGCCAAGAGTTAAACCCAGAGTCATACGCAATCTGTAAAGCAGATATGCTTATCAAAGGGCAAAAGGTCGATAATATTAAGCTGGGCAACACATTATCGAATGACCAACTCCGCACCGATAAGTTTGACTATATGCTGTCAAACCCGCCGTTTGGTGTGGATTGGAAAAAGATCCAAAAATTCATCAATGATGAGCATAACGACAAGGGTTTTGAAGGTCGTTTCGGTGCTGGTTTACCACGCGTTTCTGACGGTTCATTGCTGTTTTTGATGCACCTTGTAAGCAAAATGCGATGCACAGGAAGTACGAGTGTCGAGGGAGACAGGATGTCGGGAGCGACCGACCGAGAAGCCAAAAACGGCGGCTCACGCATTGGTATTATCTTGAATGGTTCGCCACTCTTTACAGGTGGTGCGGGCAGCGGTGAGAGTGAAATTAGGCGCTACATTCTTGAAAACGACCTACTTGAAGCCATTGTGGCCCTGCCTACTGATATGTTCTACAACACAGGCATTGCGACTTATGTGTGGGTGTTATCTTCTCAAAAATCAGCGGATCGCAAAGGCAAAGTTCAGCTTATCAATGCCTCAAAAGAGCGAGCGAAAACAGGCGGTCGTGGCCGCCCTTCATCTCAAAAGCAGGGCGGCGCTGACGTTGAAGGCAGCGCTTCACAAGAGAATGAAAACATATTCTATACTGCAATGCGTAAATCATTGGGCAGTAAGCGCAAAGAGTTAACTGAAGCAGGCATTGACACTATCGTTAAAACCTACGGTCAGTTTGTTGGCTCTCGATCGGAGACGGACTTTAGTAAGATTTTTGATTACCAAGAGTTTGGCTATCGCCGCATTACGGTCGAACGCCCGCTTAAACTGGCGATTTATCCAAAAGATGCGCTACGCCTCGAAGCATTACAAGCAGATAAAGCATGGCAAAAGCTAGGCGAGGAATTGCAACAAGAGATCCTTGAGGCGCTAGCAAGTTTTGAGCAGGAAAAATACCTCTCTCGTGATCGGTTCTTAAAAGCCTTACTGACCAAGCTAAACGGTACAAAACTGAGCGCAGCGCAGCAGAAACTGATTGTTAAGCACTTAGGTGAGCACGATGATGACGCTGAAGTTTGTTTACATGGCTCAGGTCAGGCCAAAGGTAAGCCAGAAGCGAACCCTGATCTACGTGATAATGAAAACGTGCCATTAACGGAAACCGTTGACGAATACTTTGCTCGTGAAGTTCTACCTCACGTTCCTGATGCGTGGATTGATACTAAAAAGACCGATGAACTTGATGGTAAAGTGGGCATTGTTGGCTACGAGATCCCCTTCAACCGTCATTTTTATGTGTATCAACCACCAAGAGCGTTAGCAGCCATTGATGCTGATTTAGATGCAGTATCGGCTGAAATTATGCAGCTACTTAACGAGGTGCATTCATAATGACAGCTGCAGCCTTGAGCGTTAGAAAGTACAAAGCATACCCAGAGTATAAGGACGCAGAAAGTAAATGGTTAGATGAAGTACCTTCGAGCCTGAGGGATCCCCACTTTTCTGGCTCATAAACAATGAATACTGATTGTGAAGTGAGCCAAGTTATACAGCACATAA
>NZ_CANLZC010000097.1 GCF_947495455.1 uncultured Shewanella sp. | reverse complement strand
ATTGTGTCACCTATATTGATATGAAACTGATTATACAGTCTCTAAGTAGGTGGCCAAATTCACTATACCTCTTCATTATCATGCTATTGAAACTGAACATGTAGACAATGGTATTGTAGATGAGTTAGTCAACTGTCTTGAAATCTCATTTAATAAGCCTGGAAGCAACAGAATATTTAAATTTTAATTATAAATTTGAATATTTAAGGTAGTAAACACTTGACTTAACCGCTAAATGTTTATCGCTATGAAAAGCGGTGGGTTTAAAATCAGCATATTTTTGCTTAACGAGCGCGAGGATTTTCTTTCGAAATACAGGTAAGAAACGGCGGTTACTGGCTGCCTACGACGCTTAGACACTAGGCTACTACGCCATCTTGACAAAATTGATTCACCTGTTTTTTAACATGTCAACGAGTCTATTCTAATATTGACTCATCTGTTTTTTCTCGATGACGCAGCATTAATAGAATGATGAGAAGTAACAATGTTGTGAGTGTCAGTATGCTGGAAACGGCGAGGATAGTCGGGTTGATTTGCTCTCTTAGGCCAGAGAACATTTGTCTTGGAATCGTACGTTGCTCTGGTCCCGCTAAAAAAAGCACTAACACAATTTCATCTAAAGAGGTGACAAAAGCAAAGAGTGCGCCTGATAACACACCTGGTTTGATGAGCACAAAGGTAATGGTAAAAAATGCTTTTAACGGTGTTGCACCACATAAGCGTGCGGCATTGTATAAGCTTTGATCGAAGTTTTTTAATGCTGCGCTGACAGTAATAATCACAAACGGGATCCCCAATGAAGTGTGCGCGAGAATTAAGCCTAAATAGCTGCCAACCAGATTAAATTTCGCGTAGAAGAAAAACATGCCTGCAGCCGTGATAATTAAAGGGACTATCATAGGGGATAAAAAAATCGCCATAGTGAGGCGTTTAAAAGGCATTGAAGGCGCGTTCAACCCCAAAGCGGCAAGTGTGCCGAGAAGGGTGGCGAGGAAAGTACTGATGACGGCAACCAATAGGCTATTTTTTATGGCGGTTAACCAAATGGGGGTGGTGAAAAAGGCTTGGTACCACTTTAGTGAGTAAGCATTGGGATCCAGATTGAGCATACTTTGAGTGAAACTAAAATAAGGCTCTGCATTAAATGATAATGGAATAACAATGAGCAGAGGTAAGATAAGAAAAAAGAGCACTAAGAAAGCGAAGAGCTTTAATAAAATAAAAAAGAGTTTTTGTGACCAGTTAGACTTGCTAGGGTAATAAGCCATAACATCATACCAATTTGAGTTTATTTGGATCGGTTAACCTGTCAAATACCCAATACAGGACAATAATAAACAGCAATAATAAGGCGCCTAATGCCGATGCCAGAGCCCAATTATTGGATTTTTGCATGTGAAACGCGATGATATTTGAGATGAGTTGACCATCGGTTCCACCGACTAATGCGGGAGTAATAAAATAGCCGATAAAAAGAATGAAGACTAACAAAATACCGGCACTGACACCTGGAAATGTCATGGGAAAGTAGACAGTACAGAACACTCGGGTAGGTTTTGCGCCTAATGAACTCGCTGCGCGCACATAGTAAGGGTCAATGCCTTTCATAACAGAATATAAAGGTAAGATCATTAAAGGTAAGAGGATATGTGTCATGACCAGAATCGTTGAAAATTGATTGTAAAGCAGTGGCAAAGGGTGTTGAATAATATTGAGCCAAAGTAATGTCGAATTGATGACACCATGGGTTTGCAGTAACGCAATCCAAGCTGTGGTTCTCACCAATATAGATGTCCAAAACGGTAATAAGACAAAGATAAATAATATGTTGGCAGTGCGACTTGGAACATGTGCCAAGTAGTAGGCCAATGGATAGCCTAATAGTAAGGTTAAGCCTGTAACGATGAGCGCCATTTTTAAGGTTTTGAAAAAAAGGTCAATATACAGTTTATTTTCGGGGTTAAATTGAATGTTTCCTTGAGGATTTTCTTCAAGGCTCAATGCCGTTAAGTAATACTGACTGGTAAAGACTTGACCTGCTGCTTTAATGGCAAGCCAAGTCGCTTTCTTCTTCCATGCGGGATGGCTTTTTAATAAGGAGGCTTCTCCCTGATGGAGTAATGTTTCATCATCGATTTTATTTAATTTTCTTGCACTTATTTTGATTGAAGAAGCGGCGCCGGGTAAATTTCGATTGATTGCTTGTGCTAATTGACCGACTTGTCTCTTGCTGGCAAGGGTTTTTAATTCCAGTGCCATTCGAGTCATGACTTGTTCATTGGGGAGTGTTTTACCTTGCCATTCATTCAGTAATGCTATGGTATGAGGGATCAGCTGTTGGACATTTGGGTGATAAACACTGCGAAATAAGAGTGTGGCAATAGGGGCAATAAAACTAAAAACGAGAAAGCAAATTAAAGGCAGTGTTAATGAAAAAGCCAGCCATTGATGATGGTGATGCTCTGCACGGGCAGCGGCTTTTTCATCGCCAGAGAGTGCCATATTAGCCTGAGTCATGGGTATTACTCTAGAAGCCATTGGTTGAATTTGCCCCCTAATGAGCCGCCATAATCACTCCAAAAGAGTGAGTCGGCTTTTAAACCTTGTTTGGTGTGTGTTGTGGGCAAAAATGGAATGATATCCGGTGGCGTTAGTGCCATTGATGAGTGCCGTGTGGGTCCATAAGCGATTTGAGTGACGTTTGATAATGGTTTTGTTCCTGTTGCAAACGCAATGAAATCCAATGCAGTTTGCTTTTTTTTGCTTCCTTTTACGATAGCCCAAACTTCAAGATCATAGACATTGCCATTCCAGACAATTTCAAAGGGTTTTTTGTCTTTCGTTATTGATTCAAAAATCCGTCCATTGGCGGATTGAACCATCACAGCGCCACCATCATTGAGCAGTTCTGGTGCTTGAGACCAACTGTCAAACCAGATAATGTCATCTTTAATGGTATCCAATTTAGCAAAGGCGCGTTCTTGTCCTTCTTTTGTGGCTAAGACACGGTATACTTCATTTTTAGGCACGCCATCGGCTAATAGTGCCCACTCTAAGTTAACTTGAGGCTGCTTTCTTAATGCCCTTTTTCCTGGAAATTTTGTTGTATCGAATACATCTTGAACATGAGTTGGCTTAAGTTTACCTATGGTTTCTTTGTTGAACGCAAATATACTTGACCAGATCAGCGAACCAACAGCGCATTCATTGGCTAAAGCCTCGGGCAAAAAGTCTTCTTTAGCGGGGGTGCCATTACTGCCGTTAGGTAAAATAGTCTTGGGAATGATTTCTAATAGCCCATTACTACAGGCCCTTTCTAAGTCAACGGCTTCCATGTCTACGACATCCCAGAGGATTTTATTGGTTTCAACTTGTGCCTTAATTTCTGCAATGCCGCCAGAATAAGCATCAAACAATATGGTGTTTTGAGTCTTTTTCATATAAGGATCTATCATGTATTTTTTTTGTATGGCGCCATAAGCACCGCCAAAAGAAACCAGAGTTAGCGTGTTTTCTTTTGCGATGCTGTGATTGATATAGCTAACTATGGCGAAAACCACGATAATAACCTTGAAAAAAAGATGACGCATATTGGCTTATCCTTATGTTGAGTCCTGTGAGGGGATTAGCGTGTGATCAGTTTTCTACACGAGCCTTATAATGTTAGTGCACCCTGTAGGTTTTACTGCTTTAATAGCCAGTGGTTGAACT
This sequence comes from uncultured Shewanella sp., assembly GCF_947495455.1. Taxonomy (GTDB): domain Bacteria; phylum Pseudomonadota; class Gammaproteobacteria; order Enterobacterales; family Shewanellaceae; genus Shewanella. Next base: position 19,477 of record NZ_CANLZC010000097.1, on the reverse strand, counting down.
TAACGCCTAATGATTCACCATAGTCACTCCAAAAGAGTGAGTCGGCTTTTAAACCTTGCTTCATGTGTGTTGTGGGCAAAAAAGGAATGATATTAGGAGAGACATAATCCATGGATGATTGTCGAGTGGGGGCATAGGCAATATCGGCCAGCCCTGCTAAAGGTTGCGTACTGGTCGCAAAAGCAATAAAGTTCAGCGCTTCTTTTTTATGTTCGCTGCCTTTGACAATTGACCACACATCAAGATCATATAAATTACCATCCCAGACGATTTGAAAAGGTTTGTTATCTTTGGTGATGGCATCAAAAATACGTCCATTAGCAGATTGAACGATCACGGCACCGCCATCATTGAGTAATTGAGGGGCTTGAGACCAACTATTAAACCAAATAATGTCATTTTTAATGGTATCTAACTTATCAAAGGCTCTTTGTTGGCCACTTTCTGTTGCGAGTACTTGGTAGATCTTGTTTTTAGGGACACCGTCAGCGAGTAGAGCCCATTCTAAATTGACTTGTGGGCGTTTACGTAAAGCACGTTTTCCGGGAATTTTTTTTGTATCAAAAACGTCTTCAATGGTTTTGGGATAGATCTTGCCAATGGTCTTGTTGTTAAAGGCAAAAATGTTAGCCCAGATGATAACCCCTACACCGCATTCATTGGCTAAGGCCTCGGGTAAAAAATCTTGTTTAGCCGATACGCCGTCCTTGCCTTTAGGTAAAATATCTCGTGGGATCACCTCAAGTAAGCCTTCACTGCAAGCACGCTCCAAATCAATGGCTTCAATATCCACAATATCCCAGAGGATTTTATTGGCTTTAACTTGTGCTTTAATTTCTGCTACGCCGCCAGAGTAATCATCAAACAGTATGGTGTTTTTCGTTTTCTCCATATAAGGATCTATCATGTATTTTTTCTGTATGGCGCCATAAGCGCCACCAAAAGAGACAACGGTTAGCGTGTTTTCTTCTGCGATACTGCGATTGATAAAACTAAATATAGTGAAAAAGATGATAATAACCTTGAAAAAAATATGACGCATATTGGCTTATCCTTATATTGAACCCTATGAGGGTATTTGTGCGTAATCACTTTCCTATACCTTCTTCATAACCTTAGTGCATTCAGTCGGTTTACTGCTTTAACAGCCACTGGTTGAACTTGAGCGTTAATGTTTCACCATAGTCACTCCAAAAGTGTGAGTCGGCTTTTAAACCTTGCTTCATGTGCGTTGTGGGTAAAAATGGAATGACGTTGGGGGAAACAAAGGTCATAGATGATTTTCGCGTGGGCGCGTAAGCGATATTTGACATGCTGGCTAAGGCCTTAGACCCCGTGGCGAAGGCAATAAAGTCTAAGGCAGTTTGTTTATGTTTTGTGCCTTTAACAATGCCCCACATATTGAGGTCATAGATATTATCGTCCCAAACTATTCGAAAGGGCTTTTTTTTCTGGGTTATCGCATGATAAATATCGCCATTGGCAGATTGAACAATCACTGCACCGCCGACATCGAGCAGCTCTGGCGCTTGGGACCAGTGATTAAACCAGATAATATGTTCTTTAATGCTATCGAGTTTAACAAAGGCCCTTTGTTGGCCTTGTTCTGTGGCGAGGGTTTGGTAAAGTACTTCTTTGGGGACGCCATCTGCCAGCAGTGCCCATTCTAAGTTGATTTGTGGACTTTGACGAAAAGCACGTTTTCCAGGAATTTTTTTTATGTCAAAAATATCATTGAGGTTTTTTGGATAAATTTTGCCTATGGTTTGTTCATTAAAAGCGAATATATAGGCGGGTATCATAGTGCCTATTCCACATTCACTGAATAAGGCTTCGAGTAAAAAGTCTTGTGTTGCTGCTATCCCGTTGTTGCCTTTGGAAAGGATTGTTTTAGGCAAAGGTTCAAGTATTCCTTCGTTGCATGCTCGCTCCAAATCCATTGCAGCGATCTCAACGATATCCCAGCGTATGTTATTCGATGCAACTTGCGCTTTGATTTCTGCAATATCACCAGAATAATGTTCTGAAAGGATTGGGTGCTTTGTTTGCTCAATATAAGGATCGATCATATATTTGCTTTGTATTTCTGAAGAGATCCCTTTAAATGAAACTAGGGTTAATGCCTTCTCTTCTGCGATACTGGCAGTGATAACGCAGGATATAGTGATAAAGGTGATGCTTATTATTTTAACGAAAACATATCCCATATTAGCTAACACTGCGGCTTACTGCTTCAATAGCCATTGGTTGAATTTGACGCCTAATGCCTCACCATAATCACTCCAAAAAAATGAATCGACTTTTACGCCTTTTGGCATGTGGGAACTGGGTAAAAAGGGGATCACTTTGGGAGAAACAAAAGCCATAGAGGACTTTCGAGTAGGGCCGTAAGCAATATCAGCCATACCGGCTAAGGGTTTAGAGCCAGTGGCAAATGCGATAAAGTCTAAGGCAGCTTGTTTATGCTGACTCCCTTTGACAATTGACCATACATCCATATCATACAGATTGTTATCCCAGACGATTTGAAAAGGCTTGTTATCTTTTGCGATGGCATCATAAATGCGACCATTGGCAGATTGAACAATCACAGCGCCGCCATCATTAAGCAATTGTGGTGCTTGAGACCAACTGTTAAACCAAATAATATCATCTTTGATGGTATCGAGTTTAGCAAAAGCCCTTTGTTGACCTTTTTCAGTGGCAAGGATGTCATAGAGTTGTGCTTTTGGAACCCCATCGGCCAGCAGAGCCCATTCTAAGTTCACTTGTGGGCGTTTACGTAAAGCCCGTTTTCCGGGAATTTTTTCTGTGTCAAAGATATCATTAATGCTGGTGGGGTAATTGTCGCCGATTGTTTCTTTATTAAAGGCAAAAATATTAGCCCACACCATGATCCCAATACCACATTCATTGGCTAATGCTAAGGGCAAAAAGTCTTGTTTGGCGGGAGTACCGTTACTGCCTTTGGTTAAAATATTGCGTGGAAGCACTTCCAGTAAGCCTTCACTGCAAGCACGATCTAAATCAATGGCTTCAATATCGATAACGTCCCATAATATTTTATTGGCTTCAACTTGCGCCTTCATTTCCGCTACTCCACCGGAATAGTTGTCAAATAATAGGGTTTGTTTGGTTTTTACCATATAAGGATCGATCATGTGTTTTTGTTGCGCAGCGCCATAAGCACCGCCAAAAGAGACAACCGTTAAGGGTGAATCTTTGGCAAAAACGGGAATGATTAATGGGTTAAAAAAAATAATCAGGGAGAATATTATCAAATAGGGCATTATCATTTCCTTAATTAAGAGACATCTGCTAAATGGAGTGTAGTCGAGTTTTAAGGCTCTTATATGTCATTCTATGTCATTCTCAAGTGTCACATGGAAAGGCATGAGCATGCTTCACTGACCAAGTAAGTTGCACTTTGTCTTTTGGGGCCAAGCTAAGTGGATGATGAGTATTCAGGCTTTTGACTATAATGGTCTGTTCTTTATTGGTATTTTTATCATTGAGCGTGAAATAATAACGAATACAATCACCGACATAATGTTTAAAAGAAAAGGAGACGATGAAGGGGTTAGGTGAAATTTCGTCTGTTGTTTCCTTTATGGGAAGCATAGTGATTTTTTCGGGGCGAATTGAAATGAGGCAGGCTTGATTGGGCTGTAACGCTTGATTGGTATTGACATTAATAAGGTGATTATTAGAGAGCATAACGCGAGTTTCTTGTTTATTTTGATGTATGCAATGACCCTTTAACATATTATTTTCACCGATAAAGTCGGCGACAAATGCATTGCTTGGTTGTTCATAGAGAATGTGGGGGTTGTCGCATTGTTGCACTATGCCTTGATTAAAGACGGCAATTCGATTTGACATGGTCAACGCTTCTTCTTGATCGTGAGTCACATATAGGACAGTAAATTTTAGTTTTTTGTGTAATTGAGTAATTTCCAGCTGCATTTGCTCGCGAAGCTTTTTATCTAATGCGCCTAGAGGCTCATCCATTAACACTAAATTGGGTTCAAAAATGAGGGCTCTGGCTAATGCGACACGTTGTTTTTGTCCGCCGGAGAGTTGACTGGGATATCGGTGAGCAAAATCTGTCATTTCAATCATGTCAAGAAAGGTGTTAATTTGCTGCTTTCGCCTCTTTGTTGACCACTTTCTGACTTTTAAAGGGTAAGCGAGATTTTGTGAGACTGTCATATGAGGGAAAAGGGCATAGTTTTGAAAGACCATGCCAATGTTACGTTCATGAGGAGCTAGGCGCTTTATGGAGTGGCCATTTAATAATATATCCCCACTGGTTACACCTTCAAAGCCTGCCACTAACATTAATACTGACGTTTTTCCTGAGCCTGAAGGGCCCAATAAAGTGACAAACTCCCCTGCGGCAATATTGAGATTAAAATCTTTCACGACTAATTGGTGTTGGTCGTAACTTTTTTTGATCCCATTAAACTGTAAAAATGTTTGTTCACTTTCCATTGATTGCCTTTTAATATTGAGAAATAGGAATGCAGCTCGGCACGATTAAAAAACCATTGAGTAATGACTTAAGGGTAAGTAGTGATTAAGACTTGTGCAAGTTCAAGGAAATGAAAAAAATAAATGTGATATGAGGTGTATATTAACAATATTTATATCGTTTTTTATACTGATAAAGAGTAGGTTAATGAATAATGATAAAAACGAATAAGTGAGGATAGATACAATGGCTAAAGTCGCTGTAGTGACTGGCGCATCGTCAGGATTGGGGCTGCATTTATCAATCATGTTAGCGAAGCAAGGAATAGTGACTTACGCAACCATGAGAAACCTTGACAAGAAGCAAGCACTATTGGATGAAGCACATAAGCAGGGGGTGAATATAGAGGAAACGCTCATTATTCAACCACTCGATGTACAGAGCTCCAGTAGTGTTGAGGCTTGTATTAATCGGGTTATAGAAGAGGCCGGTAAAATTGATATTCTCGTTAACAATGCCGGAGCGGGTTTTATTCGAACCACAGAGCAAGCGACAGAAGAAGAGATCAAATGGGCGTTAGATGTTAATCTCTTAGGGGTGATCCGTTGCACTAAAGCGGTACTCCCTTTTATGCGTGAAGCAAGAGCTGGGCATATTATCAATATCTCCTCTGTAGGCGGACTGGTAGGGCAACCTTTTAATGAGATTTATTGCGCAGCAAAATTTGCTGTCGAAGGTTACACTGAATCCATGGCAAGTTATATTCAGCCTTGTTTTAATGTGAACTTTACACTTGTTGAGCCAGGTGGGATTGCGTCGGAGTTTGCCAATAATGTCTTAGGGCAATTTCAAGCATCTGGCGGTATGCGAGAGGATGAATATAAACCGATTTTAGAGCAATATATTCAAGGTGCTCAAAATCGCAGTGATGATGGCGTATATCAAACCAGCGAAGAAGTGGCGCAAGTGGTGTTTGACTGTATCGCAATGGATAAGCCGCCTGTGCGTATGAGAACATCACAATGGGCCAAGGATTTCTGTGAGATTAAAACCCAACAGGATCCTGATGGAAAGCGGCAGCAGCAAAAAGTGATTGAGACTTTTTTGCCTAACGTTTAATACTTAATGCCTTATCAAGCGGTTACTCATATGAGAGCAAAATGATTTTTGCTCTCATGATCACTGTGAAAGGAGAATGAACTACTCTGACGTTGTGCCAGTGCAAGGATTGCTGGTTAAATATTCATCTGCACTGGCGGCTTGGACAATCCCATAGCCGTAATACACATCATGTGCCGATGCATCTGTGCCTGGATATAAGGCAGATTGAGTCAATGCATTGCGAATTTCCTCACCAGAACATTCGTTATGATTGGACCAAACTAATGCGGCAACTCCTGAGACAGCAGGCGTGGCCATGGAAGTGCCACTCATGTAACCATAATCTCCCAAACCGATATTAAGACTAAAACTCGATGCGCTTAACACAGCACTGCGATCGTCATAATCGACCCCTGTTGCAGGAATACTAGTGTCATTATCGTCTCCTAAAGTGGCACTTAATGCGCCGGATTCGTTATTGATAATAACGGCGCCTAGCCCGCCGGAAGCTTCACAATTAGCCACTTTGTCATAAAAGGAATTGTTGCCTCTATCGATAAGACACACTTTACCGTTTGCATTAGTGTCAACCGATTCTGCTGTGCCCATATAGTAACTGGCCGCGTTTGTCACAGTACCGGTATTTTCCATGGCTGTGTTTTCAATATTCACGTCATCGGCAGTTAAAAAGGCCATGGTTGCAGTGCCTTCAGGATAAGTAGAAAGGACATTGACCCCAGCTGCTGTAATTTCGACACAGTCTTGATTACTGGAACAACTGGGATACTGAGAGAAGTCGGCAATGCTATTATCATTGTCTACTGCACCAACCATCATCACTGAATCATATCCCGCAGGATAGGAGCGATTACTATTGCCATCATTACCCGCTGCGGCGACGGTCAGTCCACCTGCGTCGGCAAAAGATTGAAAAGCCTCTGACTCGGTTGTGCTCGAACCACTGCCACCTAAACTCATACTGATAATGTTGGCGCCTGCATCTTGGCAAAGCTGTGCGGCACTGGCCAGATCGGAAGAGTAGCCCCAACCGTCTTCATTAAAGACCTTAATGATATGTAAGTCGACCTCAGGTGCCATACCAACCACACCTATGTCATTATCCGTCGCGGCCACTGTGCCAGCCACATGGGTGCCATGTGGGCCACCATTGTCATACCAATTTCCAGTGCCTGAGTCATTATCACCGCTAATGTTATTCCAATTAAAATCAGATGCGGTGGAATCTAGGCCCGAATCAATAATACAAACTTTAATGCCCGCATTGCTATTAAAAGAGACTTGATCCGCTTGAGCTTGATAAACGCCATAAGGGGTGATCTGAGTGTCCATAGGATCGCCATTATCATCCTGATAACTTGTCGTTGTGGACGTAGTTTCTATGCTGCTGGATGAAGAGGAGAGCAAATATCTGGGTTGATCGACTTCAATTAACCGAATATTGGAATTGTTTAACAGTCCTTTGACATCGGCGAGTCCTTTTCCGTCAAATTTGGCAGAAAAAAAGCCATTACCATCGACTTTGATGGTTGCGCCCAGTTTTTTAGCCAGTGCTTTGACAATAGGTTTATTGGTATTATCGATTTTAATGATAAAACGGTGTTTATCGATATCAGCAAAAGCGGCCGTGCTCAAGCAAGTTGCTGCTATAAGTGTAGCAATGTTAGATAATTTCATCTTCACCTCTGACATATCATTATTTCATTTATATTTATTTAGGTTTGGAACATTGATACCTAAATAATGTCAAAGGCCACGCTATATTTATTAAGTATTTTTCACCAAATAATTTACTTAACTTTAAATTTAATCCCCTTGTTAATCCGATTAAGTTATGTTTAATGTTTTAATTGCTGATTTAAATGCTATTCATTGTTAATTAATAATACTTTGTTTGTATATTTATGTGTCCTTGATTGTTGGTTATCCTCCTTTAAATAAATGGGTGAATAAATATTAATGAAGAAGAGAAGATGCCAAGCGGGTGACGCTTGAATTTGACTTGCGAGCAATATTGAAGTCAAATACTGAAAATGGGTCTAAACTCAAATGTTAATGTTGAATGTTAAGCTTTAATTTAACAAAAAAGAAAAGTGAATATTGACGCATCTTTATTTTGTAAGCTATTGATGAGCGGTCGATATTCACTTTATGGGTTACTGATTGATGCGATTAACTCACATTAAAAATTAAAGGTTCTGGCAACAGAGATCACAAAACGTGGATCTGAGACATTTTTTCCAGAAACATTTAAATCCATATTGGTGTCTTCTGCGGAAACGGTTAAGTCAAATGACTTCACATTAGTCATATAGGCGATGCGATAATGGTTATAGGCACGATCGTCTCCCCAAAGCCATTTATCTTTATCACCAGAGGTTGAACGATCGAAGCTGAAGCGAATATCATGGCCTTCAGCCAGCGTAAAGGTATGGGCGATCATGCCGATATAATGACTGCCACCATAGCCGAAATAATCCCAAGTGTACCAAAAGTTTAATTCACTGTGACCGATAGATGAGTCATAGCCAAATTTAGTGTAAAGCTCAGGGTAGTTGTAGTCGCTTGAAGCGTCATCACCATGGTAAGTATAATAGGCAAGACCTGCGTCTAAACTGAATTTATCGGTGAGCTGAAAATAGTGTCCAGCATAGGCATCAAGTTCCAACCAAGTGTCGTCACCGCTACCAAAATCCACATTAGAGGCGAAGGCACCAAGGTACCAACCCGCATTTGCTGCATAATCAAGGCTGGCTTGTAAAGCGGGGTTATTTTGAGTTTGACTCACACCGTTAAACATATAGTCAGAGGTGGCCGTTACGGTTGAAGATAACGCCGCATAAGCACTTGAAGTTGACGCTAATAAAGCCGTTGTGGAAAGCATTAAAAGCGTTTTGCTGATTTTTGTTTTTAGCTTGTTCTTCATTTTATTTTTATCATCTATATTGAGTGGAAAATGATGTCTCGCAGGCAGTTCAATACAGGTTATCCTGTATTGAACTGAGCACTTAATTGTTATTATTAATTGTTAGTTTTGTTTTTTATTAATTTGTCGTTAGAGGTTTACGAATGCTAAGGCCTTTAGTGTAATGCAGGTGAAGCATATAAAGGGTGCAGCTGAAAAACAGGCCAATATTTAAGGCGCCAATCCATTCAATTTCTAAGAAATTAAGTTGGAACAATAAAGTCAGCCCTGACATTAAGATTAAGTTGGCAATAAAGTAATTCCACTTACCTAAACGTTCAACGGTGAAATTTAAGTTATCGGTATACAAGCGGATCAAAGAATCCAGTGAGTTGATCACAAAAGTAATACCGACGACCACCATAGCAAGATTATAAAACCCTGTCGTATTCAGGCCATGAGTGCTGTAGTAGTAAAGTACGGTAAACCAAATGGCAATAGGAATAGACGGAAAGATCATCATGGCGATAAGTACTTGATAGGCTTTTAATCCACCGACAAAGCGTGAGGTAAATTGACCTATCATAATACTCCAAGCAAACCACCAAAGAAGATAAAACTCATGGTAGTCATTAAGCGGCAATACGAAATGGTTCAGGTTAGAAAAATAGCCTCCAACTAAACCTAAGGTGCTAAAGAATTCTTTAACACTGGACTCTGGCGATAAAAAGGCACCTGCCCACATGATGGCAATTAAGCTTAAAAACAACCAAGTACTGCCTAGACTTAAAATACGCACATACTTAAGGCTGATACTGGAATAAACCGCTGCTGCAATAACCGCAAACACAATTAAATAGAATGTTGCAACGATAGTACTGCCATCACCAACTTCAGGTAAATACCAAGGTAGGTTTGATAACAATAAATAGGCAGTAAAGGCACAGGTACCAATAATAACGACATTATTAATCAGTTTAACCCATGTTATTTCAAAGAATTTGACCTTAGGTTCGATGACACAAAAATAGAAGCAAGTGAGGAAATAAAACCCCCAAATGAGGCATCCCCAAAAACCAAATTCAATGGCCAGAGGATTAGTAAAGCCGTATTCAGGGCTGGCTGCCACATCGGCGTACCCAGCAAATTCCGTGAGCGGGAACATGATCAAGCCCACATCTAAACCCGAAGTGAACAAGATTGCGATAAAAGTGAAGGTGCCAACGGGGTTCGTGCCGACGCATTTTACATTGCCCCAGCGATACAGCACAAAAGCAATGGCGATGAGGGTAAAAATAATGCCCATTGATAACCAAAGTGTCATTTTAGCCTCCTTTTTTGAACAAGTTGAAGTAATATCAAGTGTGATCCTTTGTTTGTTATTCATTAGTGGTTATTCAATATCAAATGATATCCTTCTATACCCAAACGACCTGACTGCATCATTTTAGGTCGCTTGGGTATAGAAGTGAGTTAACCTTATTTGGGCTTTGTTTTTTTAAGGCCAAACAAGATAAAGGTTAACTGCTGAAAGTGTGATGCCCAGCCTATTGAAAGCACATATCAAATGGATTCAACAGGCTTGGCGTGTAACCTTATTATTTTTATTATGAGTGTGGGTTTGTATTCCTTTTTGGTGTGTGAGAGCGTTGTTGTTCTAATGGTTCGGCAAGGATCACTTTGTGGTTTTCAGCCTTTAGCATAGGACGAGACAGTATCAAATCCGCCGCACGTTCAGCCAACATGATTGTGGGTGAGTTCAAGTTGCCATTGGGAATACTGGGGAAAATTGACGAATCGACGACGCGCAGCCCTTGTATGCCATGAACTTTTGTATCGGGATCCACTACGGCCATGTTATCAAGGCCCATTTTACAAGAGCAAGAAGGGTGGTAGGCACTCTCCACAGCGCTTCTGACAAAGGCATCAATTTCTTCGTCGGTTTGAATATGTGAGCCCGGCTGAATTTCTTCGCCGCGATAGTCATCAAGAGCAGGCTGATTGATGATTTCACGAGTCAATCTCACGCAAGCTCTAAAGCCTTCAATATCGTCTTGATGCTCAAGATAATTAAATTGAATGCGGGGAGCGATGTGAGGATCCTTTGAGACTAAATCCACACTGCCACGACTTTTAGGCTTATTATGGCCAATATGCACTTGAAAACCATGGCCGGCAAAGGCTTCTTTACCATCGTAGCGCATAGCCGCGGGTAAGAAATGATATTGCAGATCCGGCCATTCAAGGTTAGCCTTTGAGCGAATAAAGCCACAAGATTCAAAATGGTTAGTTGCGCCCAATCCACTTTTATTTAAAATCCAACGTGTACCGATAAACAGCTTATTGAGAGGATCGAGCTTACCATTGAGTGAAATGGGTTTTAAGCATTTAAATTGAAAGTAAAACTCTAAGTGATCTTGTAAATTTTGGCCCACACCCGGTAAATCATGGATCAGCTCGACACCAGCTTGCTTCAGTTTATTGGCATCGCCGATACCCGATAACTGTAAAATATGCGGTGAGCCAATAGAGCCTGCACTTAAGATCACTTCTTTTTGGCAAAAGATATTCTCTACTTTACCTTTACGTTCAACACGAACACCTTTAGCTTGCTTTCCTTTCAACAGGACTTTATGCACCAAAGCATGGGTGATGACAGTTAAGTTGCTGCGTTTCATGGCAGGACGTAAATAGGCGTTAGCAGTGGACCAACGCACGCCATTTTTTACCGTCATATGCATAGGGCCAAAACCTTCTTGCTGGGCCCCATTATAATCTGACGTGGCTAAATAGCCCGCATCCACACCAGCATCAACAAAGGCTTGATACAGCGGATTTTTCATTTCATTACCGTTATTCACGGCAAGGGGGCCAGCATTTCCTCGATAATCATTTCCACCAAAGGCCCAAGTCTCAGCTTTTTTAAAGTAGGGTAGGCAATGAGCATAATCCCAATTCGTCGCGCCCAGTTGCTGCCACTCATCGAAATCTTTCCCATGGCCACGGACATAGACCATACCATTAATGGATGAAGATCCTCCCAGCACTTTACCGCGAGGGCAGTGCATTTGGCGGTTATTTAAAAAGGGTTCGGGTTCAGTTTCAAATTGCCATGCGTATTTGCTGGTATTCATTGGAATGGATAAGGCGGTAGGCATTTGAATAAAAATGCTTTTGTCGCTGCCACCGGTTTCCAATAGTAACACTTGATTGTTGGGATCTTCCGATAATCGATTGGCTAATACGCATCCTGCTGAGCCTGCGCCAACAATAATATAGTCGTAATGATGTTGATTAGTTGAGCCTATCAAAACAGATCCTTAAAATGGACTTTCTAGGGACGCGAGTCCCACATAAATCGCTTTTGTTTGAGTGTAATGTTTCAGGGTTTCAGTGCCATTTTCACGGCCGATCCCCGACAACTTATAACCGCCAACAGGCATTTCTGCAGGCGAAGCCCCATAGGCGTTGATCCAACAAATGCCGGCTTGTAATTGATGAATAACGCGATGAGCTCGTGTAATGTCTTGAGTAAAGACCCCAGCGGCTAAGCCCATTTCGGTATTGTTTGCTCGCTTAATGACATTGTCTTCGTCACTGAAGGTGAGTACCGACATCACTGGACCAAAAATTTCTTCACGACAAATGGTCATGTCATCTGAACAATTCGTAAAAATAGTGGGAGCAACAAAATAGCCATTAGGGGCATTGTCAGGCTGTAGAGCACGGCCTCCTGTGAGTAAGGTTGCGCCTTCTTCAATGCCTTTGTTGATATAACCTAAGACTTTTTCTTGATGCGCTTTTGAGATCAGTGCGCCAAAATTGGTAGACGGATCCATAGGATCGCCACAAACAATATTGTCTTGGGTTCTTTGCTTTAGCTTTTCGATGAATTGAGGGTAAATATTGTCATGTACAAATACCCGTGTTCCATTGGTACAAATTTCCCCTTGAGTATAAAAGTTGCCTAGCATGGCAGCGGATACGGCATTATCGATGTCAGCATCATCAAAGATGATCAGTGGCGATTTACCCCCTAATTCCATGGTCACGCTTTTTAGATTACTGGCCGCTGAGGCCATGACTTTTTTACCTGTACCCACTTCCCCCGTAAAAGAGACTTTGGCAATATCGGGGTGGGCTGTGAGCCATTGCCCAATTTTTCCATCACCTAAAACAACGTTAAAGACGCCATTGGGTAAACCTGCTTGAGTAAAAATCTCTGCAAGCTTCAATGCGCCTAAGGGGGTTTCTTCTGAGGGTTTGAAAATCATGGCATTACCGGCGGCAAGTGCCGGTGCTGATTTCCAGCAGGCGATTTGTAGCGGGTAATTCCAGGCGCCAATACCGGCACAAATGCCCAATGGCTCAGGGCGAGTGTAATAAAAATCATTGCCAACTTGTTGCTGACTGCCTTCTAGGCCTGCAGCAATATTGGCAAAGAATTCAATGGCATCTGCACCTGTGGCCACATCAACCACACTGGCTTCTTGCCAAGGTTTACCTGTGTCTTTCACTTCTATTTCGGCTAATGTGTCATTGTGTTGGCGTAATAAACTGGCCGCTTTGAGAAGAATGCGATTTCGTTCAATCGTGCTCATTGTTGACCAAATGGCAAAGCCTTTTTTTGCGCTGTCTATGGCGGCTTGTTGGATTTTTTCATCACAGGTGTCGACATGATAAATAATTTCACCCGTTGCGGGATTGGTAACAGCAATAGGATCACTCTTGTTGCTGGCTAAATATTGACCGTCAATATAACTGTAAAAATGCGGTAAGGTCATGATGCGCTCCGTACGACATGAAAGGAGTGTGAGTCAATGGCATGATTGACATAATGCGCCATTTTGGTTTTTAAAAAGGCGGGTAATAAGGTAAATAGCCGACTTAATGATTTTTTTTCTTTATAAAAACAAGCTTTCAAACTTGTTAGACATAATAAATGCTTATTGTTGGTGTGAGCTGCAGCGAGTGCGGCATAGCTTGCTTGTTTGGCATCAAATATTCCTGCTTGAGAGTAAGAGAAACTCGAACTGGATTTTCCATTCAGTGTTTCTTTTGTGTTTATTTTATGTTTCTTTTGTCGGGATTTTTTTGATGTCAATGGCATAAATCACTTAACTGCAAAATGGCATGAAAGGCCACAAAGTCCTTTTAATGGAGTCGTATACTAATACTTAGCGTTCAAACTATCAACAAAAATAAAAGCCGTGATTAGGGAAAATAGTCCTGATTATCAAGAAGATTTCTTCTTTAGTTAATGTTAATGCGCTGTTTTTTATTTGTTTTATATTGGTTTTAAAAATGATTGAGTGCGAAGTGACAGTTTAAATGACTGTTTGAAATATAAGCGCTATCACAGGGGGATTTGAGCGAAAAAAACCAATGAGCCTGTTTGTTTGCCGACGTAATTAAAGATTTTTTGTAAACAAAGGGATAAAAATGAGTATTGAAATGCAATCTATTTACAACGCAGAATGAGAGGTGGAGCATCACCTCTCATTTGAGAGTCAAGAGCTAAAGCTAAGAGCTAGAATCAAGATCTAAAGCCAAGATCTAGAGTATAAGGATAAGCTTTATCGATTAAAATTGATTCATGGTATTGTCTTTACCAGAGGCTTTCAGTGCCTGATCGCCAGAGAAGTACTCTTTATGATCATCGCCCATGTCAGAGCCTGCCATGTTTTGATGTTTCACACAGGCAATGCCTTGACGAATTTCTTGGCGCTGCACATTTGCCACATAGCCTAACATGCCCATGTCACCAAAATAATCTTTGGCTAAATTATCTGTCGATAAGGCCGCCGTATGGTAAGTCGGTAAGGTAATTAAGTGGTGGAAAATGCCTGCCTCACGGGCCGCATCGGCTTGGAAAGTGCGAATTTTTTCATCGGCTTGTTGTGCTAATTCACTGTTGTCATATTCCACATTCATCAAATCAGCGCGCTCATAAGCGCCCATGTTCTGGCCTGCGGCTTTCATGGTGTCAAACACTTGTTGACGGAAATTAAGTGTCCAATTGAATGAGGGGGAGTTATTGTAAACCAATTTAGCATTGGGAACGGTTTGGCGAATGGCATCGACCATAGCGCCAATTTGTGCCACATGGGGCTTTTCTGTTTCAATCCACAGTAAATCGGCGCCATTTTGCAAGGCCGTAATGCAATCAAGCACGCACCTTTCTTCCCCTGTACCTTGTCTAAATTTAAATAATCCGTTAGGTAAACGCTCAGGCTTGACTAGTTTGCCTTGTTGCTTAAAGACAATATCACCATCGCTGATGTCATCCATGCTGACTTCTGTGGTTGCTAAGAAGGCATTATATTGCTCGCCTAAATCACCCGGCGAGTTAGTGACGGCAATTTTTTGCGTCAGGCCAGCGCCTAAAGAATCGGTACGGGCGACAATGACACCATTATTAATGCCAAGTTCTAAGAAGGCATAACGCACGGCATTAATTTTGGCGAGAAATTCCACATGGGGCACAGTGACTTTACCGTCTTGGTGGCCGCATTGCTTCACATCTGAGACTTGATTTTCTAACTGAATACAGCAAGCGCCAGCTTCGATCATTTGTTTTGCCATTAAATAGGTGGCTTCTTCATTACCAAAGCCGGCATCAATATCGGCAATGATGGGCACAACATGAGTTTCAAAGTTATCGATTTTCGCTTGAATGGCTTGTTTTTCATGATTTGGCGCCATATCGAGTTGGCGAAACAGATCGCCAAGTTCACGGGCATCGGCTTGGCGTA
This sequence comes from uncultured Shewanella sp., assembly GCF_947495455.1. Lineage (GTDB taxonomy): Bacteria > Pseudomonadota > Gammaproteobacteria > Enterobacterales > Shewanellaceae > Shewanella. The sequence continues at coordinate 4,224 of NZ_CANLZC010000097.1, read as the reverse complement.
AAAAGGTATAAAGCTCTTTGATCAATGACGCAACGGAGGTCTTTTCATGCATAGATTGATCGGGCAGCGGGCCAAACTCAGAGCGGAGGGCGGCCACCATCCAGCCAGATAAATACAAATAGCGTCGTTTAGTGGTTAACAGGTGTTTTTTGATGGAGATCATTTTTTGTTGGCCGATAAAACCATGCCAACAGCCTAAAGATTGCGTATACAGTGATGAGTCTGCGTCATAATTTGCCATGTCCTCACGCATGATGTCGGCGGTATATTGAGCAATATCTAAACCGGTTTTGAAGCGATTTTGCATTCTCATGCGGGCAACGGCATCGGCATTGATTGCGTTCCAGCTCGCTCCTTCAGCATTAATCAAGCTTGCAGCTTTATCTATCTGGTTTCTATAGTTCGACATAATAATTCCTTTTTTAACAAGTTGATTAGCAGCGTTTGATTACTCATCAAATAGTAGTTATATTGCTCTAAATTAGTCTAATTTATAGTTTGTATTTTCGGTATTTACCCTATGAATATATCTCGTATTGATTTGAATTTATTAGTTTATCTAGATGTATTGTTACGTGAAAAGAATGTGACTCGTGCGGCAGATCAATTGGGGATCAGTCAGCCTGCCATGAGTAATGGATTGAAAAGACTAAGAACTTTATTTAATGATCCTTTGCTTATTCGCACCAGCCAAGGAATGACGCCCACCGAGCGTGCAAAGGAGTTGGAGCCCGCCATTCGCTCGCTGCTGATTGAACTGGAAAAAGCCGTTCAGCCGCGAGCAGACTTTGATGCCGCCAGAAGTCACCGCGTATTTCGCATCATGGCCAGTGATTATGCAGAAGCGACCTTACTGCCGCTATTGATCGACCGACTTCGCAGTGAAGCGCCCAATATTATTTTGGATATCATGACCCCCAGTGATGTGAATTTTCCCGATGTAGAGCAAGGCACGGTGGATATGGTCATTAATCGCTTTGACAATATTCCGCAATCTTTTCATCAAAAAGTGTTATGGCGAGATGATTTTAGTTGTGTGATCAATAAAACCCATCCCGTGCTCAATGATTTTCATCTTGACAGTTATCTCGAGGCGCACCATGTGTGGGTCAGTAAAACCGGTATGGGCGTGGGCGTGGGCATGGATCCTGCGGATGTGCAGCGCCTAGGTTGGGTCGATGAAGCCTTAACCCGTATTGGTAAAAAGCGCCGTATTACTGTGTTTACACGGCATTATCAAGCGGCGTGCTCCTTGGCTGAACAACAAGATCTCATTGCCACTGTGCCCAGTAAAATGGCGCGTTTGCAACAGGCTAATCCTAAGGTGATGATTGTGAAGCCGCCCTTTGATATTTTGCCCATTGAACTTACCATGGCCTGGAGCCCGCTGCTGCAGCATAATCCCGGCCATCGGTGGATGCGAGAGATGCTCACCAAAACGGCCAATACCATTGATAAAGGGTAAAGGATAAGGAGGTGGATAGGGATGCCAATCCACATCCAGAGTAAGCTTGATGGCCATTTACAGGTGTGGCCTTCAATAGTGTCTGGTGATATTGAGTTGAATTGCTGCCAGCAGGGTGAAGGTTATGAGTTTTACACTCACAAAGGTGGTGTAACAAATTATCGTTTGGCTTTATTGGCCAGTGTTTTTTCAATGTGTCACTGTTATGGGGATCAATTACCTGCCGGCAGGGTAAAGATCGTGGATTCCCATCCACAGAAGGGGATCATAAACTAGCGTTTAACGTATTGAGTTGGATTATATTGAGTTTGTCATTTTATTATATTAATTGCCTGCCGCAGGCTTTTGTGCAGATGCCCCTGCGAGACGCTGTGAAGCCATCCATGGCCGCTTTACGGTTTCATCCCTGAAACCGAAACTAGCAGGTGCATCTACACGGGGTGTTAAGAGCAAAAGAAAAAATCAAAAGCAAAGAGAAAGTCAGTGGATTTCTTCGAACGGGCTGTGATTTATTAATCTACTCTAAAACAGCTACCTACATTCTATATTTTGTTTAAGGCTAAACAAAGAAAAGTGCTTTGTTAATGCTAGGGGGGGCGTTGGATTCTCTTTTAGCGAAAAGATAAACTTGTGAGTGATATCAAGTAGTTCACTTTGATCTCACTTGATTTTAAACAATTTGTTTACATGAGTAAGGTTTGAGGGTATGTTGCTGGGTGATGTGATAGTGAAGTTATTGGTTTTCATACTTAATAGAGTAAATTATGCAATACAGTATGTGAGTAGTGTGCCAGATGTTTTAACAAGAGTACTGGTCTGACATGATAAACGCGCATGCGCATTATACAAAGGTTATGAGTAAGAGGTATTCAAACCACTATGCTAAAGAAGCTTAAGGATTGGTACGAAGGGGAATACATCCCTTATGAAAATGAAGCAGACTCATCAGCGGTTATTATTGGTGGTGATATGAAGCGTCCGTTGCTGGCTAGAGTAATTTCTGCAACCATCGATTTCTTTAAAGTGCACTGGAAGTGGGTGATAACAACTCTCATTGCATTTCTAGCTGTCTTAGCGGCGATGCCATTCGCAATAATTAACTATCAAAAACTAACTGACCCTGAGGTCATTCATGAATCATCTAAAACACGGTTACCCGGATTTGGTTTTATAATATTTAATGAAACCGAACAAACAATTCGAATAAAGACAATCGGTTCATTCCAGTTGCTTGCAGATCTTACACCGATGACTGATACAGTAATGGCAAATGGCCGTTTCATTCTCGGAAGCAGGTCTGGCGACAAGCCCGATGTTGAATATTTTGAAATACTTCCTGGGAAAAGCTTGCATGTTGATGGAAGCTTTATAAGTCCTAATAATTTTAATCGTTACTACCAAGCTGGAGACTTAGAAGTAAGTTTCTTTCTTGAGCAAGAGGGGAGGCTAATAATAAAAGGTGGCATGTTATTCAACCAGGATCATTTAATTGCAGAGCCAATTGCTATTTTTGTGAAAGAAACTCATAACAAGCCCGTCCAGCCGACCTCCGCTATCGCTCCAGCGGCTGACGGTTAGCGTTAGGCCTCTATTCAGATAACGAGCATTAAAAGGAGTTTTGATATGGAGATATTCAAAAAAAATCCGTTTAGGATTTATTTTACTATTGTAATTGCAGTATTTATTTGGTGTTTATTATTGTGGCAGCATAGTAATGGCGGTGTCCCAAGCCACCATTTACTGCATAGAAGTGATTTACCCGCTATTTCAAATTGGTGGGGAGGCATTCTTCTGCCGGTACTTAGCTGGCTTTTGCTCAGCATGACCCACAAGAGAGAGGAAGGGAGTTATTCGCTTAGTGTTAAGTTAGGTTTTATCGGCGGGTTACTCTACGGAATTGTATTGTCGGTATCTTTTGTAAATGGTTTTGAGCAAGTAGCATCGCTTATGGCTCCAAGTTTGTTGGTTATAGCCTTATTTCTACCTATTTATCATTCAGAGTATTATCTTGGGTTTGTAATTGGCATGTCTCCCACATTTGGCGTCGTTTTGCCCATAGGGTTTGCTCTAGTAGTAGTTATTCTGGCATACATTATTTACAAGTTTATCCGGCCAATTCCCTCGTATTTGGTGGAAAAATTTCGCGGCGCCTAAAAGGCCTAACAAGCCAGTCAAGAACGGACGCAAAACAGTTGGCTTGCGCTCATTCTTCGCTAATTGTAGCCAACTATTTTGCACCGCTTACTGGGGCGTTATGTTTACAAGGAAAGTTCGTGTTAAACGGCATAAATCACATCACTATCGCAGTAAATGATTTAGAAGAGTCCTTCGATTTTTATGTGAAAATTTTAGGTATGGTTCCACATGCAAAATGGTTAACTGGTGCATACCTTTCTTTAAATCATTTATGGTTTTGCCTTTCACTTGATAAAGCTTCTCCTTCAAACGACTATTGTCATTTAGCATTTGATGTACCCGATACTAATTTTAAAATGGCTAAAGACAAGATTCTCGGTTCAGGTGCTAAACAATGGAAGCAAAATAAAAGTGAGGGTAATTCCTTATATTTCCTAGACCCAAATGGTCACAAATTAGAATTACATGTAGGTAATTTAACTAACCGTCTGGAGTCTTTAAAAAATTAAACCATATGATGGCTTACAATTGTTTTAGTTGTAAACATAACAAGAGACTATGGTGTCAATCGTTAATTTCAAGCTTTTGATGCTTTCCACAAAACGCCATCTCTTAACATTGAA
>NZ_CANLZC010000096.1 GCF_947495455.1 uncultured Shewanella sp. | reverse complement strand
TCAATGTTAAGAGATGGCGTTTTGTGGAAAGCATCAAAAGCTTGAAATTAACGATTGACACCATAGTCTCTTGTTAGGTGCTGCTTGACCATAGCTCGTATCTACGACTTTGATGTTGACGTCCAACTGGGCATATGTAGTCAATAAATAATAGTAATTTGTTGTCAGTAACATTACGAATATAACCAAAGCTTTTTGGATTAGCTCCCTTATTAACTTCAGAAATACTTAAGGCAATGTCTAAATTATCTTTATTTAGTATTGCTGTACCTACTTTCAACGGCGCGCAACCATTTAACTCTTTAGGGCCTGCAACGCTGAGGTTAGTAGCCTCTTTATCACGAGAAAATTCGATAATAAATCCAAGTTTGCTTGCCAGAGTTTGATCTAGCTGAACAGACTCTATCGGTGCAGATGCTTGAGCAACAAATGTAACTAGAAGACCTAAATTTAAAGCAATAGTTCGAAGCATAACCTTATGGCACCTAACGCCTCATTAAGAGGCATAAAATAGTTGGTTAAAATTAGTGACGAAGGAGCAAAACCAACTGTTTTTTTGTCCTTGTTTAACAGCTTGTTAGCCATGTTCATTACCATACAACTTATCAAAATGAACATAAAGAATTGAATTGATATTCTCTACCCATTGAAGGATGTCCATTAAATATTTATCAGTAATACCTATGTGGTTTAGCCACAGCTTATATGGTCGATTACAAAAGATTAAGGTAGTAGTTAAAAAACGTATATCTGGTGGATGGTAGAATGGAAAAGGATCAAAAGTATTGTCTTCATTCCTGTACAAGCACCAATCGAGACTATCATTCCATGACGCGTGTATTGATTCTGACATCATGCCAAAAGTTGACGTATACAATTTTTCGTCTTCTACTTCCTTAAAGATTTCAAAGAAATTTTTGCCTTGTAGTTTCCACCTGTTTTTCTTCTGTTCTTGAAATGAGTTTTCATCGAAGCCTTCCAATTCAAGTTTTTCTTGAACCGATTTAAGCAGCCTTTTTCCAGCCTTACTTTCAAAAAAGACATCTCCTTGTTTTAATTCACGTAAAATACGTAAACGGTCTTTGTACGATATTTTTCTATAGTCTTCAACAACTTGGGAGTCAGATTTTATTAGATAGCTAGCAGTTATGGCAGACTCTACTAAAGGGCGTTCTAGGATACTTATAATCTCTGCATTATCTTTTTCATAGTATGCGACTATTTCTTTAAGTAACTTCCAAACTTTAATTAACAAGCCCATAATCGGCGCATCGTCTAGAGAATATCCTGATGGGTTTAATTCAACATTTCTTACCCTTGTGATGCAGTCGTATATCTCGGCCACATCTTTATAAAAGATAGCGGCAAAAATATTAAGCTTTTCTATGGAATAAATATGCTCTTGAATATAGCCATCAGTGTACTTTTCAATGATACTTTCTAATTCGTCCAATTTGACTCAATCCTTGATAGTTACGGAGAATGGCTAACCTTTGTATAGTGCGCATGCGCGTTTATCATGTCAGACCACTACTCTTGTTAAAGCATCTGGCACACTACTAACATACTGTATTGCATAATTTACTCTATTAAGTATGAAAACCAATAACTTCACTATCACATCACCCAGCAACATACCCTCAAACGTTACTTATGTAAATAAAATGTTTTTTAACTAATAAAAAAACGGAAAAACAAGCCTAAATCCATGATCCGCCTCACAACTGATTGAATAACGCTTTTTCTTTGTCTAACCTTGAACAGCATTAGAATGTAGGTAGTGAGATAAACCCGTATTCGAAGAAACACTCTTCTTTAAGCTTTCGCTTTTGCTCTTAACCCCCCGTGTAGATGCGCCTGCTAGTTTCGGTTTCAAGGATGAAACCGTAAAACGGCCATGGATGGCTTCACAGCGTCTAGCAGGAGTATCTGCACAAAAGCCTGCGGCAGACAATAAGTACAACTGAACTAATGTAATCAAAATAATCTTAACTAATTGAAAAACATTCTTAAATATAAATATCATCAGCTTTCATGTGAAAGCTCACGCTCATCGAACATGATGGAAATCATTAGCAAGAATGACCACAAGAATAGTCTCTTTATAAATATCAATATCGTGACCATTGAATAAATGGTCACAAAGAAAGAGGACGATTAAGTCCGATACAAGACCTTGATGACATGCCACCCAAACTTGGTTTTAACGAGTTGTGGCACTAAAATTTCCCCTTTAAAGGCGGCCTTGTCAAATTGTGGCACCATTTGCCCTTGGCGGAATTCACCGAGATCTCCCCCTTTTTTACCCGACGGGCAGGTCGAATACTTTTTGGCTAAGACGTGAAACTTAGCGCCTTTTTCAAGCTTGTTTATAATCTCTTCAGCTTGTTCTTTATGTTTTACTAAAATGTGCAGCGCACTCGCAGTCCGGGCCATAATGGTACTCAAGATTATACTTTTAAAAATTAGCGGTAATGTAAAACTTATCGCGTTAAATAGCCATAAAAAAACCTGATTTTCTCTGTGAAAATCAGGCTTTCAAATCACCGACTGGCTCAAGTGACAATGGCTAAAGTGACAATGGCTAAAGTTTAAATAAAAACGCTTAAACCTTAAACCTTAAACAAAGGCAATAGGCAATAGGCAATAGGCAAGAAACGAGTCTATATCCACCAACGATATCCTCAAGCTATTACCTCAAAGCTATTACCTCAAAGCCCTCGAAGCTATGCTCACACTCTAGCTAGGAACTAAGAAAACAAACTGACACACAAGTAAACCACAAAAATACCGATAATATTTAAAAGCATGCCCGCTTTTAGCATCTGGCTTTGCTTCACCTCACCAGTTGCATAAGCCAGCGCATTAGGTGGTGTTGCCACCGGCAACATAAAGGCACAAGTTGCCGCTACTCCGACACCAAAAACCAGTGAATAAGTAATCGCCGGATTAAATTGATCCGCAAGGGCTATCATAATAGGAATGAGGATCGCCGCCGATCCCGTATTAGAGGCCAACTCCGTTAAGAAAATCATAAAACTGATACAGGCAATCACTAAGAACCAAGCAGGTGCATTTTCAAGTGCAGACATCAATGCTTCGGCGAACCAAGCAGAAGTTCCCGTTTCTTTAAGGACCATAGAAAGACACAAACCGCCACCAAATAACAACAAGATCCCCCAATCAATTTGGCGCTCAAGTTCTTTCCAACTAATCAACTTTAAGGCAGGGGCCGCAGCGGTGATCATTAAGGCAATTAAACGATCGAAACCATCTACAGCTAAAAAGTCACCGATAGGTTTGGCAAACACCCAGCACACAACCGTAAACATAAACAGCGCTATGGAGCCTTTCGCTTCTGGCGTCCAGCGCATTGACTCATCAGCGGATAAATGCACCACTTGAGCATTCTTTTCTGGACGAATAACCACATACAAAGCCAATAATACCGCAGGGAACATAAGCAAAGTGGTAGGCAAGCCGACTTTTAGCCAAGTTAAAAAGTCCATATTCAATGCCGCAGCCGCAATACCGTTTGGCGGTGAACCGACTATGGTGGCTAGCCCTCCAATATTAGCCGCATAAGCGGTACCTAAAATCACAAAGGCACGCATTCGAATATATTGCTTATCAATTAATCCAATAGCAATAGGCAGCATCATGGCTGTGGTCGAAGTATTACTCATCCACATGGATAACAAAGAGACAACGGAAAAGAATAAAATAATGGTCCGCCATAGATGTCCTCCAGTGATCTTAGTGACCGTTGATGCTAACCAGCGGTCAATGCCGTGTTTATTTAATAACGCGGCAAGGGTAAAGCCACCCATAAAAAGATAAATAATACTGGAGGAGAAATTGGTCATTCCCGCTTTAAAGCTTAAAACGTGAGTCAAGGCTGCCACCACGGGCACTAAAATAGCCGAAACAGATAAGGGAATGATCTCCGTCATCCACAGCCCAGCGAATAACACTAGCATGAAAATGCCTAACTGAGTATCCGCCTGCTCAACCAATCCATGGCCAATAAAATAACTGGTTACCGCCCATAGCACAATCAGCACTATTTTCAACGGAAGTGAAAGATTATTCATATTTTTTTATCTTAATGAGATTAGATTAAATGTCATACAATCGAAAATAAGTGATTGCTTAAAGTTAAGGCTAAACAACTGAAAATAAAAGCTATCTCAACCTTATTAGGCCTTAAACCATTGACATATACTAAATTAAAGAAAACTAAGCTACCAGTTTCTCTATCATTGAAAGGCATAAAGCGATTTATTTTAAAAAAATACCACCCAAAAAAATACATTTAATTAACTCAATTCTTGCATGTATTAATAAAAAATAACGCTCCCTCCAATTAATCTTCTTTTAGACCTATCTCCTTTCGCCGCCAAGTAAGAACAAACAATCATCCCCATAATGTATGTTATGCTTGGCCACTATTCGCTTTGATAAGTATCAAAAGACAAGATTATCATTTGCACCTATTTTTGCTTACTCGTATTTAAGAGCCATTAAACGCCATGTCGACTCATTCTCTTCCCGCCGCACCACAATTTACGCGCCTTATTCCATTATTAGCAGCCATTATTGCCATCACCCCCCTTGCCATCGATATGTACCTTCCTGCCATGACGATGCTGGCCACTGAATTTCATACCCCTATTACAGATATTCAGCAATCCGTGAGCCTTTATTTGTTAGGGTATTCTGCGGGTATGTTTGTCTTTGGCCCTTTAGCCGACAAATGGGGAAGGCGACATTTTGTTATTTTTGGGCTTATTAGTTTCATGCTCACCAGCTTAGCACTTGCTCTAACCACCCATATTCAACTTTTCTTGATATTGCGTTTTTTGCAAGCATTATCAGGGGCTGCCGCCACCGTTGTTATTCCAAGTTATGTCAAAGACATTTATGGCAAAGATACCGCCAAAGGCATGTCTTATGTCATGCTCATCATGATGCTCGCCCCATTAATTGCCCCCAGTATCGGTAGTTTTATTCTCACCTTAGGCAATTGGCACATGATTTTTCTCCTCACATCCGCTTACGCTTTCATTATTACGATTATTGCGTTATATCAATTAAAGCTGCCCAATGACATGCCGCACAATAAGCAGAAAGATCCACTAAACCAAGTCTCTTTTCTTAAAAACTATAAAATCGTATTCACTAAACCAGGCGTTGCCTTAAATATCATGGTGAGTTTTGTGATCTCATTCGCCTTTTTTAGTTATATAACCGCCTCTCCTTTTGTGTTTATGGACGTCTTTGGCCTTCCTCCAGAGCAATTTGCCATTATTTTCACCGCTAACGTAGGCGCATTAATGTTAGCAAACGTCATCAATAGCCGCCTAGTCACTCGCTTTGGTGCCGATGCATTATTACGTATTGCGACAGTCTTAGCGGTCATTGCTGGCGCCTTTTTATTAACCTTTAATATGTTAAATTTAGATTACCGCTATACGGCAGCCGCCCTCACTCCGCTAATGGGCTGTTTAGGGATCATGTCGGTCAATGCTGATGCCATTGTCTTGATGAAGTTTCAAAAGGAGATCAGTACAGCTTCAGCGGTGATCGGCACCCTCAAGTTTGGTTGCGGTGCATTAGGCGGACCCATTCTGGCTTTATTTGCCAAAAACAGCGCCACTCCCTTTGCGACTCTTATGCTCTGTGCAGTTATTATTGCTGCAGTACTGCAAACCCTGATCCACATAAAAAAAGGTCACACATAAAAAAGTCGCATACAGAAAAGTCACCCATAAGGTCACTTCACATTTAGCCGCTTATCACATGAAATAGCCATTAAAGTTTTTCGTTAATAATGAAAAAATAAACAATATTATTGTTAAAGAAAATGTTGTTTATTTTTTTTTAATACTGAAAAAAATTCAACTAAGCTTTTTTTTTGATTTAAAACACTTGTAAAGCCGATCAATTTTCATATTATGGAATAACTGTTATGACAGTCGAGTACCATATTCCACAAGATGTCGCAGGCGTTCTTCCCTGTTAAGCACTTTTAGCTTAGGTACAAACGAGTAAAGATCACCATCTGCACTCATTTATTCAAGCGATTACCGTCGCTGTAGCAAGATACTGCCTACCGCAGCGGTAACTTATGAGGATTAAATAATGGAAATGTTATCTGGCGCGAGTATGATCGTTCGATCGCTCATCGATGAAGGTGTCAAACATATATTCGGCTATCCTGGTGGATCTGTGCTGGATATCTATGATGCATTGCATGAAAAATCAGATATTGATCATATTCTTGTTCGACATGAACAAGCTGCAGTGCATATGGCCGATGGCTACGCACGCGCTACAGGTAAAGTCGGTGTCGTCTTAGTGACATCAGGTCCTGGCGCAACCAATGCCATCACGGGCATTGCAACGGCCTATATGGACTCTGTCCCTATGGTGGTTTTATCAGGACAAGTCCACAGCACCTTAATAGGTAATGATGCATTTCAAGAATGTGACATGATAGGTATTTCTCGCCCTATCGTTAAACATAGCTTTTTAGTGCAAGACGCCAAAGATATTCCCGCTATCATCAAAAAAGCCTTTTACTTAGCCTCTTCAGGCCGCCCAGGTCCAGTGGTCGTTGATATTCCCAAAAATTGTTTGAATCCCGAACTCTTACATGAATATCAATATCCTGAAGCCATCAAAATGCGCTCTTATAATCCTACGACCAATGGTCATAAAGGGCAGATCCGTCGTGGCTTACAAGCTTTATTAAGTGCAAAAAAACCCGTTCTTTATGTCGGCGGTGGCGCCATTATTTCTGGCTGTGATAAACAAATCATTACCTTAGCTGAAAAACTCAATATTCCAGTTATCACCACACTCATGGGACTCGGTGCCTTTCCTGGCACACACCATCAATGTCTTGGCATGCTCGGCATGCACGGGACATATGAAGCCAATATGACCATGCATAACTGCGATCTTATTTTTGGTATTGGTGTGCGCTTCGATGATAGAACCACCAACAATGTTGACAAGTACTGTCCCAATGCCACTATTTTACATATCGATATCGATCCCTCTTCTATTTCAAAAACGGTGCGAGTTGATATTCCCATTGTCGGCTCAGCAGATAATATTCTCGATAGCATGTTAGCGCTGCTAGCAGACGATCCTACAAAAGATAACGATAAAGCCGCGCTGGATCATTGGTGGACTGATATTCAACAGTGGCGAACACGCAATTGCCTTGCCTATGATAAAACCAGCTTCCGCATTAAGCCCCAGCAAGTCATCGAGACCTTGCATAAACTCACTAATGGCGATGCTTATGTGAGCTCTGATGTCGGCCAACATCAAATGTTTGCCGCACTTTATTATCCCTTTGATAAACCGCGTCGCTGGATAAACTCAGGTGGCTTAGGCACCATGGGATTTGGTTTACCCGCCGCCATGGGCGTAAAAATGGCCTTACCAGAAGAAACCGTGGTTTGTGTCACAGGTGATGGTTCTATTCAAATGAATATTCAAGAGCTGTCAACGGCATTGCAATATGGTGTTCCTGTTAAAATCATCAATTTAAATAACCGTTTTCTGGGCATGGTCAAACAATGGCAAGATATGATTTATTCTGGTCGCCATTCACAATCTTATATGGACTCTGTGCCAAATTTTGCAAAAATTGCAGAGGCCTATGGCCATGTTGGCATAACCATAGATGATCCTGCCGAGCTGGAATCAAAACTGGGCGAAGCCCTAGCCATGAAAGATAAATTGGTGTTTGTGGATATTAGCGTCGATGAAACTGAGCATGTCTACCCCATGCTTATTCGCGGCGGTGCAATGAATGAAATGTGGCTCAGCAAAACGGAGAAAAGCTAATGCGTCGTATTATATCTATTTTACTTGAAAACCAATCTGGCGCCTTATCTCGTGTCGTCGGGCTTTTCTCACAACGGGGATATAACATTGAAACCTTAACAGTAGCCCCAACTGACGATGACACCCTTTCACGCCTCACTATTACCGTGAAAGCCGATGAAGCCATTTTAGAGCAAATCGAAAAGCAGCTCCATAAACTGATTGACGTCATAAAAGTATTAAATATCAGTGAAAGCCCCCATGTTGAGCGAGAATTAGCGCTCATCAAAGTGAAAGCCCAAGGCGATAGCCGCGAGGAAGTCAGACGGACGACCGATATTTTCCGCGGGCAAATTGTGGATGTCACGGCAAACTTGTACACAGTACAAACCATAGGCACCACAGAAAAACTCGATGCGTGCATTGCCGCTTTATCTGAGTTTACTAAGGTGGTTGAAATTTCACGCTCTGGTGTGGTTGGCTTATCCCGTGGTGAAAAAGCCATGAAGCTTTAAACTTGATTTTCACTATTCACAAATATAGCAAATAAAAAAGGTAGCCATTGGCTACCTTTTTTCAGTTTTCATCATAACAAGCGGATCGAATAAAGATCCGCTCAAACTTTTATTGATTAGGCTTATTCAGACGTTACGTGACAACCTAAGTCGCTGTTAGAGTTTTGGTAGACCACATTACCTATTGGCATGTAATCTGCTACCGCGATGACACCTTGCGCTTTAAAGAAGTCATAAAGCACATCTGCATCGACAAAGCCTGTCATGATAGCACCATCAAGTGCGGGGTAACCATCACCACCTGCTGCATTATAGCTAGGCACTGTAAAAGTATAAGATTCCGTTTCGCTAAAACCTTTACCATTAATATCACTGATCGCAACGGTATTGGTTTCACAGTCGACATCCATTGAAATCCCTTTAAGCTGCGCATAGGCACCTGAGCCTAATTGGAAAGTCGCGACTGTACCTAAATAGTCAGCAATTTCTGCACCGGTTAAGGTATTCTTAGTCACAGTGTTACCAAAAGGTTGAACGGTTAACACATCTTCATAAGTCACTTCACCGGCTTCAATGGATGCACGTACACCACCTGAGTTCATGACAGCAAAGTCAGCATCGATGCCCGCTTTACTCTTTTGCGCTTCAGCAATCAAGTGACCTAAGTTAGTTTGCCCATTACGTACGACTTCACGATCGCCCTCAAGCTTGCCATCCGTTGTCGCAATAACTTCCAGCAAGGCTTCACTGCCTTGATCTTGATAAGTCCGTAAAATCTCTTGAACAAAGGGATCGGCTTCAATTCTGTCGCCAATTAATTGCTCTGTTTCATTACCCTCTTCATCAACCACTTTTCCAAGTATGTTAACGGGAATAAGCTGATAGTTAGCAAGGTGCAATTCACCTTCATAATATTCAAAATCGGCACGTCCAACATACTTACCCCACTCGTGAGCTTGCATTATGTAAGTCCCATTTTGTTGATCCGGTGTACATTCATCACCCGCACTGAAATCGGCATAAGTGTCAGTACCCGCTTCCATACAAACCGGATTTTGAGAGTGTCCACCCACAATACCATCTAATAAACCCGCTTCTAGCTTGCGCGCCATAGCCACATCACCTGGAGCATTGCTGCCATTAGCACCATCTGCATAATGTCCCATATGGGTCGCGGCAAAAATAACATCAGCAGCTTCTGCTTCGTTGATTTCAGCAATCACTTTAGCCACTTCCGTAGTAGGATCAGTAAATTGAAGTTCACTGATATACTCAGGATTACCCAATTTAGCCGTATCTTCTGTGGTTAAACCAATCACAGCCACACGCAGACCACTCACCTCAAAGATTTTATAAGCATCAAAATAACGCTCGGTGAACTCACCGTTATCATCTTTTTTATAGATATTTGCCGCTAACATTGGAAAATCAGCAAGTTCACGTTGCATTTCCAAGACATCTAATGAATTATCAAACTCATGGTTACCCACTGCCATGGCATCATATTTAATCAAGTTCATGCCCACAAAATCAGGCTTGGCATCGAGTAGATCAGAACGCGGTACACCCGTATTCACATCACCACCAGACAGTAATAAGACTTCACCACCATTGGCTTCAACTTCATCACGAATTTGATTGACGAGTGTCATACGCGCTGCCATACCATACTCGCCATCACTGTTCTCCCAGAAACGACCATGGTTATCATTAGTATGAAGCAGTGTAAATGTAGAGCAAGCATCACCGGCTTCTGCGCAGCTCGTCGCAATTTCAGGTGTTGTCACATTGTTATTATCATCGTCGCTACCACAACCAGCAAGTGCGGTTAATACTGCTGTCGCTACCAATCCCTTAAGTAATTTTTTATTCATCATATCAACCTATTATTTTTATTTGTCATTATTATAATTTAGCGATAACGCATCATTATTCTTATTTCGCTGGCACCCATTCTAGCAAAAAAAAAACTCAATATGTGTCAAAAATATGACAATTTGTAATTTATTTGTTTTTATAGTTACTTTTTAAACAAGTAAAATAAACACAAATAAAAACAATCATTATTTATTTCACATTCAAACTGATGTAAAAATAACAGTGTAAAATTATAATGCTTTGAGTTTAAAGCTATTAACAACAAATACCAATAAACACTAAATTAAGAACAATGAATAAACTAAAGTGGAATTTACTTTGTGTGACAAATAAAGATAACAATTGTAAAGAGCACCCTATTATTAATAATAAACGCCCCTTTAAGTACGAAAAATATACAGAAAAATAAATAATAGATGATTCTGTTTATCGCTAATGATATTGCTTAAGGCAGCGTTAAGCGTAAAAACAGAAAAAATGAAGAATAAATAGGGAATAAATAAGAGACGAAGGAAACAGCGAGAAAAAATAAAAAGCTCGACTTTTCACTTTTTCTCACTCGGGAAGAAAGAAGGTAAATGTTGCCCTATGGTTAAAGTGCTACAGACACTTGGCAACCTAATGGGCTATCTGAGTTTTCATAGAGAATATCCCCTGAAGGCGTATAATCCGCAACCGATACATTTTTTGTATCTTTGAAAAATTGAAACAATACATCAGCATCCACATGCCCTGTTGCAACAGCATCAATGATAGGATAACCATCTCCCCCCGCAGCACTGTAACTGGGAATACTAAAGGTATATGTGTCCGTGTCTTTAAAATCACGACCATTAATTTTGCTGATATTCACCGTTTTTGCCACACAGTCTACCGACATTTTGACATTGGTGATCTGAGCATAACCACCAGAATCACGTTGCATTGCCGCGACGTTGCCTAAATACTCACGTAATTGTGTGCCTGTCATAGTGGCTAGACTGAATAAATTACCGAAAGGTTGCACCATCAAGACATCGCGATAACTGATTTTACCCGCTGGCAGCGAATCCCGTACCCCGCCTGAATTCATGATCCCAAAATCGGCATTGAGTTTTTGGCTTTGCACTTTCGCAATTAATTGGCCTAAATTCGTTTGCATGAAACGCACATGATCCCGTGCACCATCAAAGACACCGTCGGTTTTAGCGACCACTTGATCGAGCTCTTCTTGCCCTTGCATTTGATACGGCTCTAATGCAGCCAACACTTTATTGTCAGGTTGAATATAAGATTGAACCCAAGTGTTCACGACTTTACCTTGAGTATCAAAGACAAGCTTACCTTTCTCATTCCGTTTAGGCTTGACTAAATTAACTGGAATAAGCTGATAATTAACAAGGTGTAGCTCCCCGCCATAATATTCAAAGTCAGCTCGGCCCACATATTTTCCCCATTCATGGGCTTGCATAATATAAGCGCCATTTTGTCTATCGGGTACACACTCATCACCGGGTTGAAACTGCGCATAATGCTTGCTGTTGGGCTCCATGCACACAGGGTTTTGAGAATGCCCACCAAAAACAGCTTGCAACAATCCAGGTTTCAGTGAACGCGCCATCATCACATCACCCGGCGCATTACTGCCAAAATGCCCGTCAGCAAAATGACCCATATGGGTTGTGGCAAAAATCACATCAGCGGCATTATTCGCCTTAAGCTCTTTAATCACTTTGGCAATTTCAATGGCAGGATCGGTAAAGGTCAGTACATTAACAAATTCTGGATTACCTAACTTAGCGGTATCTTGAGTGGTTAAACCGATAACAGCCACTCTGAGCCCGTTCAGATCAAAGATTTTATAGGGCGCAAAATAACGGGTCCCATCGGCCTTATAAATATTGGCCGCAAGCATAGGAAAGTTTGCCCATTCACGTTGCTTATCTAAAACTGATAAGGGGTTATCAAACTCGTGATTCCCCACAGCCATAGCATCGTAGCCTATTAAGTTCATGCCTATAAAATCAGGTTTAGCATCTTGCAGATCAGACTCAGGTACCCCAGTATTAATATCGCCTCCTGATAAGAGTAAGGTTTCTCCACCAGCCGCTCTCACCTCATGACGAATGCTGTCAACTAAGGTCTTACGGGCCGCCATGCCGTATTCCCCTTCTTGATTGTGCCAAAATCGCCCATGATTATCATTGGTATGTAATACCGTAAAATGAATACAATCATCACCCGCAGCTTCACAACTCGGCACCTCAGTCTTAGCCAAGTTTAAATCTGATCCGTCTGTTATTAATGCATCACTCTGCTCTATCCAATCACAAGCAGAGAGAGAAACGGCCAGCCCTATCCACACGGCCACCTTAACGAGCTTTATTATCATGCTGCATTCACCTTTTTCATTCTTATTTTGACAATGCAATTTTTTATCAAAAAAGTTAATCAGAAAGTTAATCAAAAACATTCACATCTATTTCGGCGGCGGATCCTAGCACAGACAAGACTTTGATGAATTGAATAAAACGAATGAATTAGACTTATGTATAACACAAGGGCATATTATTAAATTGAAATATACAAATCAGACATCACTTAACACATGAATAAAACATAAAGTCGTCATTAGTAAAAGTAGTGTAACAATCAATCTTCAATTCAAAGAGGGGGGATTGAGTAGACGTCATTTTAAAATGCTAAGCAATGGGGATTAAACACTTAGAAAATGACGTTGTAACATTCATCTTTTTAATTAGGCTACTTATTCAAGAAAGCCGAGCCGTTAACCAACGACCAATATCCAATAATTGTTGAGGCAACACATTATGCCCCATAGTATATTCCTGCCATTGGGTTTGATATCCAGCAGCAAGTAAAGCCTTTCTCGCCATTACTCCCGCTTGATGAGGAACGACTTCATCTTGTAGTCCGTGATGTTGTAATATCGCCGTTGAGCGATTTTGCTCGCTGACATCATTCGGTAGCTTATCACCTGACGGTAAATAACAAGAGAGCCCCATGATACCAGCCAACTTTTTCGAATAACGAAGCCCAGTAAATAAGCTCATCACTCCACCTTGACTGAAACCTGCCAAAATAATGCGATCCGCACTGATCCCTAAGGCTTCTTGTTCTTCAATTAATGCCTTAACCCGCGCTTCACTAGCCAACACACCGGGTAAATCCGCTCTATCTAATAAATCCATTCCCTTAATGTCATACCAAGAACGCATCACATAACCTGCATTAATGGTCACAGCTTGCTCAGGGGCATGAGGAAAAACAAAGCGAATACTATGATCAGTTTTTAATCCTAACGCAGGCACAACAGGGGCAAAACCCGCGCCTGAATCACCCAAACCATGCAACCAAATCACACAGGCATTCGCGACGCCCTTTGGCTCAATCGTAATACGTTCCAATGGTACCACTGACATCTTCATTCCTTATATCATTAATGTATTTTTTATCTGTAATAGCTGTTCTGCAGAATCCAACTTGATGCTCCAGCGCACCGCGCCGGCGTCCGCATACATGATTTGCACATCCATTTTAAACTTGATATCTTCCGCCATACCATAAAGAGTGGCTTGGCCCAAACGGATCTGCACTTCATCAGGTGTCACAATGATCTTACCTTGGGAAAAAACAATAATCATAATGTTCTCATGATTAAAAAAAGCCCAACAACGTCATGTAAATGAACGCCTTGGGCTTTAAGCATTTAAAGTGCGATTAATGCTGATGACCACCTTTACCATGTGCATGGCCATGGGCAATTTCTTCCGCTGTGGCTTCACGGGCATTCAGCAGTTCAATATCAAAAGTCAGTTCTCGACCCGCTAATGGATGATTAACATCCACAGTAGCCATAAATTTACCCACTTTAACAACCGTCACTTGGCGTTGCCCTTGATCGGTATTTATCAGTGCTCTCATACCGGGCTTCCACACTTTAGCCCCTTGTAAATGTTTCACTGACACACGTTGTTCAGCGTCTTCATTACGCTCGCCATAGGTTTCAGCAGCAGGTAAAGTAACAGTGAATTTTTCGCCCACTTCTTTACCCGCAATTGACTTTTCCACACCCGGCATCATATTGTCATGGCCGTGTAAATAAGCGATGGGATCATGCCCTTCATTGGTTTCTAATACATCACCTTTTTCATCACGCAATGTATAATTAAACTGCACGACCATATCATCATTAATACTCATAACTATCCTTCACTCTTATTGATAGCGAAAGCTTACCAAATGCAAGCCGTTGGCTCTAGCTCTTTTGTCCGTTTCATCACTGAAAACTATCGTGATACTCCCAAAGATTCTAAAGTCGCCACACTTGGATACCCATCGGCAATGAGGCCTTGACTCTGCTGATAGTCTTGTAACCCTTTTATGGAACGCGATCCCATGACACCATCAGCCTCACCCACATCAAAGCCTTTTTCATTCAGTGAGATCTGCAAGGCTTTTAATTTTTCACGGCTTAATCTAGGCTGTTTAGGAGGGACATTTGTTAATACTCCACCACCATTGATACGATCTGCCAACCTACCCACTGCAAGCGCATAAAAAGTAGAACGATTCCAACGCATGATCACATCAAAATTCTCATAAGCTAAAAAAGCCGGCCCCAAATGGCCAGAAGGAAGATATAAACTGGCCTGCATATTGGGCGTACTTAACGCCGTACGGTTAGTATTAAGAAGCCCTAGCTCAGACCACTGTGCTAACGACTTCCTTTGGGCTTTACCCACATTGTCATAAGAAAAGCCGCGAGGCAAAATCACCTCTCTTCCCCAACGTTCATTTCGATGCCAACCCAGTTGCTGTAAAAAATAAGCTGCTGATGTCAACGCATCAACTTGACTATTCCACAGATCAGCCTTACCGCTTCCATCTGCATCAATGGCATATTTTGCATAAGCCGAAGGCATAAATTGCGTATGCCCCATCGCTCCTGCCCAAGACCCCACCATGTCTTCTTGATTGAAACCATATTTCTGTTTCAATTTTAAGGCTTGCATTAACTCACCCGTAAAATACTCACTTCGCCTCGGTAAGCAAGCCAGAGTGGCTAGAGAGTCTAATACAGGCATTTTTCCTTTATAACTGCCAAAATTTGTCTCTAGCCCCCAAAAAGCCAATAAATATTGTGGCGGAATACCATACTGTTTAGTGAGCTGCTCTAAAAATTGACGATTTTCTTTTAATAACTGCCTACCTTGCTGCACTCGTGCTTCCGTCACCCGCTTATTGTAATAGCCTTCAAAAGTTTGACTAAATTCAGGTTGCTGATTATCCAGTTCCACCACGCGAGGAACATATTTCACTTTAGCCAGAGTATGGTCAATAATCTCTTGAGATAAGCCCTGCTCTTTGGCGGTAGCTTGTAAGCCTTTCACACAAGTCTGAAAGTCTTGTGCCGAAACAGTTGGAATGTAAACAGTTGAAAAGATGAGCATTGACGCTAAGGGGATAAATTTCATAAACCAGAAGACTCCCAAAAAATTAAGATATTCGATTCAAACTTAGTCATCACTCTAGACTAAAGCACCATAGGTTCCTAATAGAACCGATAAAAAATCGGCAAATTTAATCAAGTTGACCATAATTTAACCCTTTAGTTCTCATTTTTAATACAATATTCCTTACCCTTGTTCTTTTCATTGCTTTTTAATCATTAAAGCTTGATTAACCCTCACGGCAGTTGCACACTAACGCCTTATTCACTCTGTCATCCAGCCAAGAGAACCACTATGACAAATAGCGATCCTATATTGGACACTTTTATTAACAATGTTAAAGAGCAACAGCGGGTTTGGGGTTTACAAGATGAAGCCGGTGAAGGTTGGGTTGTCTGTGATTCTGCCGAATTTGAAAATACCGACGTGATGCCATTATGGTCTAATGAAACCCAAGCCAAAAGCCATTGCACTGAAGAATGGGCCCATTATCAAGCGGTATCAATCACTCTTGAAAACTTATTAGAAGAATGGATAAGTGATCTCAATGATGATGGCGTCTTAATCGGTGTCAACTGGGTTGAAAACCAAACCTGCCTTGAAGTCGATCCTATTGAGCTCGCGACTGCCTTGGTCAACATCGAAGCCGAATAATGCACGAATACCTAAGCGCATCACCTAAAGATGTGCTTAGGTATCTAATCAGATACCCAATGAGCTACAGCTCCTTCTTTACTCTCTCTTTATACTTAGTTTTGTACAAAACTTGACAAGTGTTTGCTCATCTAATAACCTAAGCGCGTTTTTGGTGTTCTCATATATGTTTTATTGCTGCAAATCCCCCCGTTAATAGGTTTGATTTTCTTCACAGCTAACGTAAAAAACTCCATCTGATCACATCGTCATGTTACTGTCACAACAGTGTGTTTCACTGATCGAAAGTATTTTGATAGATCACAGTTTATAGATTAATCGTCGGTAATATTTGGACAGACTGATTTCTATATGCTATTTAAAAGAGTGTATCAAAACACTTAAATGTTCATCTTTTGCGATTCGCTAAGGATATTTTATTATTAAAAACCCCACTGCCAGCTAAGGCAGTTTGATTAAAAAAGGAGTGTGGCCTATGTCATACCGAGTAAATGGACATGAAATTACAGTCGACTTTCCAGTTAACTCCATTTCAGTCAATAAATCTTCTATCGCTTTCACTGATAGTCGAGGCAAAAATAGAGAAACTTTTTCAAAACGTACTGAAGCACTCAAGTTTATGAAATGGCTTCTCACAAGCAATAAATAAAGCGTAAAAAGTAAAAACGACTTTTCGATACTCTTTCCTCTCATTCGTATCGAATGTTTGTTACTAAAACAAACAGTTAGGACTGTTATTGTACAGCTTTCAAAGTCAACTCATTTGGTTCAGGTCGTATCCTTTTCACAGATACATCACCTGGCCAAATGGTTAGTAAGGTCAAAAGACAATCTCTTCTGAATGTCTTTGTTAAACACGACTCACCCAATTCAATCAAATTTCCTTCGATATCGAGGTAACATACTCGCATTCCCTAATAAGCCTCCTTGATGAAGATATAACACAGGCCTTTTGTCATTACGGGTCAAAAATGACTGCAACACTATCCAACCTAAGGGATCGTAGAGTAAATCAAACTCAATACCGGTTTTATTCAATCGCTGCCACATCTCATAAAAAGCGTAATACAACTTACCGAAATGGTATTTCTTGCCACTTTCTAATACTGTAGGAAAACAAGCGGTATCCCCAACCAATACTGAAAATTGCTGCTTAAGATAATCACTGTCCCCCACCGCAGCACAAGTCATGACTTCAATGGGACAATCATGGGCTTTAAAATACGTCGCTAAATACAGGGCTGTTGTACCGGTTCCAGAAGGTAAGAACACCACTAATTGACCCAATTGCTCAATTTTCATCCAAGCAACAATTTCTGCCGCTAATAAAGACACACCATATTGAGCAAAATCGCAATGTCCCCCTTCCGAAATAAACAAAGTGGTTTCATCCTCCTTTGATAGCAAATCCTCAATATAAGTCGAGCAGCTCCTTCCTTGCCTATCAGACACAGTACTCAAATCAATAAAATTCGTCCCATTGTGCCGCGCTTGACTAAAATTGCCTTCATTGGCATTAAGAATTTGTTTCGCAATATGATCCACATAAAAGTCAAATTGCCAGCCTTTTAATTTGGCTAACACCGACAGAGAATACATTGAATTTGATTGAGGACTGCCAAAACTAATGAGGCGCTTCACATGAGGAAAATCATGATCTAAAAAATAGCGAAATTTACGGGCTTTATTACCCGAAAACTCTGGATGCAATAAATCATCTCGTTTAACAAAAACAGAATGGCCAAAAAAATCAATCTTCTCCACAGGTGTATCAGCTAACTTCACAAATCATATCATCCACAAAATCCAATCCTTTTACTATTTTACGCTGCCGATAGTCAAAACGAAAACAGAATAGCCAATATCATTAAAAAAGAATGTGAAAATCAATAAGTCAACAAAAAAAAACAATAAAAAACCTTAAAAACAGTACGTTAAAATATGGCATGAAATTAGCATTATTCTACATCATGTTCGCAAATGGTAATGGTATTCACCACCAGTGAACAAGATTAACCATAAACAAATCACTGCAACAAGGAGCATTGAATGGGTGTATTTCGCTTAGCATTTAACATCGCTTGGTTTATTATGGGCGGCTTCATTATGGGATTAGCATGGTGGCTAGCTGGGCTAATTTGTATCATCAGTATCATTGGGATCCCTTTTGCCAAGTCCTGTTTTATCATTGGTGAAATGACGTTTTGGCCATTTGGTCAAAATGCTGTTAACAGACAGACTATAACGGGACACAGCGACATAGGCACAGGGACTTTTGGTATGCTAGGGAATATTATTTGGTTTCTTTTAGTAGGTTTCTGGCTCGCTATCGGTCATATTATCTGCGCCATTGCCAGTGCCAGTGCCAGTGCCATTGCCAGTGCCATCACTATTATAGGCATACCTTTTGCTTTTCAACATTTGAAACTTGCCAAGCTTACTGTCATTCCGATAGGTCAAACCATCATTTCGACACAGTAATCATACCAATTCGCATTGTTCAAACCCTTTTTGATCAATGCGAATTAGTCATTGGCATGCTCGCTTCCATTAACGCATCAACATCAATTTTAGCTAAGCCTTCATTAACAATATCCCGCCACCTTCTTCCCTCTGGCGTATTTCGAAATGCAATAAATAGCTGCTTTTCAACGAGAGAACGTGGGTTCACTTGTATTCTCTCTTTTAAGGGTTCCATTCCTTCCCTGGCTAATAAGTATTTTAATACATGCAAATCAATTACAGCACCATTGACTCTACCAGACACCACTTTGCGAATATTTTGATCGTCTGAAGTCACCGTCTCCACTCGTTGCAGACCCGACGCTATCATGCCATCAAATTCTTGAGTATTGACATAACCTTTCACCACACCAATGCTGTACTGATTTAAATCAGACAATTTTTCCCAGTAAATAGGATTATCTTTATTTTCAACAATAACCAATAAACTGGAACCAATTTCAACAGAAAACACGACATTATCTGCCGGAAAAATATACTCTGGAATGTAGCCTAAATATTTCGTATGACTGCGAGTAGCCAGTCTGACGGCACGGTTCCAAGGATAAAAGTCCACAACAAGCTCATGCCCCATTGCTCGTAACGCGGCGCGCGTCACTTCCACCACAGCTCCCTTATTCTCAAGTTGCTCACTCGCATACGGAGGCCAATTTAATGAGGTTAAATACAAGGTATCGGCTTTAAGTGGAGAGACATAAAAAAACAAAAGAAAAAATAATAGCAGGCGACGATAACATTTCACATGATGGATCTTATTCATAACACTGATGAAAACACGACACACAAGAGAAAAATAAAACGTTAAAAGCCACAGCATTATGATCAAACTCCTTATTGATAATGAACCATTATCACACAAAATTTTAGCTAATTTCGTATTTATTGCCACTTTCCTTTTTGAATATCGTTTACAAAAGCTTGTTGAATAAGACTCAAGCTATGACAAACAAAAACGACAATGAATATAAAATCATTCAAACAAAATAGCCTTGCTCAAATTCATCCAATATTAGCTCAGTTAATAATTGCCCCCCTCTTCCCAACGGCCGCTCTAAGGTTGAAACCAATTGTGGAGTAAAACTAAAACGGCTTCCCCCCATAAAATCAATTTCCACCAGCGTCTCATTTTTAAGCTCCTCCTTAATTAAAAAATCAGGCATCCACCCAAATCCTACCCCCATTAATAATGCATTTTTTTTCATCATAAAACCTGACAAATAAAACACTTTGTCTCCACCAAATTGCAATTCATCTTGACGATTTTTCTCAGGAGAAGAGTCTTCAATAGTCAGTTCAACATGATGTTGCAATTCATATAAACTGAGCTGCATTTTATTGGCCAGCACATGATCACGACTGGCAACAAGGATACTTGTGATTTCAGGTAAAGGCTTAGGCTGGTAATGAGGACCCGTCCGATAATCTTTTACCAACATCAAATCCGCTTTATTGCGCTCAAATCTATGCTGTACCCCACCTAAAAATTCCATGTTTAGCTGGATCTTTGTCGGAATTTGATAACTTGATAATCGCTTCAAAGCCCGCATAATCGGTTCCATAGGTAAGGCACCATCAATCACCAATTCCAATTTAGGCTCCCAACCTTGCTTAAATCGGCTCGCAAGATGCTCAATATTAGCTAAATTGTGCAATAACTTTCGCCCTTCGGCGAGAATGATTTTCCCTTCAGGCGTTAACTCAGCTCGGTATTGATCTCGGCTAAAAAGTGTGATCCCTAGGTGCTGCTCTAATTTTTTGACTTGATAGCTGATCGCAGATTGGGCCTTGTGTAACCGCTCTGCCGCTCTAGTAAAGCTTCCCTCTTCAACAAGCACTTCAAGCATTTTAAAGACATCGATATCCACACGCATCACATCACCTCGTGTAAACTTAAGTTTACTATCTAAAATTTTGATGGTTTTAATAAAATTATTATTCTTTTTTTTGTTTGTTTTAGCAACTAAATTGGTTTTGAGAACGAGATGATGTGCAAGAAATTGCGTAATTCGCATTGAGGAAGAAAGACATGCCATTTTATATTAAACAAGGCCAGATCCCAGACAAACGCCACATTCAATTTAGAAAAGAAAATGGTGAACTTTACCGAGAAGAATTGTTCTCAACTCATGGTTTTGCCAATATTTACTCCAATAAATATCACCATAATATGCCCACCAAAGCCTTAAATGTCACTTCTCATACTCTTTCTCATGGTGAGCCTTGGCAGAATACATTAATACAGAATTATAAACTCGATACGACACAAGCAGATCAGCCAGGTCATTTCTTTAGTGCTCGAAATAAAATATTTCACAATAATGATGTCGCTTTTTACACAGCCCAAGTCACAGAAGAAACCAATGCGTTTTATCGTAATGCTTACGCCGATGAAGTGATTTTTATTCACGAAGGCGAAGGAATACTCTACAGTGAATATGGCATTATCAAAGTCAAACAGTGGGATTATTTAATCATTCCAAGAGGCACCACTTACCAACTTAAATTTAATGATTACCATAATGTACGCTTATTGATTATCGAATCATTTTCAATGATTGAAATTCCTAAACATTTCCGCAATGAATATGGCCAACTACTGGAATCTGCGCCCTATTGTGAACGTGATATTCGTACTCCCACGTTAGAGGATGCCATTGTTGAACAAGGCGACTTTACGTTAATCAGTAAATTTGGCGATCAATATCAGAATACATCACTAGAATGGCATCCTTTTGATTTAGTCGGCTGGGATGGATTTGTCTACCCATGGGCCTTTAATATCAAAGATTATGCCCCCAAAGTCGGACAAATTCACCTGCCTCCATCAGAGCATTTAGTCTTTAGTGGCCATAATTTTGTGATCTGTAATTTTGTCCCTAGACCCTATGATTTCCACCCATTGTCTATTCCAGCCCCTTACTACCATAACAATATCGATAGTGACGAAGTGATTTATTATGTCGACGGTGATTTTATGAGCAGAACGGGGATTAAAGCGGGATACATGACATTACACCAAAAAGGCGTGCCTCATGGCCCTCAACCTGGCCGAACTGAAGCCTCTATCGGTAAAACAGAAACAATAGAGTATGCGGTCATGATAGACACCTTCAACCCATTACACTTAACAACGCATGTCAAAAACTGCATGCAAGATGATTATAACCGCTCGTGGCTAGAAAAATAACAACGAAGCCACCACAGCATTAGTATATTGAAAGAGGATATTCACATGGCAAGCGAACAGAATCCATTAGGCCTACTTGGTATTGAATTTACCGAGTTTGCCACGCCAGATCATAATTATATGCATGACATTTTCATTGATTTTGGTTTTTCTTTACTCAAAAAAGCTAAGAACAAAGATATTCTCTATTATCAGCAAAATGACATTAATTTTTTATTAAATACAGAGCACAAAGGTTTTTCAGCCGAATTTGCTAAATCTCACGGTCCCGCTATTTGTTCTATGGGCTGGCGTGTGGAAGATGCCCGTTTCGCATTCGATATAGCCATCAAACGTGGGGCTAAAGGGGCTGATCCTCAACAAACCGATCTTCCTTATCCAGCCATCTATGGCATTGGCGACAGTTTAATTTACTTCATTGATACTTTTGGTGAAGAAAATAATATTTATCAAACCGATTTCGAAGATCTTCAAGCCCCAATTTATACACAAGAAAAAGGCTTCCTCGCCGTCGATCATCTCACCAATAATGTTCACAAGGGAACCATGGAATATTGGTCTAATTTCTATAAAGATATTTTTGGTTTTACCGAAGTCCGTTATTTCGACATTAAAGGCAGCCAAACGGCACTCATTTCCTATGCGCTTCGCTCACCCGATGGCAGTTTTTGTATTCCCATTAATGAAGGCAAAGGCAATGATAAAAACCAAATCGATGAATACCTCAAAGATTATAATGGCCCAGGTGTTCAGCATTTAGCTTTTAGTAGTAGAGATATCGTTGCCTCTTTAGACGCCATGAAAGGCTCAGCCATTCAAACCTTAGACATTATTCCTGAATACTACGACACTATTTTTGAAAAGCTGCCTCAGGTTACTGAAGATAGAGAGAAAATAAAAGAACATCAGATACTTATTGATGGAGACGAAAAGGGTTACCTACTACAAATTTTTACTAAAAATTTGTTTGGTCCCATTTTCATTGAAATCATTCAAAGACGAAATAATTTGGGATTTGGAGAAGGTAACTTTACTGCACTGTTTGAATCCATTGAGCGAGACCAAGTGAAGCGGGGTGTTTTATAATCACCTACTAACGTACTTAAATAGCAGCCTGTTGATTGAGCCTTGTTGATCAAATAGCTGCTTGAGATACAGCTATAGCAAGGTTTTCCGAGTTTTATTTCGTTGCCTGTCGA
>NZ_CANLZC010000095.1 GCF_947495455.1 uncultured Shewanella sp. | reverse complement strand
AACTCAGGGGTAAAATTAGGACCTTTTCTTTTCGTCATTGTGTCACCTATATTGATATGAAACTGATTATACAGTCTTTAAGTAGGTGGCCAAATTCACTATACCTCTTCAGGTTATGATTAATAATGGTTGGCTTTGAATTCTCAGGCGTTAAATTCTCATTGAATTCTATCAATCGCTAATACAGTATTAATTGTATTAAAGCTGGGTTTATAGCGGCTAATAATAGGTGAAAATTAAATCATACATTGCAGCATTATCCATTTCGGATTCAAATTTTGCGATGATATTAAAGTGTTCTTGTGATACTTCTATTTCATCATAATTGTCGATAGCATTCTTATAGGATGCCAGCATGCCCTGCTTAGTGAGGGGGAGTTGCAGCGACTTAATTGATTGTAGAAAAGGGCTGTTTTTACTGTCTTTGAATATTGATGCTTTAATATGAGCTTGACTGAGTGTGTTATCGTCAAATTGCAAAAAGACATTATCGCCAACGAGCCACCATTGCATATTATCATTGGCAATATTAATTTTGCTCGTTTGTGGGATCTGGTTAAGCAAACTCTTCAGAGTGAGTTTTTCGACATTTTTGGGCTGTAAATGCTCATAAAACCAATGTACTTGTTTAGGGGTTAAGGGAGGTCTAGTGTTTTTCTTTGTTTGATGTTGACTGGCTGTTAGAGTGAAGTGGGTTAATAGGAGCTCAGGTTTGTTTTTTGCTTCTGGATGAAATACTTCAAATTTTAATTTCAGACTTCGATTTTTTTCTGTAATAATGATTTCAGTTTGACTTTCTTTAATATCGTATTGAGATAGTGAGTTTCTGACTTGTTCAATTTGACTATTTTGTGGCACGACTCCGTCGACTAGCCAATGAATATCATCAAATCCGCTTCTGAAACCGATACTATTTTTTCCGGAGCTATTTAAGTTTGACCATTCAGAGCTAATTGACGTGAGCTTATCTGCTGAATAGGTAAACCATAGGTTACGCCCGTAGCCCCACATTTCTTCTTGATTATTAAGTGTAATAATAACACTAGGTGGCCCCAACTTTTCAGCGGTATTGGCAGTGCTTGTCCCTAGATTAATACCATATACACCTGTTGAAAAAGAGATATGAGCGGGAGGTAAAATGATAGTGTTAGCAAGCTCTATCGGGGTTTTGGGCTTCACTGTACTTAAGTCTAGGGTATACTTGAACTCTTTTATCTGTATTTCATAACCATCTTGGTTATAGATTGTGCGTTCATCGCTAAGTGATTTGTCATTTTCACACAGTGTGAAGAGTTGTGCATTAAGTTCAGTCATCAAGGCTAATGTAGCTTGAGTTTGAGTTGATAATTTCATTTTACTCTTTGTACTTTTTTTATGTTTTTTTGATATGAAGTTTTTAACATGGGTGAGTAAAATAATGTCGGCACCTTGCTTTGTTGCATCTTGGCGTAGTTGTTTTAGTGCGGTTCGAAAGGCTTCGCTTTCTTCAATGGGTTCTTGATATTGGTTTATTTCGGTATTAACCGTCAGTGAGATGGGAGCTAACTGCTCATTGATACAATTAGGCTTGTAATTACTGATAGTTGCGAGCTCTTTTGCATGAAGGTTTGTTATTAATGCAGATAAGGTTAGAAGAGTAAGATATTCTTTTTTTTATTATTTTTACCATTATGTTCAATCCGTTGTGACATATCCAAATTAGGGTACCTTAAAAAATTCAAACTTCAAAATCATTCATTATTGTATAGATATTATTGACGTGTTTGGTAATGATTTATCTCATTGATAACAAATAGTTAATCATGTTTATTATCACTTTTATATTGAGTGAAAAATGAGCGTGAGCAAGGTTTGCCATCTATACTTTTAGTTAGACGACAAATTACGGATTTTTAATCATGATAAAAGGTCAACTCGGCACTTTGCTCACTGTATTATTCACTTTATCATTGATGCATTTGACAGGCTGTACTAATACTCCAAATCCTTACGGGGATAGTTATGGCTCTGCAGAGACGCGAACCGTTCAACAGGTCTACTATGGCACAATCATAGAAACTAAGCCTGTTACCATAGATGCCTCATCGGGGACCAATATGGTGGGAACGGTTGCTGGGGCCGCCGTGGGTGGTGTCTTGGGCTCGACGATTGGCGGAGGGACAGGTTCTGCGCTCGCGACCATTGGTGGTGGCTTGCTAGGGGGCTATGCTGGCGGAAAGGCGGCGAATGCAATGGGCGAGAGAAATGGCGTCAACTTAACCGTTCGCTTGGATAATGGCGAGGTTATTTCCATTGTTCAAGAAGTTGATCCTAATATGATATTTCGTGTGGGTGAAAAAGTCCAAGTGAATATGTCAGGTAATACTGGCAGGGTAGTGCCAAGGTAGTCTGACGTATCAAATCTCGATGTGTTCTGTTTGTTATTGATTTTGCGTTTTGTTGGTTGTTTATCTGAGCTTATTGGATCCGCTTTTATTGTTAAGAATAAAGATTATTGTCTTTTTATATTCGTGAGATTGGAATCCAAAGCACATGCTTTGAATATTTGTTTTTACCTATGGTATGAAGTAAAGCCTTGGTTATATCGGCCAATTTCCTTATGCTGATAAAAAATTGAGTGAAGAGAGCATCATGACCCAATCAATATTCATTACTGGCTGCAGTAGCGGCATAGGCCGTTTTTGTGCTGAGCAATTACATAATGCAGGATTTAAGGTGGTGGCGAGTTGCCGAAAAGCGGAAGATGTTGTCGCATTGCAGGAAAAAGGATTGAATTGTGTGCAAATGGACATGAATGATGCAGATTCTATTCGTATTGGGCTGGCAGCCACCTTAGCTCTGACTGGCGGAACATTAGACGTGCTTTTTAATAATGCGGCTTACGGTCAGGGAGGCGCGATTGAAGACTTACCGACAAAGGCGCTGCGTGAGCAGTTTGAAACAAATTTATTTGGTTTGCACGAACTCACCCGTGCGGTGATTCCGGTAATGTTAGCGCAAGGTACGGGCAAAATTGTGCAAAATAGCTCTGTACTGGGACTGGTTGCGATGAAGTATCGTGGTGCTTATAACGCCAGTAAATTTGCCTTAGAAGGTTATACTGATACGCTTAGACTTGAATTGATGGATACGCCAATTTCGGTGAGTTTAATAGAGCCTGGCCCCATTGAAAGCCAATTTAGAGCCAACTCACTGAGCGCTATTGAGCAATTCATTGATATCGACGCTTCACGGCACAAAGATAATTATCAGCAGACCTTGTCACGTCTAGGGAGCAAAAAGCCAACCACGCCTTTTACATTAGGGCCCGAGGCGGTATTAAAACCGCTTTTAACTATCATGAAAAGTGCCAACCCTAAGCCGCGTTATTATGTGACAAAGCCCACTTATCTTTTTGGTTATCTGCGCCGTTTGGTATCAACGAGGCTGCTTGACCGTATTTTAACGAGAGGTGATTGATGCTATTGATGGTGGTCATTGCCTGAAGTTGTGCTTGTTTATTGGAAGATAGGAAAGATGCAAAGCCAATAGTCATACTTTGTTATTGTTTTATTTTTGATTATTGTTTATGTTATTTCATTAACTTCAGGGCTATTATTTAAGATTATCAGTTTCCTACCTAGCATAATAGCCATACTCCCACTGAACATATACAAAGGAATTGACTATGTTTAACCAGATGATGCTCACCACATTACTGCTTTTTTTCAGTTATTCGAGTTTTGCAGATAAAACTAAAATGATGCCGCAAATAATTGATCATCATATTAAGCAATATGTCGAAGAAGATGATTTTAGAGGTGTCGTATTGGTGGCAAAAGAGGGTGATGTTATTTTTGAAGCGGCGTATGGTTATGCCGATGAGAGCAAAAAAGTACTCAATGCCCTCGACACTAAGTTTTTGATAGGTTCACTGACTAAATCATTCACAGCAATAACGGTGCTTCAACTTATGGAAGAAGGGAAGTTGGATTTACATGCACCGCTGAGTACATATATACCCCATTTAGATAAAAATCTGGCCAAAGATTTAACTTTACATAAGTTGCTTAAGCATCAATCCGGATTACCATCACATTTAGAAAGACTAATGGCTTTCGAGGAAAAAGACATTTCTTCTGCTGAGATCTTAGCAATCATCAATACAGCTCACTTGGCTTTTACACCTGGTACTCAATATCAATATTCCAATTTGAATTATCACTTGGCCGCGATTGCCATCGAGAATGTGACGGGTAAGACGTTTGCACAGGTGCTTAATGAAAAAACATTTCTGCCATTAAACATGACTGGATCGGGTGTTGAACGTCTAGCGAGTATTCCAAAGAACAGAGCGAGCGGCTATCGCAAACATTTATTGGGGATAAGTCGAGATGAAAATATTGTTTCGTATGCGCTAGGCTCCGGCGATATTTATTCGACTGTCGATGATCTATTGGCTTGGGATCGCGCTTTATATGGCACCAAGCTATTATCTGAGTCAAGCAAGGCATTACTTTTTAATGGTGAGAGCGAAGCGTTTGGGCATTATGGTTATGGGTTTCGAGTGCAAGCGTATCAACGGGCCGCTGCCAACGAGGGTACTGGCACCTTAATAAGGCATGGTGGCTCAATGGATGGTTTTCTCTCAAACCTTCATCGTTATACGGATGACAAATTGACAGTCATCGTATTAGCGAATATACGTAACTTCCCGATCAGAAATATGACTTTTGAACTTAAGGAAATTGCATTAGGTATGGCTGTTGATAGCCGTGAACGGACACCTTTAGAATAAAATAAAGTGTTTTACTTTTGCTTGAAAGGCTTTTGCTTGAAAGGCTTTTGCTGAGATCAGTTGGCGTTAGCTTGCTAATAAAAAGATGTTATCGCAAGCTGACTTATATTATTCATATGATTTTTTGATAGCTTGCCTGCTGCCAGCTAAGGTTAATAGGCTGAGGTTGTGAGCGAGTTTATTCTATCAGCCTTGTCAATGAACTTATCCCATTCAGCTTGCGTTTTCAATTAACGCTTTGTTTACATTATAACTGTTGGACGTGAATCTATTACAGGAATAGGGATGATTGAAGCCAGTTAAAATTAAATCATCCTGTCAGTTTTCTTAAAACGTTAATATCGCCAGTAAAAGGACGCCCATATGCCACAAGTTTATGAAAAACGACGTGTGTTACTACTGTCGAGTTTAGGCGGCATGTTGGAGTATTTTGACTTTGTCATTTTTGCGTTATTTTCTGTGCCGATTTCCCAAGCTTTTTTCCCTCATCATGATCCCGTTAGCGCTTTGCTGGCGACCTTTTCTGCTTTTGCCATCGGCTATTTGGCGAGACCATTGGGAGGTGTGATATTTGGTCATTTTGGTGACAAATATGGGCGAAAAACCAGCTTGACTGTGGCTATTTTATTGATCGGTTTCTGTACCTTTATGATTGGCTTATTGCCAACGTATGTACAAGTTGGTGCACTCGCGCCTATGTTATTGGTGTTATGTCGTTTATTACAAGGACTCTCTATTGGAGGAGAAGTGCCAGGTGCTATTACTTATATGAGTGAGTACTGGCCTGAGCGGCGTGGCTTGTGTTGCGGGATTATTTTTTGCTTTTTGTTAACGGGGACGACATTAGGGTTATTTTTACAAGCTATGATGCATGGGCTATTAAGTCAAGCCAGTATTGCTCAGTGGGGCTGGCGTTTGCCTTTTTGGATAGGGGGCTTGTTTGGGATCATAGCTTATTTTTTAAGAAAACGGCTGTTGGCACTGCCTTCATTTGTGCCTTTTATGGATAAAACGACTCAATACCCGATAGTTTCTCTCTTTAAGCGACAAAAAAAGCGAATGCTAGTGGCCTTAGTGTTTGTGTTAGTCAGCTGTTTACCTGGCGCCGTGTTATTTATTTTTTTACCAACTTATCTTAATCAGGTGATACAGTTTCATGATAATACGAGTTTCCTACAAGCCTTGGCTATGTTCATCGGCGCGATATTGTGCGTGCTCGTAGGATATTGGGCAGATAAATTCAATCAATTGACTTTATTGGTTATTTTCTCCATTGTGACTTTATGTAGTGCCCTGCCTATTTTTATTATTTATGTGCATGCCACGACGTATTTATTGTGGGCGCTTTTGTTAAGCGCTGTGGTGTTGGGCTTAGGTTTTGGCAATGCACTGTCATTGTTGGCTAGCTTGTTTCCAGCGAATACTCGTTATTCTGCCGTTGGTCTCATTTATAACTTAGCAACAGGCGTGGGTTCGGGTTTAACGCCACTGATTTTACTGTCAGGGATCACCTATTTTAATGCGCCACTCTTTCCTGCTTATTTCTTGATTGTGATGAATTCACTCTTGCTATTGGCAATGTGGTATACCCGTAACTGAGGAATAGGTATCCAAGTGGATTGAAAGTTGATGAATAAGATTATTTTGTTAACAAGTTGTATTGTTTGGTGTATGATGCGCTCTAAAATAGAGGTGTTAATATTTAAAATAATAAAATTCAATGTATTAAGCATCTTTTTATAATAATTAAAAGAGCAGTTTAGGGATAGAAATGAAAATTTGTCGATTAATAAGTGTCGTATTATTAATGGTATGTGTTACTGGATGTGCAGGAACACGTTTAAGTGTATTAAAAGATTATCATTACCAAGAAACCACATTATTTTCTTATGAGATTATTGATGAGGCTAATGTGACTGAGAAAGGGATGCAAATCTTTAAAACACAATTTGATGAGAACTTGAAAAAACTCCAATTAGTCAATGAGGCATCAGATAAAGTGATTGAAGTCACTTTTACTCATTATTATATGCGTCACGGTGCCTCCAGAGCACTGCTAGGGGCTATGGCAGGCTCAGATAATATTACGAGTCAGGTGTTAATTAAGGATAAAAATACTGGTGATGTGCTTGCTGAGTTAAAAGTCGTGTCTAAAAACCCTACTGCATTCGGTTCTGTTCAAGGTTTAATTAAACAACATGCTGACAAAATAACAGATTATATTCGCGGGGAAAAATCTTAATCTAAGGCTTGCTAAATATCGAGTCAGATAGATTTAGGTTCAGTTTATCAATTGCAAACAAAAAACCAGTTCATGAACAATGTGGCCCATGAACTAGTTTTTCGTATATTTAATCAATGGCTTAACAATATACTGCTTAATTGGGAGATGTGACTCTCCCTCAAGTCGATTATTTTTCTATGCCTTGAATTTCATCGTCACTGCCTAGGAATTGATACAATCTAAAGACGGGGCCGCTATGTCCTGTGGTATTGGTAGAGGGATCCATTTCATCAATGACGCTGCCGTCACTGTCCATCCAAACCGCTCGCCCGTCTCCTCCGCAATCACAAGTGATATACCCTCCCGTAGAGAGTTTTTCTGCTGAGCCCACGCTGTTTTCTTGATAGCCAATATCGGCGGCTAAGTCAGTGGTAAAGGGACCGTAGAGGTTATTGATGCCTTCACTGTCGCTACCTAATGTATAATTACCGTCGCTATCAATAGGCGGCGTTATTTCAATCACTTGGCTACTGGTTTCTTGTTTGTTATTGTTATACATCAAAAAAGTGCCGAATCCATTGCTGGCGCTGGAGTCTAGAACGAGATTCACATCGTGAACACCATTTAAGAAGGTATAAGTATCATTACCATAACCATAGGCTTGAGGGTTTCCCCAACGATAGAGTAAGTCCCCGCCTTTATTGTAAGTGCCATCTGTTGATGTTGCTGCTTGTGCCGTTGTGGTTGAATGATCTATGACCCACAGTTCGCTATAGGTATTGGATGAAACGATGATTTGATCATAGTCTTCAATATAGAAGATATTATTTAAGTGAAAAATATCATCGGTATTGGAAGTGATATAGTTAACATCAATTTTATTGGGGAAATTCAGTAGATCTTCATCGGTGTAATTGGCTTCATCGGCATATTGATTTTGTACTAAATGATCCCAAGCATTCCACTGCCAAACAATCTCCCAGCTGTTGCTGCCATCATCACTTTCGGTACCTTGTACTTCAATGATCCGCTCTGACAATATGCCATCATCTTGCGTCATTTCATCGGGATTTCTGCCAGCCGCAACGGCTTCATCATAAGATTTTCTTACCCAGACTAACATTAATATATTACCATTGGGTAAAACGGCAATATCGTGATGGGGCATTTCTACATTATAGTCGCCGCCGAGATCGTCCTGATAATTTAATGTCCAGTCAATGACAGTATCACCGGTATTGGCATCAATATGGCTACGCTCCACGACGCCGCCAAAGTTAAATCCAGGCTGGGTTTGATAAAAAGAATTATCATTGGTTTCGATATTATTTGCATCATAGCCTGTACGCAGGAGATAACCTTCGCTGTCAAGGTAAGTGACTTGACCGGGTTTATAATCGCTCGTCCATTCATACTTTTGATTGTTGTCTTCATCAACTAAATAAGTGGATGTTGATGAGAGTGGAGCATATAACACATAGGCCGTATCATCAGTGCTATCGTCACTGCTGTCAGTTTCACTCGATGTATCAGAGCTTGTGGAGTTTTCAGTGTCACTGGATGAGTCAGAACCGCATCCGCTTAAGAGCAGTGGAAATAATAGCATTAAGCTGGCGACACTTTTTAGTTTGATAGGGGTCATACTTTTGGCCTTTGATTGGTTTTATTGTCGTCAGTATGACTTTTTGAATGTTATTCAATTATTTCAAGGTTAAAGATTGATAAAGTAATGTATAAGCTAAGATTGGATCAGTAACTTAATCTTGTTTGATGACCGTTATTTTATCGCGCTCTTTTGATTTACGTGTATCTTCTTTGCGTTTATCTTCGATCTAGATATCAACAGGCCTTAGGTTTTCTCTCCTTCATTGTACCTTATTGAATTGATCATCTTGTCGGGTTTCATTTGACTGTAAATGTGGAGTGACAACCGAATGATGAATTTTTTTGTTATTTTTTCGCTCAAACCTTGCTTTACGTTAGCGTAAACGTCACAGTGTTGTTTAGGATTTTTGTCCAACAGAATATACCGTTATCGAGTTTGAATGGGATAACTGATCTTTTTTTGGTTTGAAGCGGTAGTGTGAGCAGAAAGATTTTCGGAGTGAAATATGAGTAGCGTACAAGCAAATTCAGACATTGTTATTGTGGCAGCCAAACGTACCCCTATGGGGGGCTTTCAAGGTGGGTTATCCAGTGTTTCTGCGCCTAAGCTTGCGAGCACGGCAATACAGGGCATGATGGCACAAGCCAATATTCATCCTGAACTGATCGATGAAGTGCTAATGGGCTGTGTGCTACCAGCGGGCCTTGGGCAAGCACCCGCGCGTCAAGCGGCATTAGGTGCTCAGTTGCCGTTATCTGTTGGCGCGACAACATTGAATAAAGTGTGTGGCTCTGGAATGAAAGCTGTGATGTTAGGACATGATTTAATTAAGGCGGGGAGTGTCAATATTGTGATTGCGGGTGGTATGGAGAGCATGAGCCAAGCCCCTTATTTATTAGATAAAGCCCGCAGTGGCATGCGCATGGGCCATGGCAAAGTGTTAGATCATATGTTTCTTGATGGCTTAGAAGATGCCTATACCGGCGGTGCAATGGGCAGTTTTGCTCAGGCAACGGCAGATGAATTTAGCCTGAGTCGTGAGGCGATGGATGCATTTGCGCTAGGCTCCCTTGAAAAAGCAAACTTAGCCATAGAACTTGGTTTATTTAAGCAAGAAATTACTCCTGTGACAGTATCGAGCCGTAAAGGTGAGCAGGTTTTTGATACCGATGAGCAACCCAGTAATGCACGTCCTGAAAAAATTCCCACTTTGCGTCCTGCTTTTGCCAAAGATGGCACTATTACCGCGGCAAATTCCAGTTCTATTTCTGATGGTGCGGCAGCATTACTTTTAATGTCTCGTGAGCAAGCGAACAAGCAAGGTTTAGAGGTGCTGGCAACGATTAAAGGTCACAGCACACATTCTCAAGATCCTGCGATGTTTACAACGGCCCCTGTCGGTGCCATGGCCAAACTATTGGACAATCTTAATTGGTCATTCGATGAGGTGGATTTATTTGAAATTAATGAAGCCTTCGCCATGGTGACTATGTTGGCGATTTCAGAGTTAGGTTTAAATGCCGAAAAGGTCAATGTCAATGGCGGTGCATGTGCGTTAGGTCATCCTATTGGCTGCTCAGGTGCGCGACTAATAGTGACCTTGATTTATGCGTTAAAAGCACGAGGACTCAAGCGAGGAGTGGCTTCTTTGTGTATCGGGGGCGGAGAAGCAACCGCCATGGCGATCGAAGTTTAAATGTTTGAATGGATGTTTAAGTGATAGAACAGATTGGATACTAAAGCCGGTGAATATTTATTGGTGTGTTTAAGTAAAGGATTGAAAATGACAGCTCAAGTTAAACATTATATCGATGGCCAGTTTGTTCTTGGCCAAGGTCACACTCAGATCACAGTGACAAATCCGGCTAATAATCAGCCTATTGCGGTAGTGAATGCGGCGACTGAGAATGAAGTTGAAACCGCAATTGCCAGTGCTAAGCAAGCGTTTAAGTCTTGGAAGGAAGTGCCCATATCTGAGCGCGCTCGAGTCATGTTGAAGTATCAGCATTTATTAAAAGAACATCACGATGAGCTTGCGACCATTTTAGCTTTGGAAACAGGTAAAACCTTTGATGACGCCAAAGGGGATGTTTGGCGAGGCATTGAAGTGGCTGAGCATGCCTGCAATATCGCCTCACTCATGATGGGAGAGACAGTTGAGAATGTGGCCCGCTCTATTGATACTTATAGCTATACTCAACCTTTAGGTGTTTGTGCGGGCATTACGCCCTTTAATTTTCCTGCCATGATCCCATTATGGATGTTTCCGCTTGCGGTAGCCTGTGGCAATACCTTTGTATTGAAACCTTCTGAGCAAGATCCTATGACACCACAGCGTCTGGTGGAGTTATTTGAGAAAGCGGGGGCACCTAAGGGAGTATTACAGCTTATTCATGGCGATAAAACCGCTGTTGATATTTTGCTGCGCCATCCTGATGTCAAAGCCTTATCTTTTGTGGGTTCGGTGGCTGTGGGTCAGTATGTGTATAAAACCGGAACCGATCATTTAAAACGTGTGCAAGCTTTTGCTGGCGCGAAAAACCATTGTGTGATCATGCCTGATGCGAATAAACAACAAGTGATTAATCATTTGGTGGGAGCATCTGTTGGCGCTGCGGGTCAACGTTGTATGGCGCTATCGGTTGCGGTTTTTGTGGGAGAAGCAAAGACCTGGATCCCTGAACTCAAGGCGGCGATTGCTAATGTTAAACCGGGATTATGGAATGATAAAGCAGCGGGATATGGCCCGCTTATTAGCCCAGCTGCGAAAGCGCGAGTCATCGATTTAATTGGTCAGGGGATCGAAGAGGGAGCTGAGTGTTTGCTTGATGGGCGTAATTTTAGTGTACCGGGTTTTGAAAAGGGTAACTGGGTTGGACCGACCTTGTTTGATAATGTCACTCAAGACATGGCGATTTATAAAGAGGAAATTTTTGGCCCTGTTTTATCTTGCATGCATGCCGATTCTCTTGATGAGGCTATCGAAATTGTTAATGCCAGTCCATATGGTAACGGCACCTCTATCTTTACGGCTTCAGGGGCTGCAGCAAGAAAATATCAATATGAGATTGAAGTGGGTCAAGTGGGCATTAATGTGCCTATTCCTGTGCCATTACCTTTCTTTTCATTTACGGGATGGAAAGGCAGTTTTTATGGGGATCAACATGCTTACGGTAAGCAAGCTGTGCGATTTTATACTGAAACGAAAACCATTACGGCCAGGTGGTTTGAGTCCGACATTGAAATCGCATCTAGCCCTAATATGACGATAGGATTAAAATGATGGGGGTTAATTTCCCTTTATAATCAATGATTAAATATTATATCAACACTTTTTAAACCAACCCCAATGAAATGAATGGATAATTTTGTTGGAATGAATATCAGTTGTCGATCCAAGCGAGAGCGTGACAGGAGTACCCGAATGAACTTTAACCTTAATGACGACCAACGCCAATTTGTTGAATTAGCCAATCAATTTTCCAGAGAAGAATTGGCACCTTTTGCTGCCCAATGGGATAAAGCGCATTATTTTCCCCGTGAGGTTATCGAAAAAGCAGGCGAGCTTGGATTTTGTGGGCTTTATAGTCCTGAAACTGAAGGGGGCTTAGGTTTGTCTCGACTGGATGCCGTGCTGATTTTTGAAGCGTTGGCAAAAGGGTGTACGTCAACAACGGCTATGTTGACGATACATAATATGGCCACTTGGATGGTGACCTGTTTTGGCAGTGGTTCATTAAGGCAGCAGTGGTCAGAGTCCTTGACCAGTGGTGCGGCTTTAGCGTCATATTGTTTAACAGAGGCGGGAGCGGGGAGTGATGCGGCTGCGCTAAAAACAAAAGCGGTTCGAGAAGGGGATGAATATGTGATCTCTGGAGCAAAAATGTTTATTTCAGGTGCAGGAGCAACGGATCTCTTAGTGGTCATGTGTCGAACAGGTGAAGCCGGTCCAAAGGGCATTTCTGCGATAGCTGTGCCCGCGAGCGCCGAAGGAGTCAGCTTTGGTAAAGCAGAAGATAAAATGGGCTGGAATGCGCAGCCTACTGCGCAAATCGCCTTTGATGAAGTGCGAGTACCAGTGAGTCACCTGTTGGGCGAGGAAGGGCAAGGTTTTACCTTTGCGATGAAAGGACTTGATGGCGGGCGGATTAACATTGCCACGTGTTCGGTGGGCACAGCCCAAGCCGCCTTAGATAGAGCGATAAATTATATGCATGAGCGTGAGCAATTTGGTAAACCTTTGGCGGCTTTTCAAGCACTACAGTTTAAATTGGCTGATATGGCAACGGAGCTGGTTGCTGCACGTAATATGGTAAGGCTAGCGGCCTTTAAACTCGATGAAGGAGATGCTCAGGCAACCACTTATTGCGCCATGGCGAAACGATTTGCCACCGATATTGGTTTTCAAGTGTGTGATAGTGCCCTACAAATTCATGGTGGCTATGGTTATATTCAAGAATATCCATTAGAGCGACATGTGCGGGATGTACGAGTCCATCAAATATTAGAAGGTACCAATGAAATTATGCGCTTAATTATTGCAAGACGTTTATTGGATGAACATGCTGTGAGTGTCATATAAATTCAGTGAGTAAGGGGAAAGCATGAAACAGGCAATTAGGGCAATGAAGGAGGATGAAGTGAAAGAGGTATTATCAACCCAAAATGTGATTTTTAGCACTTTGCCGACTCAAGATGGCCATGCTATTGGCCGAGTGATCCTTAATTGTGAAGCGGCATTGAATGCATTAAATCTTGATATGGTCAGTGCCATGTTGACGCAATTAACACGCTGGAAAGAAGATCCTAGTATAGTGTGTGTATTACTTGAAGGCGCGGGAGAGAAAGCATTTTGTGCGGGCGGAGATGTGCGTGCGATTTATCAAGCGGGAATGATGGCACCCAATGCCGTTACTCAAGAAGCATTGCATTTTTTTGAACAAGAATATCGCTTAGATTATTTATTACATTGCTTTGAAAAACCTGTGATTGTATGGGGGGATGGCATAGTGATGGGAGGCGGGTTAGGCTTAATGGTGGGTGGCAGTCATCGCATTGTCACAGAGCGTTCACGTATTGCCATGCCAGAAGTGACAATAGGCCTGTATCCCGATGTGGGAGGCAGTTATTTTTTACATCGAATGCCGGGTAAAATAGGGCTTTTCTTAGGCTTAACAGCTTATCAAATGAATGATGCCGATGCGCTTTATGTGAAGATGGCAACGCATCGACTCACCAGTCAAGACAAAAACACCATATTGGATGCTTTGCAGACATTACCTTGGCAACAAAAAAACATTGAGCAACACCATACACAGTTAAATGCTTTGTTTGACAAGCACCAGAGTCATGCCAGTGAGAAAAGCCGATTACTTCTTGAGCAAACAAAGATCGATGCCTTAATGGCTGGCAATTTAGCTGAGATTGTGAGTCGTGCTCAACAGTTGAAGCCGACAGAAGATTGGCTGCAAAAAAGTCTCACCACCTTTTTAAAAGGCAGTCCGCTGAGTTGGTTATTGATTTATGCCCAGTCGCAGTTGAGTGATAGTTTGACCTTAGCGGAGGTATTTCAATTTGAGTTAGGCCTGAGTGTTAATTGCAGTGCGTTTGGCGATTTTAAAGAAGGGGTAAGAGCGTTATTGATTGACAAGGATAGAAAGCCTATATGGCAATTTGTTGAACTCAATGCTGAATGTGAAGCGGCGGCGGAACAGTTACTTCGCTCACCGTGGAAGAATGAGCTTCATCCACTACGGGATCTGGCGATAACAAAATAGATGTGACATCAATAAAGGAGCAAGTTGAATGAATACTGTAGCATTTATCGGATTAGGGCATATGGGCCAGCCAATGGCGCTTAATTTAGTGAAGGCGGGTGTTACTGTTAAAGTGTTTGATCTTGTGCCTGAGGCGATGACGGAATTAGTCCAGCAAGGGGCATTCATGGCCAGTAGTGCTTGTGGGGCCGCAGCCAGTGCCGATGTGGTGGTGTCTATGTTACCTGCAGGTGCCCATGTACGAAGTTTATATTTAGGTCAAGATGATAAGCCTGGTTTACTCGATGTGGTTGCTAAAGATACGCTACTCATCGACTGTTCAACTATTGATGCACAAAGTGCCAGAGCAGTGGCTGAAGTGGCGACGAGTAAAGGCATTGAGTTTGTCGATGCGCCTGTATCAGGAGGAACAGCTGGCGCTGCTGCTGGCACATTAACCTTTATTTGTGGTGGAACGGATAAAGGATTTAAGCAGGCTCATGCGACCTTATCAATTATGGGAAGCCATATCTTTCATGCAGGTGGCGCAGGGGCAGGACAAATTGCTAAGATATGCAATAATATGCTGCTGTCGGTGTTGATGATAGGGACATCTGAGTCACTGCAATTAGGCATAGATCATGGGTTAGATCCTAAGATTTTGTCTGAGATTATGAAAGTGAGTAGTGGAGGAAATTGGACATTAGAGAAATATAATCCCTGTCCAAATGTGATGCCCAATGTGCCTTCTTCTCATGGATATCAAGGTGGTTTTATGGTGGACTTGATGATTAAGGATTTAGGCTTGTCACAAGAAGCGACAATTGCTTCAAATTCAAGTACACCTATGGGGGCATTGGCACGCAGTTTATATGTGAACCATGGACGAAAGGGCTATGGTCAACTTGATTTTTCTAGTATTTTTGAAGAGTTTAATAAGAAAGGGTAACACAATGGATTTAAAAGATAAGGTGGTGGTTATTACCGGTGGCGCGGGTGGATTAGGTTTTGCAATGGCGCAAGATTTTGCCAGTGCTGGCGCGAAATTGGCACTTATCGACGTAGATCAAGAAAAACTTGAAAAAGCATGTGCCAATTTAGGTGCATCGACCGAAGTGCAAGGGTATGCACTGGATATTACAGATGAAGAAGATGTGGTGGCAGGTTTTCAGTTTATTAAAGAAGACTTTGGACAGGTGAACGTACTGGTTAATAATGCGGGCATTTTACGTGACGGTATGCTGTTAAAAGCCAAAGAGGGACAAGTGACAGAGCGCATGTCTTTTGAGCAATTTCAAGCGGTGATCAATGTGAACTTGACAGGCAGTTTTTTATGTGGTCGTGAAGCGGCGGCTGCGATGATAGAAACGGAGCAATCGGGTGTGATCATCAATATTTCAAGTTTAGCGAAGGCTGGCAATATAGGACAGTCGAATTATTCTGCCTCAAAAGCCGGCGTGGCGGCCATGTCAGTTGGTTGGGCAAAAGAGCTTGCTCGTTATGGTATTCGCAGTGCGGCCGTGGCTCCTGGTGTGATTGAAACAGAAATGACAGCGAGCATGAAGCCTGAAGCGCTGAGCCGAATGATTCAAATGATCCCCGCCGGTCGTTTAGGACAAGCGGAAGAAATTGCCACAACGGTACGTTTTATCATCGAAAATGATTATGTTAATGGTCGAGTGTTTGAAATTGATGGTGGAATAAGGCTGTAAAGCTTAGTTCATTGCGTGTTGGTATTGCTCATGAATCATGAGTTAACTAATTGATAAACTGATATTTTATGTTTATCTTTTATATTGTTCACTGTCATTAATTTATTTAAGCTACAGATAATCAAAGAAAAGGGCATGAATAGCGCTTAAGGGTTATTGATTAGCTTAAAATGAAATACGCAAAAGTTATTTTATTGGCTTGTGAATCAAGAGAAAAAGGTCATGGTGTTTAACGCCATGACCTTTTTTACTGAATACCTGTGTATATCTACTTAAGTCGCAAGTTAGAATTGAATATCACTTTCGATTTGAGTCATAATAGTCTCAAGTTTAAATGAACTGGGCTGAGTCATGGAGTGGTTGGAAAAGGTGACAAAACAGATGATGCTGTTTGTGGGATGTACTGGCGTTGTTATCATTTATTCTGGTTTTTTTTATTTTCTGTTTTCCAGTGAGCAGAAGAGTATCATTCCTTGGTATACTTTGTTGTCACCTTGGATTTGCATTTTTTTTGGGTTAAACGAGAAACAGCGTGCGGGTCTTGTGCGTTGGGTACTCAGAAAGCGCTAACCAGCGTTAGTCAGTGTTGAACTATCGTTTGGTACTGAAAATACATTTAATCTTGTTTCGGTGAGTTAAATTAATTGTCATTATAGTGGTATCCTAGGGTTGGGGGATATTTATCACAACAAGGAGGTTTTAGGGGAGAGAATGAAACAGCTTTTAGGCGTTAGGTTGGGGTTCATGATTGGGCTATTGGCCTTGATATCAGGTTGTGATCGCTCAGCCACCGTTGAAAAAGAAATGTTACCCGAAGGGGTACAAGTTGCTCGTTATGGTAGCTGGGAGTCTCCCATTACCGCTGAAGACGTTTATGGGCTGTCTGATGATATTACTGAGCTGCAAGCGATTGATGATGGGATTTATTTTATTCAGTCTAATGCGGCGCTTCAAGGACGAAGAAGTGTTAAAAAACTGAATATTGATGGCACAGTGACAGAAGTCATTAATGCCGATTTTGATGTGAGAACCCGGGTTAATGAATATGGAGGAGCACCTGTATTAGGGATAGGACAAACTTTATTTGCGAGTAAATTCAGTGATCAACGTCTTTATCGTATTGCACCGAATCAAGAGCCTGTTCCATTAACACCGCCAGAGACACGTTATTCTGATTGTATTTTTCAAACCCGTGGTGCGCGTTTAATTTGTGTTCAAGAAGATCACCGCCAAGAAGGTGAGCCGGTGACGCGTCTAGTGGGGATTAAT
This sequence comes from uncultured Shewanella sp., assembly GCF_947495455.1. GTDB lineage: Bacteria > Pseudomonadota > Gammaproteobacteria > Enterobacterales > Shewanellaceae > Shewanella. The sequence continues at coordinate 5,948 of NZ_CANLZC010000095.1, read as the reverse complement.
GTCAGTTATGCTGATAAAACCAAAGTGTTAGTGAGCGGCGCTGATTTTTATTCGTCTCCCGTTTTATCTCCGGATCAAAAACAGATAGCTTGGATTGCTTGGCAACACCCTAATATGCCTTGGGATCATACTGAGCTGTGGACGGCTGATGTTGATCCTAAAGGAGAAATTGTCCATGCTCGTCGATTAATCGCTAATCTCAAAGGCTCGATCACTCAACCTTTGTTTAGTCCCGATGGTCGTTTATATTTTGTTGCTGACTTTAATAATTGGTGGAATCTTTATCGTATTAACGATAAAGGCCGAGCAGAAATTGTTTATGCTCATAAAGCAGAGTTTGCCGTGCCAGATTGGAAAATGGGCAACCATAATTATGCTTTTGAAAGTTCGACAAGTTTAATTGCCAGCTACAGCAGCAAAGGGGCTGCAGGGCTCGTTAGAATCGATATGACCACGGGAAGAGCAGAGCCTATTGATGTTGATTTTGCAGAGATCACTCAAGTGATTAAGGGTTTTGATGGTATATATTTTGTCGGAGAGAAGGAAACCCCTGAAAAAGGGATCTACAAAGTGGTGGGCAATATGGCCCAACAGGTTTATTCCCCTCCCGTACCCGAAGTGGACAGCGATTATATTTCTCATGGTGAAAGCATGAGTTTTAAAAGTGGCAATAAGCAAACAGCCTACGGCTACTTTTATGCGCCAAAAAACCCTGACTTTGTTGGCCCTGAAGAGACGCGCCCACCTTTACTTGTGATGTTACACAGTGGACCGACGAATAAAGCCAGCCGAGCTTATCGCCGTGATATTCAATTTTGGACGAGTCGAGGGATTGCTGTTTTTGATTTAAATTATCGAGGTAGTTCAGGATTTGGCCGTAAATACCGTGATAGTTTATATGGCCATTGGGGCAAGTATGACTCAGAAGATGCAGTGAGAGCGGCAGGGTATTTAGTCAATAAGGGCTTAGTTGATGGGACTAAGTTGGCGATTAAAGGCTTTAGAGAAGAAGGCTTATCGGCATTATCGGCATTGGCTTTTTATAATACTTTTAAAGCAGGCGTGATTTATTCTGGGATCAGCAATGTGGAGCTTTTTGAAAAAGAGACGCACAAATTTGAGGCCAGTTATATTAAAAGGCTTATAGGAAATGATGACTATTATCATGATCATACGGCATTATTTTATTTAAAAGGCTTAGCGGAACCTTTGTTGTTTATTCAAGGCATGAAGGATTATATGATCCCTGCCGAGCAGTCGAAATATATCTATAAAGAGTTGAAAAATAAAGGTGTCCCCATTGCTTATATGGAGTTTGAAGGAGACTCTCCAGATTTAGTGACAATGAAAAGTAAAATGGATATTTTACATTCTGAATTGTCCTTTTATGGACAAGTTTTTGGTTTCACGCCTGCAGGAAATGTCGCAAGATTGAAATTTGATAATGCGAAGAATCTGCCTTCTACGTCAAGTAAATAGATTGATCGTAAACGAGAATACTTGCACTTAATCAAGCTTTTGACTAACATTACTGTAATTTTATACAGTAATGTTAGTCTTTCCTATGATTTTATATATTGCCGAGAAGCCCAGCCTAGGGCGAGCAATTGCCGATGTGTTGCCTAAACCCCTCAAGAAATTGGAGGGGTATATTCAAGCGGCAAATGGAGACTGTGTCTCTTGGTGTATTGGACATTTATTAGAGCAAGCTGAGCCAGATGCTTATGATGATGCCTATAAGTCTTGGAAGTTTGAACATTTACCGATTGTTCCGTCAGACTGGAAAGTGGTTCCTAAGGCTAAAATGCGCGGTCAAATCGCCGTTTTAAGGCGATTAGTTAAACAAGCGAGTCAACTTGTAAATGCAGGCGATCCAGATAGAGAAGGTCAGTTACTCGTTGATGAATTGATTGCTCACTTAGGCATAAAAGGGGACAAATTACACGCTGCACAGCGGTTACTCATCAGTGATTTAAATCCAAAAGCGGTTAAACGGGCATTAGGGCAACTTCGAAGTAATCGTGATTTCATTCCTTTGTCAGTGTCAGCCCTTGCCCGTGCTAGAGCGGATTGGCTTTATGGCATGAATATGACACGGGCCTATACTCTTCAAGGGCGTAAAGTCGGTTATCAAGGGGTATTGTCGGTAGGACGTGTGCAAACGCCTTTACTGGGGTTGGTTGTCCGCCGAGACGAATCCATCGCGCATTTTATTCCTAAGCCATTTTATGAAGTGTTAGCTCATTTATTGACTCAGGATAAGGTGGCTTTTTGTGCTAAATGGCAGCCGAGTAAAGCCTGTGAGCCTTATATGGATGAAGAGAATCGATTATTATCAAAAGGACTGGCCGAAAATGTTGCTGGCCGTATTACTCAAAAAGAGGCGGTGATTGAACAAGTCAAATCTGTGGATAAGCAGCAAGCCGCGCCTCTACCTTATAATTTATCCGCTTTACAAATCGATGCTGCTAAACGTTTTTCAATGAGTGCAAAGTCCGTATTAGACACTTGCCAGTCGTTATATGAAAAACATAAATTGATCACTTATCCGCGATCTGATAGCCGGTATCTTCCCAAGGAGCAACATCAACTAGCACCTGCCGTTATTCAAGGGATTGAGCGAGGAGCCAGTGAGCTATTAACTGGGTGTGATAAACCCAATGCAAGTCTTAAATCTAAAGCCTGGAATGATAAGAAAGTGGATGCCCATCACGCCATTATTCCCACTGAAAAGCCAGCGGTATTAGCGAGTTTGACGCCATTTGAGCGACAGGTTTATTTACAGATCGCGCGGCAATATTTAGCGCAATTTTATGGTGCCTATTGCTATAAAGAAACTTCGGTTGAGGTGATCATTGAAGGTGGCCGTTTTTGTACAAAAGCGAAGCAAGAAGGGGCATTGGGCTGGAAACAACTTTTTCATTATCAAAAAGAAAAACAAGATAAAAAGAATGATGCTCCCCAAGTGGCTTTATTACCTCCATTGGTCAAAGGGCAAGTGCTTTTTTGTCAGCAAGGAGAGGTCATTGAAAAACAGACTCAAGCCCCTAAAGCCTTTAATGATGCGAGCTTATTGAGCGCCATGACGGGCATTGGGCGTTATGTGACTGATCCCTCGATCCGTAAAATTTTAAAAGACACGGATGGCTTAGGCACAGAAGCAACCCGTGCAGGCATTATTGAACTGCTTTTTAAAAGAGGGTTTTTAGTCAGGCAGGGTAAAACGATTGTGGCGACAGAAGTGGGGAAAGGCTTAATCAATAGCCTGCCTGAAAGTGCCACAACACCTGATATGACGGCGTTATGGGAGAGTAAACTCAATAGCATTAGTCAAAAAGAAACCACCTATAAAGCCTTTATGTTACCGCTTATTGAGAGTCTACACAGTCAAATACAGCTTGCCGGAAGTCAATTACCCACCGCTCTTCAGGGGTTAAAAAGTGAAAACCCGTTTAAAAAACGCAAAGGCCGATCAGCGAGTAAAAAGAGTAGAACATCAAAGGGTAAAACTGCGGCTACAGCAAAGGGAAAACGAGCCGCAATGTGAGCATTGACCTATCGCGCAAAATTGCTAACGCTCACCTCGTTCGATTAATACTTGTACAATGCGGTCAGGGTAGTCGCCAATCACACCCACAGCGCCTAAGTCAAAAGCGCGTTGGATTTTATCAATTTCGTTGACTGTCCAGACATGGCTGGTGATCCCTTTGTCCTGTAAAAAAGAGAGAAATGGTCTGCTTATCATGGCATAGGGAATTTGGGCTAATTCAAAGTTGGCCGAATATATGCCACCCAGTCCCGCAGCCCAAGCTAAACTCAGGCCGGTTAATTCACTGATACTGGCGCTGGTTTGAATACTATTATTGCTCACAGTGCGAAAATGCTTCAGAGCTTTAGTGTATTGGCTTGCAACCGTCGCTTGATGATGTAGCCCATTTCTGTCCAAAATGGCCCATAGCGTATCGGCAAGTTGCTCGTCATTGACTTTCATTTCAATGCTGAGTTGATGAAAAGGAAAATAGGCAATGACCTCTTCTAGGGTTAATACTTCTAACCCAGTGGCACGAAAAGGGTAGGTTTCTCCGCCATCTTTGCTGAACATGTATCCGGCATCTAAGGCTTTAATATCGGCTAAAGTGAGATCGGCGACTTTATCATCACTGTCCGTGGTTTGACTAAAATCTTTGTCGTGATTGACGATAACATGGCCATCGAGTGAGAGGTGAACATCCATTTCAAGAATATCAGCACCTTGCTCAAGTGCCATTTGAAAGGCGAGGGAGGTACTTTGTGGATAATCCCCAGATGCACCTCGATGGGCTAAGACTTCTCGTTCAACTTCGATGGTTTTCTCATGTCCTTTGGCCATGACCATAGTGGATATGACCATAGTGGATATGAAGACCAATGAAAGTGTAAACAACCTATGCTTAAGCTTTATGTGTTTGAGTATGGACATAACTCTCCTTTTGTTTTGGCGCAATGGAATGTTGAAAATGCTAATAACCTTTTGTGTCAAGGGCCATTGCATGAGGTGTTGGCTTTGGAAGATCGCGCAAAAAAAACAAAAGGGAAATAACCTAAAACGACTATTCTATTTCAAGCCGTGTTAACGAGTAGGATTAAAAATTTCTCATTCATGCTGTTGGCTTTATTTAATTGAAAAAAATATTACGTTCAATTGCGTTATAAATAAGTTAGTTTTTTAGAGTGAATGTGGCTGCGGTGACCCGTTATTGTTTTCCTCTCAGAGAAGCTGAGAGGATTAATAAAGGCTTGTTACGAATTGTCCTTTCGTAATTTGATAAGCCATGAAGTGTTGTTTTTTTCAGCATCATAAAATACCGCCATGGTGAAGAAGAACATCAATAATATAATGATGTGTGCCGCTAGACTGATCCCAAAATAAATGATGCTGCCAAGATAGGCGGCAAAAGTGATACTCCACATGATGGCTAAAATTGTCATGATATAGAATCGACTGACAGGATCGGGAATATGCCGTAGGGGATTTTTACTGGAGTCAAAGATGTAATTGTAAAAATCGTATAGTTTAAGTGCGAACGTTTTCATAACAAGCCCTCTTTTTTTATCTTCCTTAAGTATTGTACGTTTGCACTTGGTATTTGGATTACTATTTAGTGAAATAGAATTAAATTTTTTCGATATATAGGATAATCTCGCCCACTTTAAACCCCCATTTTGACATGTCTGTTTTATTGAATAATCTTTTTTTTATCAATAAGAAACATCCAATCATCCAGAGTGATTTGATACGATTCTCCATCCACTGGGATCATCATATCGTATTGCCAATACAGAGCGGCACCTTCAGTGCGACCTTTGGCCGTGCCGATGACATCTGAGGCATGTCCTTGATAATGATTTTCGGCTATTTTGTTTATGGTCCAAACACGAGTGGATTTCTCACCGTCATCAAAAATAAACCATTCTTTAATGGTGCCTGTGTTGTTCTGCCAATTTGCTTGTAGATCAACGTTAAATCGACGCAATAATTTTCCAGAGCGGTCAAAGACCATACCATAAGCTTTGAGCTTTCCTTCAAAAAAGGTTTCTAGTTTTAACTCGGGTAGGGTGCCTTTATAGTCGTCTAGGTGGGCTGAACCACAAGCATTAAGTAGCAAGATGGCAAAAAACTGATTATTATCTTCATGTTTTATCTCCTAATAGTGCTTGTCTCAATTTAGGCTCCGATGTGTTTTTAGACAGCCAGATTCCCATGAAAGCTTGACCAAACTGAATGTCATTAATCACTCCTAGTAAGGTTTTACCTTTATAGAATCGGCTGGTGCCATTTTTATCGATGAAAAAGGTTAATTCGTCATCAGGTTCCACGTTTGGCCATAAGGGCTTAAAGATCCCCTCATATTTTTATTCTAAATAATCCCGAAGACATTGCGATAAATAAGATGGTTCTTCATATAACG
>NZ_CANLZC010000094.1 GCF_947495455.1 uncultured Shewanella sp. | reverse complement strand
AGAACCCGTATATAAGTTCGCATTTACTCATTTTACTGAACAAAAAGGTTGATTACTCACGGGAGTCCATATAAGAGGCATCGATGTCGAACTGGCTCTTAAACATGGAAGTTGGTATAAATATCCATGAAAGGTAAAGGTTCAACAAAAGCGAACCACATAATGAAAATGGACTTTTAAGTAAAAGTCCATTTTTTTCAGATGAGGGGATGATTTTCTTTAACGGTTGAGTACTGCTTAATTAAAAGGTGACAATGAGTTGTCATTCAAACAACTCAGCTATTTTCCGTTCCAAGCCGACTTAGTCGCCGCCTCGATAAAGCGTTGTCTGTTTTCCGGTGTGTCTTTAGGCTCAGATTCGCCAAATATGGCGCGGATCCAGTGTCCGTCTGTGGGGTTGGGCATGAGAATAAATTTGCTGCCAAATAAGGCCTTATCTTGTTCCATTAGGCGAGCACGCTCATCCACATTTTGGCTGTAATATTTACGCTGAAAGTCATTGAGATTATCGCCAAGCAAGGCCACTACATCATAATCTTCCATGATTTTCTGTTGTGCAGGTTCTTTGTTGGAAGCATCACGTTGCATGATGAGATGTTTTTTATCCACAAAGGGGAAGCCTAAGTGCGTGAGATTGCCCGCGGCGTATTGCCAAGTTTTCTCCCCTTGATCGCGATTACTGACATAAAAGACATCAACGCCTTTTGACTGACAATATGTCACAAAATCTAACGCACCTGGCGTGGCGGTATAAAGGTTTTTGGGCACCCATTCATCCCAAATGGGATCGTCAAAAAAGGCGTGATTATGGGCAATCATATAACCCCAATAGTTGCTGGCATTGAGCAAGGTATCGTCTAAGTCTGAAATAACCGCCAAAGGTTTGTCACCGGCTTGGTGTTTGGCAAGGGCGAGATCCACTTGCATTTTAGCCATATTAAAAGCTTGGTAATACAGGGCCTTATATTCTGCTGCGGTTTGCTTCCAAGCAACGGCTGAAATGAGCAGGTTATCATTATGTTGCTGGAACTTATCGATCATCTTTTTCGATGTCGTATTGGTGTTGTTCATGCTGTTGCTAATATTGTTGTTAGTATTATTAAAAGTGCCGCTGGATTGCGCGGAGGCGGGGAGTGCGACGGGCATCATAAGGGTGCTTGTGAGTAATGCGCTCAATAATGACGGCATGCGCTGTGTTGTTTTTTTCATAACTAGGTGAAAGCCAAGTGAACTTTTGAGCTTATCCTGTCGTAGCTCACTTTAAGGTGCAATACATAGCAATAAATTAAGCTTGTTTTATGGAGGAATAGGCAGAAATGTATTAATGAGTGTGAAAAAAAAGGATAGATTTTACATCTAAATTGTTGCCCATATCCTTTACATTTTGAGATTAAAAGACAGGGGCAACTGTCATGGTCTATTGGTTTTAGCTGCTGATGCAAGAAGGCGTTAGAGGATCATCTCGGGAACATGTTCAGGCACGACTAATTCGCCAGCGGTTTTTTGTTTAATTTCATCTATGGAGACACCCGGTGCGCGCTCTACAAGATGAAAAGCACCGTCTTTAATATCCATTAAGGCTAAATCAGTTAATACGTGTTTTATACAGCCAAAACCCGTTAAAGGCAGTTCGCATTTAGGCAATAATTTTGAGTTGCCTTTTTTATCGGCGTGCATCATAGTCACGATAATATTTTCCGCGCCTGCGACTAAATCCATGGCGCCGCCCATGCCTTTAATAAGTTTACCTGGGATCATCCAAGAGGCAATAGAGCCTTGCACATCCACTTCAAAAGCGCCCAATACCGTTAAATCGACATGACCACCACGGATCATGGCAAAACTCTCGGCAGATGAGAAAAAAGAGGCCCCTTTAACGGCAGTCACGGTTTGCTTACCCGCATTAATTAAATCTGCATCTAAGGTATCTTCAGTAGGAAAAGCCCCCATGCCAAGCAAGCCGTTTTCAGATTGCAACATGACATGAATGTCATCAGGAATATAATTGGCCACTAAGGTGGGAATGCCTATTCCTAAGTTAACATAGAAGCCATCTTTGAGCTCTTGAGACACACGTTGTGCCATTTGTTCTCTGGTTAATGCCATAATAAATTGATTCCTATAAAGATAACTTAAGCAGATGCTTGTACGGTACGTTGCTCGATGCGTTTTTCAAATGTACCTTGAATAACTCGGTTCACATAGATCCCTGGTGTGTGAATATGATCGGGATCTAGCTCTCCAGGTTCTACGATATGCTCAACTTCAACCACAGTGATTTTGCCCGCCGTTGCCATCATAGGGTTAAAATTGGCGGCGGTTTTGCGAAACACTAAATTGCCCATGGTATCGGCCTTCCAAGCGCGAATTAATGCAAAGTCGGCGGTGAGAGAGGGCTCAAGCACATAATGGTGGCCGTTGATTTCTCGCGTTTCTTTGTTCTCGGCAATGGGAGTACCATAGCCTGTTGCAGTGAAAAAGGCGGGAATACCTGCGCCACCGGCGCGAATTTTTTCGGCTAATGTGCCTTGAGGGGTGAGAATCACATTTAACTCTCCCGATAACATTTGCTGTTCAAAGGTGGCATTTTCACCCACATAAGAAGCGATCATGGTATCAATTTGTCTGTGTTTGAGCAGTAGTCCTAAGCCGAAGTCATCGACCCCTGCATTGTTGGAAATGGCTGTTAATCCTTTGGTGTTCATTGTCACCATTTGATTGATGAGACCTTCGGGGATCCCACATAGGCCAAAACCACCCACCATGATGGTCATGTTATCGCTCAAACCTGCCATTGCGTCTTCATAGCTGGTTACCACTTTATTGAGTCCCGCCATTTTTATTCTCTCTTTGTTGTGAGGGTGAGATTTATGGTTATTATTGATGCCGCTTTTTCGCTCTCATGATGAGTGACAATAGATATTCAATTTGCGACTATCATTATAGATTAATAGCATTTTTTGACGTCAAGATCACGGTTAACCGTATTTTATTACCTCTATTTCGCGAGCATGGCTTTGGCGACTTTTGAACCATTTTCGCGGCCTAAGGCGGCGCTTATTTGTTGGCCTGCTTGGGCCAATTTCATCAGATCTATGCCTGTGTCAATGCCCATTCCATGAAGCATATACACTAGATCTTCTGTGGCTACATTACCCGCAGCCCCTTTGGCGTAAGGGCAGCCGCCAAGGCCTGCCACTGAGGTATCGATGACACTCACGCCAGTTTCTAAACAGGCCAAAATATTGGCGAGTGCTTGGCCATAAGTATCATGAAAATGTAAGGCTAATTGATTAATGGGTACCACTTGACTCACCGCGTCAACCATAGCCTTGGCTTGCATCGGTGTGCCAACGCCTATCGTGTCTCCCAAGGAGATTTCATAGCAGCCCATTTGATAGAGTTTTTCTGCGACATTCACCACATTATTCAGTGGAATATCACCCTCATAAGGGCAGCCCAGCACACAAGAAACATAGCCTCGAATGGGAATATTATGTTCCATCGCTTGCTTGATTACAGGTTCAAAACGGGCGAGAGAGTCTGCGATGGAGCAATTAATATTGCGCTGACTAAAGCTTTCAGACGCAGAGCCAAAGATGGCCACTTCATCCACTTTGGCCTGCAATGCGCGTTCAAAACCTTGTATATTGGGCGTTAAGCCACTGTATGTGACATGGGGGTGACGGGTTATGCTGGCCATCACATTCAATGAGTCAGCCATTTGCGGGACCCATTTGGGGGAGACAAAACTGGCGGCTTCAATACGCGTGAGTCCGGCTTGAGCTAGCTGCTCAATCAAAGTGACTTTATTCTGAGTACTGACGGATTGCTCGTTTTGTAATCCATCTCGCGGGCCGACTTCAAAAATACTGACTTTTTTGGAAAGCTGGGATTGCACTGTCATGGTTGTTTTCCTTTAAGCTTGAGAGCTGGCTTTAACATCAACCAGTTGGACGCCATCACTAACCAGCTCACCGGGCTTAAAATAAAATTCACTGACGATGCCATCAAAGGGGGCTTCAATGGTGTATTCCATTTTCATGGCTTCCATGACTAATAAGCCTTGTCCGGCTGTAACCCTATCACCTTGATTGACTAAGTGGGTGACCACAGTGCCATTCATGGGAGCATTGAGTTTATCGAATACATTATCATCCTCCTCAAGCTGTTGGGTTTGAATCGCGCGATAATGAAAAGATTGCCCGTTCATGAAGAGGGTGAAGTCATCGTCAACCTGACTCACTAATACACGCATTTGTTGAGTCGTCTGTAAGGGATTCGTTTGCAAGTGCTGTGAGTGAACACTCTTGTTATCATCAGCGGTTTGTTGAGTATCAAAGCTGATTTCAAGGTTAAGGGTGTGATCCGTTAACTGTCCCGATAAGCGATATTGTCCCTGCTTTGTTTGCCATAGATACACGCAAGGGGAAGTTGCACTGCTTAACTGTGTTTCAAGCAAGGTTAAGCTTTGTACTTGATGATTATCATCTAACAAGTTGACATGATGGGTTTTATTTTGATTGAGCCTAAAGCCTGAGCTGAGCCCCCAAGGAGAGTGAGCATCGCACTGTGGATTGCTATTGACTTGTTTGCGATAGCACACCTGATACAGTCCGGCTAAGGCCAATGGCAGTAGCGGATCACTTTGAGCGGGAGTAAATAGGGTTTCATTATAGCGCTCAATAAAGTCGGTACTGAAATTGGCATCCATAAAGGCATAGTGTGTGGCGATGCGGGCTAAAAAAGGAATGTTGTGAGTTAGGCCGCCAATATGGTAATCCCTTAAAGCGCCCTGTAGACGGCGTAATGCATGCGGGCGATCTTTATCATAAACTATCAATTTGGCTATCATAGGATCATAAAACGTACTGATCTCATCTTTTTCGCGAATACCCGAATCAATTCTGACATGGGGGCTTGCCGTTGGCTCTTTTAAAAAGCTTAAGGTGCCACTGGCAGGCAAAAAGTCATTATTGGGATCTTCGGCGTAAATGCGCGCCTCAAAAGCATGACCAGTAATGCTGACTTGCTCTTGCTTAAGCGGAAGCGAATGACCCGCTGCAATATCGAGTTGCCATTGCACTAAATCTAGCCCGGTTACCATTTCAGTGACGGGATGTTCGACTTGTAGACGCGTATTCATTTCCATGAAGTAAAAACGATTATCGGTATCAAGTAAAAATTCGATGGTGCCCGCGCCGCGATAATGAATGGCTTTGGCTGCAGCAACGGCTGCGTTCCCCATTTTTTGGCGAAGGGTATCGCTTAATCCCGGGGCTGGGGCTTCTTCAATGACTTTTTGGTGTCGACGCTGAATAGAGCAATCTCTGTCAGACAGGTAAATACAGTCGCCTTGGCTGTCTGCAAAGACTTGTACTTCAACATGGCGAGGCTGACGTAAATAACGTTCCAGTAATAATTTATCATTGCCAAATGCCGTGCTGGCTTCACGTCTTGCTGAATGAATGGCTTCAAGCAGATCGGCTTCTCTCTCAACAATACGCATGCCTTTACCGCCGCCACCAAAAGCCGCTTTAATGAGCAAGGGGTATCCCATCGCATTGGCTTCAAAGATGAGCTTGTCATCGTCTTGTTCATCGCCATGGTAACCGGGGACTAAGGGCACATTGGCTTTTTCCATAATGGCTTTGGCCGCGCTTTTACTGCCCATGGCATGGATGGCATCACTGCTTGGGCCAACAAAATGAATATGGGCCTGTTCGCATTGACGTGCAAAATCGGCATTTTCAGACAAGAAGCCGTAGCCGGGGTGAATGGCATCAATATCGTGATCTTTGGCGATATCGATGATCAAATCGCCTTTTAAATAGGACTCACTCGGTGCGCTGGCGCCTAAATAAAAGGCGTGATCGGCCATCGCCACATGCTTGGCGTGTTTGTCGGCATCAGAATAGACTGCATAAGTTGTTATGCCCATTTTCTGGGCGGTATGTATGATTCGACAGGCGATTTCGCCGCGATTCGCAATCAGTAATTTGGTGATCATATTAGGGGTTTCCTTGTGGATCTGTGCCCACTTTCCAGTCTGGTGTTCGTTTATCGAAAAACGCATTCAGTCCTTCTTGACCTTCTTTGGAGACGCGAATACGGGCAATGCGTTCACTGGTATAATCGTGAGTGGCTTGATTAATCTTCCCATCTTCAAGGTGTTTGACTAAGGTCTTGACCCATGCCATCGCCTGTGGACTGTTGTTTTTCAGTGCCGTCATAATGGGCACAGCAGCTAAGTCTAAACTGTCATTGACTTCGTGGATCACCTGCAACTTTTGCGCTGTGTCACTGCTAAAGACTTCTGCTGTTAACATGTAACGTCTTGCGTTTCTTGCTCCCATGGCACGGATCACATAAGGGCTGATCACGGCGGGAATGAGTCCCAATTTGACTTCACTGAGACAAAAGCGTGTTCCACTGGTTGCAATAGCGACATCGCAGCAACATATGAGGCCAAGGGCGCCACCAAAAACGGCCCCTTGCACTAAGGCTAATGTGGGTTTAGGAAAGTCATCGAGCATTGACATGAGCTCAGCCAGTTGCTTGGCATCATTGAGGTTTTGCTCAAAGTTCATGTTGGCTTGTTGACGCATCCAACCTAAGTCAGCTCCAGCACTGAAGTTTTTGCCTTTGGCTTTTAACATTAGCAATTGACAATCTTGAGCGTTGCTTAAGTAATGAAGCGCTTGTAGCATCTCTGCGATCATCGCATTATTAAAGGCATTATGTTTTTCTACGCGGTCAAGAATGAGCTCACCCACTCCTTGATGAACACGGCATTGGATAAAATTAAACTCGGGTATTGTACTCATGATGTTCTCTTAATTCATTGATCAGTCCATAAGGGGCATGGTTTACATACGAAATACACCAAAGCGCGTGTCTTGAATGGGGGCGTTGAGCGCGGCTGATAATGCCAGTCCAACAACATCACGGGTTTGCGCCGGATCGATAATACCGTCATCCCAAAGTCGTGCACTGGCATGGTAGGGATGACCTTCTTTATCATATTGCTCAATAATTGGTGCTTTAAAGCTTTGCTCTTCTTCGCTTGACCAATCAATGCCTTTGCGGGCTAAACCATCTCGGCGAACGGTGGCTAATACACCTGCAGCTTGTTCGCCGCCCATGACCGAGATGCGAGCATTGGGCCACATCCACATCATGGTAGGATCAAATGCGCGGCCACACATACCATAATTACCCGCGCCATAACTGCCGCCGACAATTACAGTAAATTTGGGCACATTGGCGCATGAAACTGCCGTAACCATTTTGGCGCCATGTTTGGCAATGCCTTCATGCTCGTATTTTTTGCCAACCATAAAACCAGTAATGTTTTGTAAAAATAATAATGGGATTTTTCTCTGACAACAAAGCTCAATAAAATGCGCGCCTTTTTGAGCGGATTCGGAGAATAGAATGCCATTATTGGCCACAATACCTATGGGGTAACCATGAAGATGAGCAAAACCACACACTAAAGTATTACCATAGTTGGCTTTAAATTCATCAAAATCGGAATCATCCACGATGCGGGCAATGACCTCTTTGATGTCAAAGGGCTTTTTAAGATCGGTGCCAACAATACCGTATAATTCATGCGCGTCATAGCGAGGTGGGCGCGTGGGTTTTAATTGACTTGTGATGGGTTTATTGCGGTTTAAACGAGAGACGCTTTGACGAGCAAGGCTTAACGCATGCTCATCATTTTGTGCTAGATGATCGGCGACACCGGATATTTTAGTGTGCACCTCGGCGCCGCCCAGTTCCTCTGCTGAGACTGCTTCGCCTGTGGCGGCTTTAACAAGGGGCGGACCGGCAAGAAAAATAGTGCCTTGCTCTTTAACAATGATAGATTCGTCTGCCATGGCGGGCACATAAGCGCCTCCAGCGGTACATAATCCCATGACGACGGCAATTTGTGGGATCCCTTTGGATGACATTTGGGCTTGGTTGTAAAAAATACGGCCAAAATGATCCCTATCGGGAAAGACTTCGTCCTGCCTAGGTAAGTTTGCGCCGCCAGAGTCGACGAGATAAAGGCAGGGCAGTTGACAGCGCTCGGCAATTTCTTGGGCGCGAATGTGCTTTTTGACGGTAATAGGATAATAGGTTCCGCCTTTAACCGTCGCATCGTTAACGATGATCATGCACTCAATACCACTGACACGTCCAATTCCTGCAATGATCCCAGCAGCGGGGACTGATTCGCCATACATATTAAAGGCGGCAAATTGTGACAACTCTAAAAAGGGGGAGCTGGGATCCAGTAATTTTTCAAGGCGCTGACGGGGCAAAAGTTTGCCTCTGGATAGGTGACGTTCAAGGGCTGCGGGGCCACCCCCTTGTTCTATTTCGGCCAATTTGTGTTGTAGATCTTGCACTAGCGCAAGCATATCATCATATTTGGCTTTAAACTCATCGCTGCGAGTGTTAATGCGGCTGCTGATCTGCGTCACGGTTTACATCCTTTTAGTACTAGGAGCCGATAAGTGAAAACTCATTAAGCTCGATAAAAATGATATCCAATCATAAGTGTATTGGGTAATTGGATGTCTTGAGGGCGACGAAACAATGGGTTGGCGCGCTCTGACTGAAGCGTATTATTTCGATTCGCTGAAAAGCTCACGTCCAATGAGCATACGTCTGATTTCAGAGGTACCAGCGCCAATTTCATATAATTTCGCGTCACGAAGTAAGCGGCCAGTGGCATATTCATTAACATAGCCATTACCACCTAAAAGTTGAATCGCATCCAGCGCCATTTTAGTGGCAAATTCTGCGGCGTATAAAATGGCACCTGCGGCATCTTTACGAGTGGCTTCGCCGCGATCGCAAGCACGAGCAACATTATAAACATAGGATTTAGCGGCGTTCATGCCTGTGTACATATCTGCCAATTTCCCTTGAACTAATTGAAATTCACCGATAGATTTGCCAAATTGCTCACGTTCATGAATATAAGGAACCACAATATCCATACAGGCTGTCATGATCCCAAGTGGGCCACCGGAGAGCACAACACGTTCGAAATCAAGGCCACTCATCAGCACCTTAGCGCCATTATTCACACCGCCTAATATATTTTCTTCTGGCACTTCACAATCAACAAATACCAGCTCACAAGTATTAGAGCCTCGCATTCCCAGTTTGTCGAGTTTTTGGGCTTGAGTGAAGCCTTTATAGCCTCGTTCGACGATAAATGCGGTTATTCCATGGGCGCCTTTATTCAAATCGGTTTTAGCGTAAATGACATAAGTATTGGCATCAGGCCCATTGGTGATCCACATTTTATTACCGTTGAGAATATAACGGTCACCTTCTTTACGGGCGTGCAGCTTCATTGAGACTACGTCTGAGCCGGCATTAGGTTCACTCATCGCCAGAGCGCCTATGTGTTCACCGCTGACGAGTTTAGGTAAATACTTTTCTTTCTGAGCGTTATTACCATTGCGGTTTATCTGGTTGACACATAAATTTGAATGAGCGCCATAACTTAGCCCAATTGAGGCTGAAGCACGAGACACTTCTTCCATTGCGACGACATGAGCCAAATACCCCATATTGGCGCCACCAAATGATTCGGGGACAGTGATTCCAAGTAATCCCATTTCGCCTAGCACAGGCCAAAGGGCATTGGGAAAGGCATTATCAACATCGGTTTTTTCAGCGATGGGGGCAATTTCGTTTGCCGCGAAGCTTTGAACGGCATCGCGTAACATGTCAACCTCTTCGCCGAGACCGAAATTTAATGTAGAGTAAAGTTGGCTCATACCTGTGTTATCCTGATGATGTATTTATTATTATGTACTCTTGTTTGATTCGTTGAATTTATTTAATTCAATAGCGATTATTTTTGTTGTTCTAAGGCCGCTCGGCATTGCTGTTCTGCTGAATTAAGTTCCATTAATACCACTTTGATATCATCCATTTGTTGCTGAAGTGCACGTTTTTTTTCTTCGACGAGACTGAGCATAGTGTGCAATTGAGTCGTGCTATTCTTATCGGCATCGTAAAGTTCAAACAATCGACGTGTTTCAGCGAGAGAAAAACCTAAACGTTTGCCTCTTAAAATCAGTTTTAATCTGACTTTATCTTTTAAATTGTAGATGCGTGTTTGTCCGCGTCGTTTAGGTTTGAGTAAGCCTTGATCTTCATAAAAACGAATACTGCGCGTCGTGATATCAAACTCTTTTGATAAATCACTGATTGAATAAGTCATGGATGACGGTTGATTATTGGCCATACTTAATGCCTTAGGGATCACGTAAATTTCAAGATATATGAAGTTTACGTAAAGGTAAAGCTTGAGGCAACTTTTATCAGTATTCATGAATGTAAAGCCCCCTTGCCAGAGGGCTGACCAATGCTAGGTTCGTGATTGTTTATAAAGTAAAATGAAACTTGTTATTTTAATGTTTTGTATATTGAAATGTTGCTTTATATATTTGTTGTTAAAGTACTTTGTGTTTTGTTTATATTGTTTTCTTTATCGTACTAAGGTAGCAGGAAATGTTCGCTTTTACGCCTAGCTTAAGTATATACTTTGGGGAAAATAGCTGATTTGGGTCTGTTGATCTTTGCTGATTATTTCTGCTGCAGTTTGTCGCTTCTTTATACAAGGCAGAGCTTATGCAGTGTAGTCATTCTTGGCTTGGGTTCAAACGTCGCTCTACCTTCCCCATCCTTGGGGTCGTCCGTAAATAAGCGATAACGCCGTAAAAAGGAGCGACAAGCGCTGTCCGTAGGATCAGGCTAAACGTGTTTTACTCTTTGTTGAGAGCCTCTTTGTTAAAGAAGCAGGGCTTAGAATGACTAGGCGTCATCCCTCTCGCCGCGATTAAAACACGTTTATCTGAACATAATTTAATCATGAAAGGTCAACAGACCCTAATCGTTGAGATTTTTATTACGATCGTTGGGATCAAATACACATGAAGATGCAAACCGAGTTTTATGATATTGGCGTTATTGGCTTAGGGGTAATGGGAAAGAATTTAGCATTGAACATTGCAGACAATCACTATCGAGTGTCTGCTTTTGATCTTGATGCTTTAAAAGTGACAGGATTGATTAAACAAGCTCAAAAGGAAGTGGAACCAAATAGGCCCTTAGGTGTTAAAGGCTGTGATAACGTGTCCGAAATGTTAGCAGAACTTGAAAAACCTCGAATTGTGGTGTTATCTGTCCCTGCGGGCGGGCCAGTCGATGGTGTGTGTCAAGTGCTGATAGAGGCGGGTATTGAACAGGATGATATCGTGATTGATACCGGTAACAGTTTATGGACTGATACCATAGAGCGTGAGAAAAAATACCGCCACCAATTTACTTTTTTCAGTTGTGCCGTGTCGGGTGGAGAAGTCGGGGCACGTTTTGGGCCTTCTTTAATGCCCAGTGGCGATGAAAAAGCATGGCTTCGTATTCAACCCATTTGGGAAGCCATTGCGGCAAAAGTGGACGGAAAAACAGGCTTACCTATAGAGCGAACACAACCTGGGCAAACGGTCACAGAAGGCGAAGCTTGTACTAGCTATATTGGGCCTGCGGGATCGGGGCATTACGTTAAAATGGTGCATAATGGTATTGAATATGCTGATATGCAGCTTATTTGCGAGGCGTATCATTTACTGAGCCAAGGATTAGGATTAACGGCCATTGAGATTTCTGCTATTTTTGAACGTTGGAATCAAGGCAGTTTGAACAGTTACTTGATGGAGATCAGTGCCGATATTTTAAAGCAAGCGGATCCTGTCACCTCAAGACCACTCGTTGAGCTTATTTTAGATAAAGCGGGTCAAAAAGGAACGGGTTTATGGACGGCGGTGAGCAGTTTACAAATTGGTTGTCCTGCTCCAACGATTGCAGAAGCGGTTTATGCGCGAGCATTAAGTACTCAAAAATCTCAAAGGGTGAAGCTAAGTACATTGTTAGCGGGTCCCAATACAGACAACAAAGGACTGATCGATGACACTAAGGCTGAAGTGTTTATTGAGCAACTCGAAAATGCTCTGTATTGCGCTAAGGTATCGAGTTATGCTCAGGGCTTCCAATTGATGGCCATGATGGGTAAAGAGCAAGAGTGGCAACTTGATTTTGCACAAATCGCAAAAATTTGGCGTGCAGGATGTATCATTCGTGCAACATTTTTACAGTCGATCACTCAAGCCTATCAAGATGCCAATGAAAGTGAATTAGAAAATTTATTGATGGCGGATACTTTTAGCAGTGCGTTATCTGAAAAGCAAAATGATTGGCGTCAAGCTGTGTCACAAGCTGTGCTAAATGGCATTCCTGCACCTTGTATTAGCTCAGCACTGGCTTATTATGACAGTTATCGAAGTGCTGTTGTTCCTGCAAATTTACTGCAAGCACAACGGGATTTCTTTGGCGCTCATACCTTTGAAAGGATTGATGCGCCTTTAGGTGAAAAGTACCACTTGAATTGGAGTTCTGCAGAAAGAAAGTTACATAAAGTCAATTGAGCAATTTGTTGGTATATCGCTGTGTATCTTTAAGTTGCAAGGCGATAAGTGAGTCTTTATGAGATTATTGATACCTAAGTTATGCAGAATGGCTTAGGTATTTTTATTTATTCATATTTTTTACCCTTTCCATTATTTTTTAGCGGTGATATGCACGCTGTGAATTTTTCCTTTAACGCCTGTCAGCATATGGTTAAATAAGGCTTCACCCACTCCTTGTTTAACTTGTGTGGCTTCGATATCCAGTACTGATAGCATTTCTTCTTGACTGTAAGTTTTAAATCCGATTATTTCTATATCTTGAAACCCTACATTTTGCATGATAGATAAATAATGTTCGAGTTGTGTTGCACCAGATACACAAGTTGCATAGAGTGCTGCTTGATTAATGATCCAATTTGGTATTGTGTCGTCAATGACCATATCAGAAAAAGCAATGCTGCCACCGGGTTTAAGTACTCTAAAGGTTTCAGACATGACTTGCTTTTTGTTTGAAGATAAATTGATGACACAATTAGAGATAACATTGTCAATACTGTTAGTTGGACAGGGAATAGACTCGATATGGGCGTTGATGAGTTCAATATTGTTAAAGGGCGATGCCTTAATGTGTTTATCGGCAATATCTAACATTTCTTGAGTAATATCAATGCCAATAACATGGCCGAAGGGGCCAACTTTTTCTGCAGCTAACATTAAGTCTAATCCTGTTCCACAACCTAAATCTAATACTCTGTTACCTAAACGAATATTGGCGATGTCAACGGGGTTTCCACAGGAGAAATTATACTCTAATACTTGTTCATTGACTCTTGCTAATCCCTCTAATGTATATCCTGCGAGCTCAATCACGGACTTGTTATTAGTTGCCATGATTTGTTCACCCGAAACATATTGATCTTTACCCTTGACGGCATTTGCGTAGGCCTGTCGAATCAATGCTTTTTTATCTTTCTCAATAGAAGGCATATAAACCTCTTTATGGATGGCTATGAAAAGATAGTAGAGAACAAAGTTCAATGGAGACTGTATCAGCTATCATTTTCGGCTGTTACAGTAATTGTAAATATTACAAATTTAAACAGAGTATGATTTTTGGCTTATTTTAGGGTGAGGTATTCGTTTTTTGGGCTCGATCAAAGCATATTTCCCCCTCTTTGGTCTAATACGAGTATGAGCCTTAAGCGTAAGAAGGGTAAGTGAAGCATTATTTTTTTAAGTGGTAACCTTTAATCGCATAAAATACGATATATAAATAACAGGGGATTAAAATTACATATGCATTTTGCATCCCTAGAGACGTTTCTGATAAATAGCCCCACAATACAGGTAAAATTGCGCCACCTGCAATGCCCATCACTAATAAACCGGATGCAGTACTGGTTAGATTGCCTAATCCCGATAATGCCAATGGCCAAACTGCTGGCCAAACGATAGCATTGGCAAAGCCCAATAAGGCAATTAAATACAGGGTATCGGGTAGCGCTGGAAAGTCGCCAATATGGGCGATATGAGTGTCAACCCAATAGGACTCTGGGCTGGAAACGATTATGCCAATACTGAGAATGACCCCTAATACAGCGGAGAGGGTTAAGGCTTGCTCTTGAGATAAGAGCCTAGGAATGGAGGCTATGCCACACAAATAACCTAATACCATAAATGCCATAGTATAAGCTGTCATTACAGAGTAATTTGGCAGATGTAATGACAATGCAAAGGTGCCAACTGTGTCTGCGGCAATGACTTCAACGCCCACATAAAGAAAAATGGCGAGGACGCCTAAGCGGAGATGTGGATAACGAAGGCATTCAATGATGGAATGCCAATCCATATTGGCTTTAGGGGTCTCTTTTTGAATGGTTGGCAAAGGAAGTATGAACATAATACAGGCTAGAATGAGTAAAATGAAGGCCATGCTAAGGTAAGGTGTAATGAGGTGCTCTATCATATTGCTGATATCTAGTGGAGTCAGCGTGATGTGTGTCGTGTCTTTAAATTCGCTTAGAATTAAAGCCGTAAAGACAATTGGCGCTAAAATACCGGCACTTTTACTTAAAATGCCCATAATAGAGACTCTTACCGCGGCAGATTTTTCATCACCGAGTTGAATGACGTAAGGGTTGACAGCAGTTTGTAATAAGGTTTGACCCATTCCCATGATTAATTGAGCAATTAAAAATAAACTGAAAAGTTGCATTCTTGCTGCGGGCACAAACAAGATTGCTCCCAACGCCATTATAGCGAGACCTGCACTCATTCCCTTCTTGTACCCTATTTTCCCAATGAGGAGGGCTGAAGGAATGGCGCTGAAAGTGACAGCAATATAAAAAGAGAAAATAATCAGAGTGGCTTCAAATGCGGATAACTGAATAACTTGTTTCAAGTAGGGCATTAAAGAGCCATTGAGCCAAGTGGTAAAGCCTAAAATAAAGAATAATCCAGCAACGACACTCATTGGGAACCAAAAATGGCTGGCTTTGGAGATTGTTTTTTGAGGCTTTACCATAATCTATGACCTTAAAGATGAGTAAACGTTATTGCCTGCTATCCAGTTAGCCATCACGGTTAAGCTTTGCTTATCAAGTAACACCATATTCGCTTGATAGCCAGGTTTTAATTGACCAAGATGGTTTAAACCGATAAATTGAGCTGGATAAGTGCTGGCCATGCGAAGCGCTTTTGCTAAAGGAGACTTCAGTCGCTGGTGGACATTACGAACGGCTGAAGCCATGTCTAAAACGGAGCCCGCCAGCTCGCCAGTTTCGGATCGCAATTGTCCATTGCTTAAGGTGACTTTCTTTCCACTGAGGTTGAACTGCTTTTCTGTTGAGCCAACAGGGGACATGGCATCGGTGATGAGAAAGAGTTTACCTTCGGGCTTTAATTTTAACGCTAAATGGCATAATTGCTCGTGAACATGTTGCCCATCAACGATTAAACTCGCAAACACATCATCATTCATTAAGGCGGCGCCCAGTAAACCAGGCTCTCTTGCCTTGAGGGCTGACATGGCATTAAATAAGTGTGTGGCGCCTGTTACCCCTGCATTGAAATATTGCTGAGCGGTATTAAAATGGCAGTTTGAATGACCTAAAGCTAAAGTGACGCCTGCGGCTTTAAGTTCACTGACTTGCGCGAGAGAAACAGACTCAGGGGCCAAAGTCACCAAGACTTTGCCAAGATCTTGGCGTGTATAAAGGGCCATGTCTTTTTCGTTGAGTGGACGAATGAAATCAGCGTTATGGGCGCCTTTTTTATCAATTGATAAGTGTGGCCCTTCAAAGTGAACGCCTACAATACCGAGTAATTTTTGTTTTATGGCTTGTGAGATGGCATTTGCCCCTTGCTCCATGATCGCAATGCGGTCAGAAATTAATGTTGGTAACATTGAGGTGGTGCCAAAGGTTTGATGACTTAGGCTCATTTGTTTTAAACAGGCTAAAGTGGGATCTTGAGTAAATAATGCTCCTCCTCCTCCATTGACTTGTAAATCAATATAACCTGGTACTAAGAGTCCTTGGTATACCTTATCGTTTGCGGGGGAGATATCGTCAATTTGTGTAATGATCCCCTGCTCAATTGATAGGGTCTTATTGTAATGGAATACGTCGCCGTCGAAAAAGTGAGACACGCTAATAGAGTTAATCACAATTATAATGTCCTAGTGACTTTTCGTAAGCCTTTCGGGGAGTCAGGATCAAAGCCTAATTTTATCGCTGCTTTAGCAATATCCAAATAAAATCGTTGCATGAGTAACAAGGGGGATAATCTTGGATGAACATCTGTGTTTAAAGGCGATAAATGCAGGATTTTTGTATTCTTTTCTTCTAATTCTTTTATTCGAACTTGATGGACACTCAGGCTTTCATCTTGTACACACACATCGAGTAGTGCGACATCGTGTTGAATAATTGCGATGGGCCCATGCAAAAATTCAGCGCTGCTGAAGGCTTCAGCATGAATACTACACACTTCTTTTAACTTCAGTGCCATCTCTTTGGCGATGGCAAAGCCAAATCCTCTCCCTAAAATGACTAAGCTAAAGATGTTTTTTAAGTCGGATGATTTTAGTTGTGGTTTTTGTGAATTTATTTTATTTAAGGCTTTTGGCAGTTTGCTGAGCTCTCGAAGTAAGAAGCTATTTTGTGTCCAGTGTGCGGTGAGCTGAATTAAAGCGGTTAGCGTACATAAGTAACTTTTTGTTGCTGCGACAGCAATTTCTTTATCGGCTCGAATGGGAAGCACCTCATCGACTAATGTCGCTATGGGGGACGTTTCATCATTGATAATCGCAATGGTATAGGCACCATGAGAGCGAGCCATTCTGATTTGGGTTAAAATATCTGGACTTCGACCTGATTGAGAAATGACGATCACAACGGCTTTTTTAAATTGCATTTTTTTAAGGTAAATACTGGATACTGATGGTGAGGAAGGGCTTACGGGAACACCCGCTTCAATTTCAATTAAATATTTACCAAAGACACCTGCATGATCGGAAGAACCACGGCCAATAAAAACAACAACGCTGGGATCAAATTCTCTTAGTTTTTCGCCAATACGCGTGACTATGGGTAAGTTCAAATTTAACTGTTTTTCAATCAGCTCAGGTGTTTGCTTCGTTTCTTGTTCCATTATACAAGCACTCATAAGGTATCCTTAAAGGTCTGTGTAAAAGGCGATTGCGTTTGTTGTCTAGCCCAAAGAATGGCTCCCATTTCACAGGAGGCTTTAGCGTCTCGCATATTGGCTAAGATGAAGGGGCTTAGCCAAGGCAGATACCCTTGAGTCAGTCCGCCGACGAAGGCTAAAGGTTGTTGTTCTTGCTGAATGAGCTTTTTGGCTAATTGATTAATGTAATTAGCTCCTGTTTCGATAATTTGGACTGCTGTGGGATCACCTTGGTTACCACAATCAAAAACAAGGGGGGCGATCGAGGCAAAAATAGCGGAAGAAGCTTCAGAGATTGCTTCACTGAGTTCGATAGCATTGTTTACATTAAATTGTGTGAGGAGTTGATCCTGTAATAAGGTTTTTTCAGTGATGCCATCCATTGCATTTAAAGTATGGGAAATGGCTTGTAACCCTAACCAAGCTCCACTGCCTTTATCCCCATGGGGAAAGCCATATCCACCCAATTCAATCTTGTTTCCTTGATAGATTGAGAAGCCACAGCTTCCGGTGCCAAGAATAATCACAGCGCCATCTTGTCCCTGATGTGCTCCCATGCAAGCAATGTGAAGATCGGTTGTCAAGTGGCATGTTAAGAAAGGATGGGGCCAGTCTAATACTTGTTGATAATAATGAGGTAAGTTAACTCCAGCAAGACCAATGCCAGCGGTGATTTCTCCTAAGGAAAGCTGCTTGATGTTCGCCTGGTACAGGGCTTGTGAAGCCGCTTGCTCAATGGCACTGATGGCTTGTTGAAAGCCAAATCTAGGATTTGCAGGTCCAGATAACCCTTCTCCTAAAATAGTATTATTTTGGTCAACCAATATGGCCTTACATTTACTGCCGCCGCCATCAATACCCATGAAATAGGAGGAAGGGTGCATCATGAAAGTACCTCAATTAATGCATGAAGGCTCGATTGGTGTAGGCTAATATTACATTATTAGATCGCCGTAAAAAGAGCCGTAAAAAGATAAACTTTCCATGAGTATGGAAGAAAACAAATACGGGGACAAGGTGTGTAGGCATGAATTGTTGGCGTGGCTTAACGAAATGAGCGAATGGCGTGGCCGAGTATTGGCTGAAGAATATTTCTATTATATTGTTTTATAACTTATTTATTGATTTTATCGTTATCGACTTTACAGGGGATGTAACGGGTTTTGTTATTTATTTTTTCATTTCTTTTCATTGCTTTAATTTGTTTTGCTCAATGTCATTTTATTCATTATTTTTTATGTTCTAATAACCGTATAAAATGCTATTGGGCTCAGGTCGTAGATTGACTGAGATTGAGTAGAGCACAAATAAAAAGAGAGTGATTTTTTGATACAGTTAACGATTTTTAAGGGCCAAAGATGTTGTCGAGTGTTGTTACTTTTAGTGGGACTAGTATCGACTCAAAGCATGGCCGTATTGAATACGCAGCATGAGACAGAAGCAATGTTATTGGCCGATGTGTTACAAGGTTTTAAACAAGGAGAGGAAAAACAAAGCCAAAGTAAACTTAATGCCTTGATCCAATCTTCGTCCAACCCATTGAATTTACTTCGGCAGGGTTTGACTATGGGGGGAATGTTTGACAATTATGACATGATATTTGATTTTGCCGATAGAATATTAGTCCGTGATCCTAATGATATACAGGCATTGTATTTAAAAGCCTTATACAGTTATGCATTAATGCGCCCCGATTATGCTCAATGGCGAGATAAATTAACATCCCTACAACCCGCTGCGGCAGAAGTGTTAGAAAAGATTATTGTTAATGTTGATAATGTTTGGAAGCAGGATGTCAATGATGATCTTGCTCATGTTAAGCCAAGCTCAATTGGGATTATTGCTTTAGGTTCCCCTGCTAATGCTGACGGTAGTCCTAAACCAAGGTTGCTCAATACGTTAAAGCGAACCTTGATCTTATCAAGGAATTATCCTCAAGCCAGTATTTTTGTGACTGGCGCTGCTGTGCAAACCCGTATGCCTGAATCTGTTGCGATGAAACAGTGGTTAGTTAAGCAAGGCGTGAGCCCAAGTCGCATCATTATAGAAGATAAAGCACAAGATACGATGGGCAATGCCAGCAATTTACTGCCTATTATTAAGCGCAAACATATTAATCAACTGTTATTAGTGACAGTCTCCTACCATATGAGACGTTCTTCATTGATTTTTAATGAAATTTTACAAGATAAAATTGAAGGTTATCGTTTATTAAAGGTGTCGGCCGAAAGTGATTTAACGGGTAAAGCCTTATCGAAAAGGCTGGAGGTTGAAAAAGTATCAAGTTATCGAGATCTCAGTCGTGCTATTGGCTTATACCATAAGGAAGGTTTTAATTAGCAATTAAGTGAAAAACTTCAGGAATTTTTTAAGCGATTTCAGCCTCAAGGTGATCTGCCGTACACATAAATAATTTATCCATTATGGCCAATAACACTTTTGCCTGATGTTGAGCATCGTGAAGTGCATGGTGTTTTGTGCCTTTAAAGGGCAGTTGGTGTTGAGGATCATAACCAAATAACATTTTTGAAAGCCAACTTATAGTGACGAGTGATTGATTTTCATATTCAAATATAGGTGGCACTAAGCCTGCTTGTTGGTATGCTTGAGATAAAATGGCATTATCAAATTCTGTGTTATTTCCCATAAGCTGAACAATACTATTTGCTGGAAATTGTTGGTTAATGTAATGAGCGAGATCTTCTAAGGCACCTTTTAAAGGACGACGAGGCAAATTTGGCGCAAATATTTCTTTCCAAGCCGCAGGATTGTTAATACGCTGTCGTTGCCAAAAGTAATGGCTACTTTCATCTGTGGTGCGATGGCTTTGAAGTTCTGTTTGGCAGCGAATATAGCATTCATCAACAATTTTTGATGTGACAACATTGACAATAACGCATCCAATAGTGGCTATGACGGCATTTTCTTTTTTACCTAAGGTTTTAATATTAATTAAAGCAACGAGTGGTGATAGTTTGAAAGAATTTAATATTTTCATTTTTGTCGTCCTTGGCCTGCTTGTTGTTATAGGTGCGGGGCAAGGTGCCCCGACTCCCTAGTGATACCAAAAGAATTGGTATGAAAGTGAAACACCAATTGAGTCAACGGCGTTTCACTTTAAACCCGCTTATGGGCTTTTCAACACTCTCCTTGTGGATCCCTTAAAGTGAGTTCATTTCCACATTAAAATTTAGTATAATAAATTTGTTATTCTAAATTTAGACTGTAAAATAGCATAAATTCGCTTTAAGAAGCAAAAAGTTTTTTATACTAAATTTGTAATAAATGGTCTTTTTGAAAAAACAAAAAGAATGATTATTCTTTTTGTTTTATATAAATAATTGATTTTAATTGATATTTATTTTAAGTAACTGAAAAGATATGAATGGCTTAATATGACTTTTAATTTTTTAAGTGCCATTTGTGCATAATTATGGGAAATGTCATGCAAGCATTAGGAAAAAGAGTAAAACAAAAACGTATTCAATTGGGTTATCAAGCGAAATATGTAGCGAAAGCAGTCGGGTTGAGTCCGGGAGGTTTGTCTTTGTTCGAAAATGGCCATACTTCAGGTGTCGACTTTGTCACTGGAGTCAAATTAGCTAAATTATTGCAATTAAGCCCTGAAGCTTTGGCTTTTGGCTATGAATGTAACATTCCGTCCACGCGTAATGATACGCTTGCCATTATTGGTTGTCAGCATTCTGGTCCAGATCATCAATGGTTAGCCTTGGCAGTAGAAGATAGGCCATTGACAACTGAAGTGGTTGATCTTCAGTTTGGGCATAATTCAACCTATTATGGATTGAAAATTACCGAAAATACAGGCCGCTATTTAGAAGGAGAGGTCGCGATATTGAATGCTGATCCTCAGCAAGTTTTGGTGTCGGGTAATGATGTATTTGTGGTTTATCAGACACATTGCCAATTGATGCACTTTTTATATGAAAGAGCTGGCAAGGTGCATTTAATTGGTTTTGAAAAAGAGAGTCACTTATTGGTTGTTAATCGCAATGAATGCCAATACCTGCATTCTGTGACGGCAATCGTGGGGAGCGATCTAGTCAGAAAAAGATCTATATGACAGGAATAAAATACGCTTAGGATGTTTGACGAAAAAATGATTAGTATTTATATCGGCTAGCATCTCTGTAATGTATTGTGCGCGAGCTTGTCCTTGCTTTGAAAGGTTGGGATTTTAAACTTGTCTTATTTATTCAGGAGCTGTGTCGATTTAATGAAAAGGGAGCCGCTGAGTAATTTTGCTCAGTGAATAATAGATATTTCTCAAACCTGCACTATATTTATTTTGTGTTTTACTTACTTGTTCAGAGCACCCTTGTTCAAGGCGCTAGGTAAAACGATGGATGTTGATAATAAATATATAGGGATGAATGAAATGAAAAAATGCATAGCTGTTGCTTTGGTTTTACCGTGTTCTCTCATGTGCCATTCGTTATATGCTGAAGAGGTCCATGAACATGGGCCTAAAGCTCCCCCACCTCTACCACCTCATTTTGAGCCTAATGGATTTTATGTGACGGCATCAGCGGGTACCAGTTATTTAGAGCCCCAACGGAGTATTGCTGATGAATTCTATAATGGCGTGGGTATTGTCACCTATGATTGGGGATTTAATGCTGGAGTGAGCTTAGGAAAGCAAGTGGGGCCATGGCGCTTTGAAGTACAGATGACATATTTATACAATGATATTGATAAAGTGTTTGATATTAAGCAAGGCAATTATCAAGAAGGAGTGTGGTACGGATTTAATGTATTGCGTGACTTCCCTCTTAGTAAACATTGGATCCCTTATGCAGGATTTGGCCTTGGGGGGATCACCATGAACAATAATTTTGGTGATTACAGTTTAAAGGGAACTAACGATATTGAGCATAATGAACCCGGCTCTGATTCTGCTTTTGCGTATCAAGCAACAGTCGGAATCGCTTATCAACCCATTCCTGAGATGCGCTTGTTAGCAGAAGTGAGGCATATTGGTTCAACTCAAATGACAAACTGGACACGAACTAGTAGCGATAATCTTGAGAGTTATTATGAATTCACTTTATTTAATTTAGGCATGACGTATTATTTTGATGGGATCCCTAAGCATAAGCCTACTCCACCGCCGCCGCCAGCAAATCAAGCACTATTTTATATGAGTTTATCTGGAGGGGCGAATTATTTACACGATCAAATATCAACACCAAAAGATGGGGTTGTGGGTGTAAAAACCACATTTGATATGGGCTATAATGTTGGAGCTAGCCTAGGGGTCAAATACAATAATTGGCGCACTGAGTTACAGTTTACTTATTTAAGTGATGAAATGGATAGAGTCGATGATATTACTCAAGGTGATAAAGTTTCAGGAAATTGGTATGGTGTGAATCTGTTACATGACTTTCCTACGGGAAGCGCTTGGATCCCATATGGAGGGCTAGGTGTGGGCGTGATCGACATGGAGACCAGATATAATGACAGTATTTACTTGATGACCTCAGCTTCTACATCTGAAATGGTCACTATGAGTAATGAAACGGATACGGCAGTCGCTTATCAAGGAATAGTGGGGGTTGGTTTCCAAGCCAGTGAGAGTATGCGAATATTTGCTGAATACCGTCATTTACGCGCACCTGAAATGAAATCATCTATGCTAACGACGACAGAGGGTTATGAATATGACCTGAAGACAGCTTATCAAAATAATTTATTTAATATTGGTATGAGTTATACCTTTGGTATGTAATGTTTTAGAATTGTTTTCATAAAGCAAGAAGAGCCAACCTCAAGTTAGGTTGGTTTTTTCGTTTTTTGAAGCTGATCAGTGGCTGAAATCTCTTGACTCAGTCCTGTGAGTATCGCGCAGTTAGCTTGTTCGCCGCCTTCGCAATCATGGATAAGATGCTTGAGCTGTTGTTCCAGTATTTGTAATTGTCTGATTTTATCGCTAATCGTCGTCAAATGTTGTTTCGCGAGTACTTTAACATCTTCAGCATGGCGAGATTGATTCATTTTTAAATCAAGTAATGCACGGCAATCATCGAGAGTAAAGCCTAATGAGCGGCAATGATGAATAAAAGACAGTGCTTCTACATGCGAAGGGGCATATTCTCGATAACCATTGGCACCTCGTTGTCCTTTTACCAGACCGATATCGTGATAATACCGAATACTTTTAATTGACAAGCCTGTGGCTTTAGCGACATGACCTATTTTCATGATGATTTTTTCTCCTTGGTAACGTGAAGTATCACGGGTACTGAGGGATCCCCACTTTTCTGGCTCATAAACAATGAATACTGATTGTGAAGTGAGCCAAG
>NZ_CANLZC010000093.1 GCF_947495455.1 uncultured Shewanella sp. | reverse complement strand
AGCAGTTTGTGGTTTCTTTATACAAGGCAGAGCTTGTGTGGTGTAGTTATTCTACATAAACAAGCGATAACGCCGTAAAAAGGAGCCACAAACGCTGTCCGTAGGTTCCGGCTAAACGTGTTTTACTCTTTGTTGGGAGCCCCTTTGTTAAAGAAAGAGGGCTTAGATCACTAGGCGTCATTCCTCCCGTCGCGATTAAAACACGTTTATCTCGGACATAATTTAATTACCAAAGATCAACAGGCCCTAGAGCGAAATTCTTGTTTTTTAAATGACCGAGTCCTTATTGCCTTCAGGCAGGGATTAACCCATTGGGCCTGCAATTTCAGGTGTTTTGTGTATATACTTTGGAATAATGATTTGTGCATAATCGGTTTTTACAAATGACTCTTGATGCTTGGTATTTAGTGATGAATGGAATGATATATGGTGAATAAAGTGAGGTTATTCACTATTAATGGAACATTTTATCCTTAGATGTGGATATTGATTCAATAATAAAGGGGTTATTAACGTTTTTATCAAGTGAAAATATCTATACAATTTATTTATTTGTAATTAAGGTGTTGAAATAATAGATTTTTAATTTAGTTATTCATTTATTCATTTGTTTTGTGCTTTTTTATTGCTTTAGTTGTGATAAGTTAATATTTATAGACGTCAAAAATGAGTCAGCATTAAATTGATTTTTAAATTAAATTGTTGATATATAAATAATATAATTCAAATTCGTTCTTTTTTGTATATTGTTTGTTTTTTGTTGCTTTATTTGATTGTATGTTTTTATTGTAAATTAAGATTATATTGTGTACCGATGAATAGCGGAATATTCAATATTATGGAATATTTAAGGAGGTTGTTTGAACGCTGAAACCATTAATAACTTTTTTTTGATTGGCGCATTGCTAACGGCTGTGAGTGTGCTTCTAAGTTCAGTGTCTTCGCGTGTGGGCCTTCCTATTTTATTGGTATTTCTTTGCGTTGGCATCTTAGCGGGCGAAGATGGTCCTGGTGGCATTGTTTTCGACAATTATTCGGTTGCTTATTTAGTGAGCAATCTTGCTTTGGCCATTATCCTTCTTGACGGTGGAATGCGCACTAGAGTCAGTAGTTTTAGGGTGGCACTTTGGCCGGCCTTGTCTCTTGCGACATTTGGTGTGGCGTTAACAACCATTATTACGGGGGCGTTAGCGTCTTGGTTATTTGATTTAACCATACTACAGGGCATGTTAGTGGGGGCGATAGTAGGATCAACAGATGCAGCTGTGGTGTTCTCTTTACTCAAAGGCAAGAGTATTAACGAGCGCGTCGGCGCAACATTAGAAATAGAGTCCGGTAGTAATGATCCTATGGCTGTGTTTTTGACAGTGACCTTAATTGCTGTCATTGCCAATACGAATAACGACATGTCTTTTAGTTTCATGTTAACTAGCTTTATTAAACAGTTTGGTATTGGTGGTATTTTAGGTGTTGGTGGCGGCTGGGTATTGTGGCAACTCGTCAATCGAAGTCATCTTGCTGATGGGTTATATGCTATTTTGGTACTCAGTGGCGGTTTAATGATTTACGCTATTTCAAGTAAGTTAGGAGGTAGTGGTATCCTTTCTATTTACTTAGTGGGATTATTTTTAGGAAATAATGCCACGAGAGGAAAGCATACTATTTTAAATATCCTTGATGGCATGACATGGATGAGCCAAATAGGTATGTTCTTAGTATTGGGATTATTATTAACGCCTTCAGATTTAGTTGATTTAGCTTTACCTGCTTTAGGCTTAGCTTTTGGAATGATCTTTTTTGCAAGGCCTATTGCTGTTTGGTTCAGTTTATCGCCTTTTAAAAGTTTTAAGACCCGTGATCGTTGGTTTATTTCATGGGTAGGCTTGCGAGGCGCAGTACCTATTATTTTGGCGGTATTCCCTATGATGGCTGGATTGCCAGGGGCACAACTTTATTTTAATGTTGCATTTTTTGTTGTGTTGGTCTCTTTGCTTTTGCAAGGAACAACTTTAGCCAAAGCAGCAAAATTAGCAAAAGTAGAGCTTCCTTTAAAGCCAACGCCAGTGTCAAGATCAGGTTTAGAAGTGTATCACAAAAGTGATTGGGAGTTGTTTGTATACCATTTAAGCGAACACAAATGGTGTATTGGCGAACCACTCAGACGTTTAGATATGCCAGAAGGGACGAGGATTGCAGCCTTGTTTCGTGACCGTGTGATGCTTCATCCTTCTGGAAGTACCCAGTTAAAAGCAGGGGATGTGTTATGCGTGTTAGCCCATGAACATGATTTGGATGCTTTAGGTACTTTATTTAGTGAGCCGCCCGTCGATAAAGAATTACCCCGATTTTTTGGTGATTTCTTCATTGATGCAAGTGTGCTATTGAGTGATTTTGCGCCTATGTACGGCATTAAGTTAAGCACTGAATATGAACATTTAAGTATTTGTGAATTGATTAATATCAAGCTAGGTGAGAAGCCTGTTGTGGGGGATCAATTTGAATGGCAGTCACTCTACTGGGTGATTTCAGAACTTAAAGATGGCGCACCTTACAAAGTCGGCATAAGACTACCCGCTTCAGAATAAGCTAAAAAGAGGCCCGATGTTAACGGGCCTTTTTATTCTACTCTTATAAATATTGCTTAAGTATTAGGAGTATAGTGATGGATCACTGGGGGTTGGCCGTGTTTTAAAGCGGCGGTGGAGCCACATATACTGCGCTTTATTACGACTAATTAAGGTTTCGACAATTTTATTGGTTCGTTTAGCGTCTTCCACTTCATTTTCACCCGGGAAATCGGTCAAAGGTGGCAATATATCCAAAGTATAGCCTTTATCATCCTCATTACGCTCGACGAAGAAGGGGATCACTTTTGCTTTACCTAATTTTGCTAAGCTGGTGGCGCCTGTGATTGTTGCGGCTTCTTTGACATCAAAAAAAGGGATAAAGGTTGCGCTAGAGCGGCCAAAATCTTGATCGGAAGTATACCAAATGACATCGGGATGTCTTAAACTACGTACCATTTGCCTAAGATCCCGTTTAGGCACTAATGCCTTATTTGATCTGAGTCTTCCTTTTACCTGTAAATACTCCATAACAGCATTATTATGGGGACGGTAGACGCCTACACCAGGTTGAAATTGACCAAAGATCCGCGCTCCCATTTCTAATGGTAAACAGTGGACAGCAAATAAAATGACGCCTTGTCCCTCGTTTAAGGTCTCTTCGACATGCTCTTTTCCCTTGATTGTCATATGTTGTTGGACTTTATGATCCGTCCACCACCAAGCGTTAATCGTATCAAAAATGGCTTTGCCTGTTTCTTCAAAATTACGTTTAAGTAGGGCTTTTTGCTCATCTGCGGTCATTTCTGGAAAGCACAGCTCAAGATTACGCTTAGCTGTTGATACGCGGCTTCCAATGACCTTCATCGCTAATCGCCCCAATAGGGCACCGAATTTTAATTGAACAGATAAAGGTAAACACTGAGTTAATCTCATTATGCCAACCCCTAACCAGATTAACCAATACTTGGGATGACATAAATTTAATGAAAATTCTGCTTTTTCGACCACTGATAACCCAAACTTTAGAAAAATTACGTATTATTCTAACTCAAATGAATGCAAAATTAGGTACAATCGTATTAATTTTTTTAAAATGAATAGGCGCCATGAAGATTACTCTCCCCGCATTTGAAAACGCAAACGTTCTGGTTGTTGGTGATGTCATGTTAGATCGGTACTGGGCAGGCCCTACAGGGCGAATTTCCCCTGAAGCACCTGTGCCTGTTGTAAAAATTGATCAACATGAGGACAGGCCGGGCGGCGCTGCAAATGTCGCGATTAATATTGCAGCGATGGGAGGGACTGTGCAATTGGCGGGCATAGTGGGTGAGGATGAGACAGCTGCTGCACTGACTCGAAGCATTCAAACATCGAATGTTGATCCTATTTGGCATAGTGTTGAGTCTAAACCGACTATCACTAAATTAAGAGTGATGTCCCGCAACCAACAGTTGTTGCGATTAGATTTTGAAGAAGCCTATTCTCATTTTGAAAGTGATGCACTGCTGTTAAAGGCGAAGCCATTAGTGTCCGATGCTGGTATCATCATTTTGTCTGATTATGCAAAAGGGGCGTTAGTCTCGCCGCAAGATTTTATTCAATATGCCAACAAAATGGGTGTTAAAGTCTTGGTTGACCCTAAAGGGAAAGATTATTCTCGCTATCAAGGGGCTTATTTATTAACGCCTAACATGAGTGAGTTTGAAGAAGTGGTTGGGGAAATAACTTCTGAAGCTCAGTTGGTTGAAAAAGCGCAGGCATTACTCGCGCAATATAATATTCAGGCTATTTTAGTGACACGTTCAGAAAAAGGCATGACCTTGATTAAACGTGAGGGCGATGAATTACATATTCCCACTGTCGCCAAAGAAGTGTTTGATGTGACGGGGGCAGGAGACACTGTCATTTCAGCGTTAGCAACCTCTCTGGCGGCGGGCAGTGAGCTTGAACAAGCCTGTGCGATTGCCAATACCGCCGCAGGTATTGTTGTTGGTAAACTGGGAACGTCAACCGTGACTCGATTAGAACTTATCCGGGCCCTTTCTGCTAGCCAAGGAGAAACGGGATTTGGCAGTGTGAGTGAAGCGCAACTTATGGTGGCAATGGAGCAAGCTAAGGCCAGAGGTGAAAAAATTGTGATGACAAATGGCTGCTTTGATATTTTGCATGCAGGCCATGTGAGTTATTTGAAGCAGGCAAGAGCATTAGGAGATCGCCTTATTGTTGCAGTTAATAGTGATGATTCTGTCAAACGTCTCAAAGGTGAGGGGCGACCCGTCAATCAGGCAGATAGAAGAATGACTGTGCTTGCAGAGCTGGCTTCAGTTGATTGGGTCGTGCCTTTCAGCGAAGATACGCCTGAGCGTATTATTGGTGAACTTTTACCCGATTTATTAGTGAAAGGTGGCGATTACAAAGTGGATGAAATCGCTGGCGGAGAAGCAGTGATTGCAGCAGGTGGAAAGGTTGAAGTATTAGGATTTGAAGAGGGGATTTCAACGACAGCGATTATCGAAAATATTATGGATAATCGTTGAGTTTAACTCTCGTTAATATCAGGTTTGTTCGATTAAACCAAAAAATCCGCTTTATAAGCGGATTTTTTGGTTTAAATGCTTCTTAGTCGCCTTCCCATAGCCAAATTTGACAATCATAGAGTCCACCTCTTTGTAGAATATGGCGTTGTTTTTCGGCTAAACGTTTACTCTCGTAAGGGCCGAGAACGACTTTGTACCAGATGCCACTGGTTCCTTGCACTTTTCGAATAATGGCTTCTAAACCTTGAAAAGCAATAGTGGCTTTCATCGACTCTGCTTGTGATTCTTTTCTAAAAGAAGCACATTGGATTTGATAAGGCCGTTTAGGCTTTAAAGGCCGCTTGTCACTGACATCTACCTCAACCTTTTTATTTTCTAGCTCTTCAAGATAGGTCCATTCTTCTTGAGGTGCAGGAGGAAGGGCTTTGGGATCGGGTTTAGCGACAGGGGCCTCAACCTTTGTTTCAGTTACGGGGTTGTCAGCCTCTTTAGGAGTGGTTGAGCTGCCACTAATACTCCAAAGCAAATACCCAAATGCACTGAGGCCAATGAGAGTAATCAATAAAATGAACAAGGGAAAGCGCCGTGAGACTTGTCCCTTCCCACGGGATTGCTTCCCCTTTTTACTTTTCTTGGGGTTACGGTTAGCGTAATCACGACTGGTCATAATATTACATACGTTCTAAAGTGTTAATACCAAGTAAACCTAAACCTTGCTTTAAGGTTTTAGCCGTTAGCTGAGCGAGCAGTAAGCGACTGAGTTTTTCTTGTTCATTATCGGCAGCAAGTACTGGACAAGCTTCATAAAAACTTGAAAAAACGCCAGCTAATTCAAATAAATATAGGCACAAGACATGGGGTTGACCTTTTTCGACCATACGGGTGATCACTTCGCCAAATTGGGCGAGTTTACTGCCTAAGGTTTTTTCTCTCTCATGGTTTAGCGCTATACTGGCTTGGCTTAAATCAATGTTATTGGCACGTTTAAAAATGCCTGCAACGCGAGTATAAGCATACAGTAAATAAGGTGCTGTATTACCTTCAAAGCTGAGCATTTGTTCAAAGCTAAAAATATAGTCGCTGGTGCGGTTTTTAGACAGATCAGCGTATTTAACAGAAGCAATGCCCACAGTGTTGGCAATATTAATTAGCTCTGCTTCATCCATATCCGGATTTTTACTGCGGACTAACTCCAATGCTCTGGTATTGGCTTCATCTAATAAGTCGACAAGTTTGACAACGCCCCCTGAGCGGGTTTTAAAAGGACGGCCATCTTCGCCATTCATGGTGCCAAATCCCATATGCTCTAAACTCATGTCTGGGCGGATAAAGTGAGCATCACGAGCCAGTTTGAAGACTTGTTGGAAATGGAGTCCCTGACGTAAGTCCACAAAATAAAGGGCGCGATCGGCGTTTAATGTATTGCTGCGATAACGCATAGCGGCCAAATCGCTCGTGGCATAAAGATAGCCACCATCGGCCTTTTGAATAATAACTGGCAGTGGTTCGCCGTCTTTGGTTTTAAACTCTTCTTGAAAAACAACTTTAGCGCCGTTACTTTCAGAAAGCAGTCCTTGTTCATTCAGTTCGGCAACGACATTGGCTAAGTCATCATTATAAGTACTTTCACCTTGCACATCTTCGCGAGTGAGGCTCACACCTAAGCGTTGATAAACGTCATGACAATGGCTTAAGGAAATATCATTAAATTCACGCCATAGCTTATTGCAATATTCGTCGCCAGATTGCAGTTCAACTACTAATTGACGAGCACGGGTTGCAAAAGTGTCTGATTCATCAAA
Organism: uncultured Shewanella sp.; assembly: GCF_947495455.1. Classification (GTDB taxonomy): domain Bacteria; phylum Pseudomonadota; class Gammaproteobacteria; order Enterobacterales; family Shewanellaceae; genus Shewanella. Next base: position 16,633 of record NZ_CANLZC010000093.1, on the reverse strand, counting down.
GCGTAATTTAGCGGCACGATAAAAATGTTCGAGATCCGCTAGGGCCATTTGTGCTTGCTCACCTTGTTTGGCTCTTAGCTCTTCCATATAGGCGAGCAACATACCAAATTGTGTTCCCCAGTCTCCAACATGATTTTGTCGAATAACCGTGTGACCTAAAAATTCAAGGGCGCGAACCACACTGTCACCGATAATGGTGGAGCGTAAGTGACCGACATGCATCTCTTTGGCAAGGTTGGGTGATGAATAATCGACAACGACCCGCTGTGGTTCCGGCTTAGCGATTCCATGGAGGGGATCGGATAGTGCAAACATCAATTGATTGGCTAATGCATTTTCATCAATAAAAAAGTTGATGAAACCTGGGCCCGCAATTTCAACTTTAGCCACATGGTCTGATGGCGGTAAATTGTCGATGATGAGCTGAGCGATATCTCTTGGGTTCTTTTTGGCGACTTTAGTGAGCATCATTGCCAAGTTAGTTGCAAAATCACCATGGCTCTTATCTTTGGTTCGGTCCACTTGAATGCGGGCTTCAAAATCTTCGGGGACGATCCCCTGTTGCTTAAGGGAAGTGATTGCATCTGCGAGTAAAGACTGAGTATGTGATTTCATTGGCGTTTAATCGATACTTACTAAAGTAAAAAATGGGAAAGAATAACCGCACATTTTAGCCGTTTGTCGGGGGGAATTGCTATCCTTTCACGGGATTTTTATGTCATAAAGTGAAATTAATTTGATTACAGGAGATCTTGAGGATCTCTGTCAATACTCCAGCGACAGCGTTTTGCCATCGGAAGTGCCTCAATTTGAGGCAGTGCTTGTTCAAATGCTTGTTGTAATTGCTGACGATTTTTGGTTTGAAAGATCAATTGTCGTCTAAATTTTCCTGCTTTCTTATCCAGTGGAGCTGGCATGGGGCCGATGACCTCACATTGATCATCTTGAGGTAATAACTGTGCAATCTGGCTCAGAAAGTTATCGGCATCTTGTGCTTGATGGGCTTCTGCTCTCAATAAAATCATATGCCAAGCTGGAGGCAGCAAGGCTTGCTGTCTTTCGGTGAGCTGATTGCGGGCAAACTCACCATAGCCTTTTTGCATCAGCTCTTTCAGTAAGATGTTTTCACTTTGATGGGTTTGAAGTAATACGGTGCCAGGTTTCGCTGCGCGGCCCGCACGGCCTGATACTTGAGTATAGAGTTGGCCAAAACGTTCTGGCGCTCTAAAATCGGCACTAAAGAGTGCGCCATCGACATCCAATAGCCCCACTAGCGTCACATCAGGAAAGTGATGTCCTTTAGCCAGCATTTGTGTGCCTACCAAAATTTTATATTCCCCTTTTAATATGGCATTAAGCTGATTTTCGAGTGCGCCTTTTTTTCGTGTTGTATCTCTATCAATACGAACAACAGGAAAGTGAGGAAATTCTTTTTCTAAAAAATCGGCTAGCTGCTCTGTTCCGACGCCTTGTGCAGCAAGAAGCGTACTTCCGCATTGGTGGCATTGTTGTGGAATGGCATATTGGTTACTGCAATGATGACAGCGAATTTCACCTAAACTTTGGTGAATAGTGAAAAAGGCATCACAGCGATCACATTCATGTAAATGTCCACATTCATGGCATAAAAGCGCTGGCGCAAACCCTCGGCGGTTTAAAAACAACATGACTTGATTACCCGCTTCAAGATGTAATCGCATTTCATTGATAAGGGCGCCGGACAGGCCTGCCCTTAAGGGTTGATTGCGAATGTCGATAATGCCTTGCCTGACTTTTTCGGCATTACCTGCACGGATCCCTAAGGTTAAATGTTGATAGCGACCGATCAGGGCGTTTTGCAATGTTTCAAGTGAAGGCGTCGCCGTGCCTAATAACACGGGAATATTCTCTAAATGTCCCCGCATAACGGCAAGATCACGAGCATGATAGCCCACGCCCTCTTGCTGCTTAAAACTGGCATCATGTTCTTCATCTAAAATAATAATGCCAGGATAGGCCATGGGCGTAAATAGGGCTGAGCGTGTGCCAATAATGATGGCGGCTTCGCCAGACTTTGCCTGTTGCCAAGCGCGGTAGCGTTGATTGTCGGTCAGGCCTGAATGGATCACGGCAACATTGACATTGAATCGGCGTTTAAATCGATTAATGGTTTGCGGAGTTAGGCCAATTTCAGGTACTAAAATGAGTGCTTGCCTTCGGCGTAATAATATTGTTTCTAATAAGGCTAGGTAAACTTCTGTTTTTCCAGAGCCTGTTACGCCTTCAAGTAGAGTACATTGATAGTTTTCTTGTTGCGTTAAAGTGGCAACCGCAATGGCTTGTTCTGCATTTAATTGATGGGGTTCTTCTCCCATAACAAGCGTCTTTCGCCAAGAAAGATCGGCTTGTATGACTTGAGTCTTTTTGACTATCCATTGTTTTTCACTGAGGGCTTTTAATGCGGATGGGCTAAAAGCGAGACCTGCCACTTCATCGGTATAGAGAATGGAGTCATGTAAATGCTGTATGACTTTTTTTTGTGCTGTGGCCCGTTTTAGTGTGTTGAGATCGGCATTTTTTCCCGCTTCTGTTAACTGCCAGAATGTGCGGACATTGTCTGTCACTGATGCGCCTTTTCGCAATGCGACAGGGATGGCTTGAGAAAGCATTTGTCCCAAACTGCAAAAATAGTATCGACTCGCCCATTGAGTCAAGGTGAACAATGTATTGGGTAATAAAGGGGTAGTATCAATAAGGGCTAAGATGGATTTTATTTGTTGTGGTTTAAGGTCGCAATGTTCAGTGACCCTTATGATTAGCCCTATGACTTGTTGGCGACCAAAAGGAACTTTTACTCTGAGACCTTTTTGCAGCGAGCTTGCTAGGGAAGATGGAACTTGGTAAGTAAAATTTTGCCGTAGCGGTACCGGAAGAGCGATTTCAACAAACAAGGGCATAGTTGGGTAATCATCAATACATAAAAAGTAAGTTTAACTATCTAGATAATTTAGCGCTAGTTTTATTCTTATTTGCGGGAAAGACTTTCAAATGTTAAATTTAAATGTTTTCGGTTGCTATCTGTTTTGACTAGAAAAATTATTGGCGTATTCAGCACCTAAGAAGGATCGAATGGTAAATATAATAAGAAAAGTGATCGCTACGAGTGGCTTGCTGATCAGCAGCTCAGTATTGGCTGAAGTATCTCATGTTAGTATAAATCAAACGTTATTTGAGGTTGGAGAGGCGGCTGATTTTCGTGTGAATGTTGTCGCTGAGGATGTTGATGATCTTCGGTTTTTTCTTCATGACGGAGAGAATGAAGAGCGTTTGTCAGTAGAAGCTTTAAATACTTTTATGTTAAATGTGACGGGTGATAGGCCCGTATCCAGTTCAAATGCATTGCTTGTTGTACATGAATACCTTAAGGGTGAATGGCAAAAAAGGCAAGAGTTCTCCCTCGCATTAACGCCAAGATCCTCCACTTCTATGACAGAAGATAGTGTTTCTGAAAATAATCAGGAAAAGCTGCCAGTTGATAAGAATGAGGCAAAAAATGTTCAGGCTGATGGGCTTCCCCTTGATAATCGGACTCACAAAAATCGTTCTGTAGAAGTCACTAACACTGCCAGTTCGAGCAACATAGAAAGCAATAATGTCGCTAGTTTATCTGACGCTAGTTTATCTGATGCTAGTTTATCTGAAGCTAGTGCATTGAATGCCAGTAGCGTAGAAGGCAGTAATCTTGCTAGTTTATCTGAAGCTAGTGCATTGAATGCGAGCAGCGTAGAAGGCAGTAATCTTGCTGGTTTATCTGATGCTAGTTTATCTGAAGCTAGTGCATTGAATGCCAGTAGCGTAGAAGGCAGTAATCTTGCTGGTTTATCTGATGCTAGTTTATCTGAAGCTAGTGCATTGAATGCGAGTAGCGTAGAAGGCAATAATCTTGCTGGTTTATCTGATGCTAGTGCATTGAATGCGAGTAGCGTAGAAGGTAATAATCTTGCTGGTTTATCTGAGACTAATGCATTAAATGTTGAGGGGCTAGTGAATGCGGGGACGGCTAATGCCACTGGAATTAATACAGCAAGTGCTAATGCCAGCGGAAAAAGTAGCGAGCCATTATTATCTGCGACAAATATGAGTACGAATGAAAAGAGTCTAGTCACTGAATCACTTCAATCATCTATCAAGCAAGAGAATGCTGCACTTAGTGCCAACAATATTGATACGAACATCACTGAATCACTTCAATCATCTATCACGCAAGAGAATGCTGCACTTAGTGTCAATAATATTGATACGAACCAAATTGCATCACAACAAACTGCTTTTAAAGATGAAATTATTTTAGCCAGTCCTAGTGAGGAAAATAGTGTCAAAGAATCGACGATAGAGCAACCAGAGAGAGTCGATCATCAAGAAAGTCGTCAAGCGAATATGAGTGATGATATGAATAGGATTGATGGAAGCGAAGGGACAGAAGTTTGCCCTATTATAGTGGCAAAAGATGAAACTTTGTGGAAGATTGATGTCCGCTATCATAAACAATGGGGGGTTGGCTTATTTGGCGGAGCTTTAGCATTGTTTGAAGCAAACCCTAAAGCATTTAATAAGGGCAGTATTCATGGGTTAAAAGCGGGTGCCCGTTTAACTTGCCCTTCTGATGAGATATTGGCAAAGTATCAAGATGAGAGCTTAGCAGAGCGCTTTTTTCTTGCCATGTGATTTTTGTTGATTTGAGCAGGAAATTTGACGATGGCTTGTAACTCGTCTCTATCTGCTGTAAAATCCTGCGACTTAAAAATATTGTATTCACAGCATGTGGTGTCCGACTTCGGGTTGGAAGAGCGACATGGCCTTAAATTGAGGTAACTCCAATGAAAGCAGGCATTCATCCTGATTACGCAGAAATCACTGCAACTTGTACTTGTGGCAACACAATCAAAGTAAACTCTACTGTAGGTAAAGATTTACATTTAGACGTTTGTGGTGCTTGTCACCCATTCTACACAGGTACGCAAAAAGTTATGGATACGGGTGGACGTATCGATAAGTTCAACAAGCGCTTTGGTGCACTTGGCAAGAAGTAAATATTGCTTCTTCATTGAATTTAAAAAGGCGCCTTTATGGCGCCTTTTTACTATTGCTATACATATCCGTGACTGAGGGAACCCCACTTAAAAAGTGAGTATGAGCTTCGTTGGTATTTAATGCATTTTCTTTAACCGTTTTCTCATAAATCGTTACGCTACGCCCGTAGGAATACTGGCACGGAGTCACTGAAATATCTCATTACTATTAAGCGGACTCCAATCAATGATTATATATGCCGCTATTCATTATTTTCCATCACCTTGACCAGCGCATTGAGGAAGGCTTTTCCTTGGGGGGAGCCAAAGCCAGTAGTCATGTCCCAGCCTGAAGTCACTGGGTAACCGGGCACATCGCTATACATAAGCTCACCATTATCATCATATTGAAATTGTCTGTTAGTCACCTGCTCGCCCGCCAGCACAGTGCATAACTTGATGGGGAGAATGTCATTAAAAGCGGCGCTATCGTTAATTTGATACAGCAGCGGGTTTAAATGGCCGATAAAGTCCATGCCATTTTCATTCAGGTATTGATTGACAAGCGCAAAAAAACCGGCGATCTGTGGTGAGGCTGCACTGGTACCACCATACTCATTCCAACTGCCATCCATATAGACTAACACGCCGCCGTTTTTTGCTGCGTTCCAGGCTAAATCTGGTATGGCTCTGCCTGTACCTGATTGAGTGGTAATTTTATCTTTGACGCTGGTCTGCCATAGTGGAATGGGGAATACGGTACTGCTACCACCGCCGATCGCTCCCCCACTTCCATCGCTCTTATAAACAGCCAACCAGGCTTCATTCCAGGCTGTTTCTAGCCGAAATGGCAAAGGAGAGGTGGTATTAAAATAATCTAAGTTGTATTCATCTTCTTCGTTTAACTAATTGTTAGAAAGCGGATTCCACCTAAAACCATATTGTAAAAAGGTACCGCCGACAGATGTAACATAAGGGCTGGCTGTAGGATAGATAACAGAGGGGGTTGAGATACTCTCTAGTGCATAACCTTGACTTCCTGCATCGCCAGATGCAGCAAAAAAGGTGATCCCTTGCTCTGTGCCTTGAGCAAACAGGGCTTCTAATTGATTAAGCTCAGTATCGGAAAAATAGGTTTCCCGCTCACCAAAGCTCATTGATACTAAAGTGCCGCTTTCATAATTATTGATAATGTATTCCACTGCCTCAATAAATTTTGACGTGTTTATGTCAGAGCCCAGATCGGTCATGATTAAATGAATGGCTGCATCGAGTGCGATGGCATGAGCCCACTGCACATCTAATGCAATCTCTGCTGCCCAGTCGTCGTCATAAACAGAGTCATCCAAAATAATCTGCTTAAATTCAGGCATAGCACGTTCAGGAAAAAAAGCCTCATGAAAGGTGATTAAATCAGCCTCGGCGGTATCACTGCCATAAGCGTCTAATAATATGATGGTTCGCCCTTGTCCTGATAATCCCATATCATAAAGTGAGTGCAGCTGATATGCATCGTGTATGTCTTTGGGGCTATAGCAATAAAGATTTGTATCCTGAAAAAAGCTGCTGTCAGCATCTAAGGTCGGGGCGATGCAGGTAGCTTGATTGTTCTCCTCATTGCAAGCAGATAAAAATAGAATTGAAACAATACAATAGCCGAGCCTGATCAATTTAGTCATCGAACTCGTGTCCTTGTTGCCTGATAGATGAATGGATGAACAGCATGAAAATTTTAGTATACCTGTTGTTTTTTATTTATTTTTTGTAATAGAAAACAATATACCTGTATGACTCGAAGATACTGGGTTTTCAGAGCCTGTAAAAGTTGCTAATTCAAGGTGCACGCTTTTGAAAGAAGGTGCCGAAATGTTTATTGCCTTTTAATTCTAACTGGATCCTGCATTCTCAAGTATCACGGCTATCGCTATAGTATTAACGTCTGTATTTTACCGTTAAGTCTTATTGATCTTAGTTTAAGTTGTATTATTCTTATAACGATATAATCAATTTGTGGACAGAGGTCTAACCTGTCTTTAGGTTGATTTTATGTTAAATGTCTTAAAGTTTGTTTTTTTATCGTTAAGAATATCATTATTATTGAAGCTTGAAACTATATTGGTAAGTTTTACAACTTTTTTTCTGTTTTTCGCATTAAAACTACTGTTTACACTGACTTTGACTGTATTATTCCTACATTATTGATATTGAATCTTAAGATAAATGTTCTAGAAAACTGATTGAAACAAACCGTTAGTAACATTTCTGTATCATTAGGCTAGAAAAAGAAAATCATAGTTTGAAAAGCGATGAAAATCGCGTATCTTTAGCTGCTCAATTTTAGATGTTGCATTGATTTCGATTTTTTGTTTTTAAAAAAAAGGACAATGTGGCCATGTTTAGGTTACTGACCTAAAAACAGATACTATTCGTCGCACTCAGGATTAAATAAATGGCAGATTTTCGTCAACAAGCTCTCGACTATCATGAATTTCCGGTTCCAGGCAAAACCGCAGTCTGTCTGACTAAACCCGCCGAAACCAGTAGCGATCTTTCACTAGCATATAGCCCTGGCGTTGCAGAGCCTGTACGTGAAATTGCGAAGAACCCAGAAACAGCATATCGCTATACAGGAAAAGGCAATACGGTTGCCGTTATTTCAAATGGTACCGCTATATTAGGGTTAGGTAATTTAGGCCCCTTGGCTTCAAAACCTGTGATGGAAGGTAAAGCGTTACTTTTCAAGCATTTTGCTAATATTGATGCGACAGATATCGAAGTGAAACATGACACGACTGAACAGTTTATTAATACTGTTGAGGCGATTGCTGATACTTTTGGCGGAATTAATTTAGAGGATATCAAAGCCCCTGAGTGTTTTGAAATAGAAAAAGCATTAATTGAACGTTGTAATGTGCCTGTTTTTCATGATGATCAGCATGGTACAGCGATTGTGACAGCTGCTGGTATGATCAATGCCTTAGAAATTCAAGGGAAAAACATTGAAGATGCAGTCATCGTTTGCATGGGAGCGGGCGCTGCAGCGATAGCCTGTATGACCATGTTGATAAAATGCGGTGTTAAACGTGAAAATGTTTATATGCTAGATAGAAAAGGTGTTATTCATAGTGAACGCACCGATATCAATGAATATAAGGCATTGTTTGCTAATGATACTGATAAAAGAACCTTAGAAGATGCTATCGCCGGTGCCGATGCATTTCTTGGTTTATCAGGGCCTGATGTATTATCTAGTGAAAATGTTGCATTAATGGCTGATAAGCCAGTTATTTTTGCTTGTTCAAATCCAGATCCCGAAATTAAACCCGAAGTGGCTCATGATATCCGTAAGGACTTGATTATGGGAACGGGAAGAAGCGATTATCCAAACCAAGTCAATAATGTATTATGTTTTCCTTTTATTTTCCGTGGTGCGTTAGATGTACGTGCATCAAAAATTAATGATGAAATGAAAATTGCAGCGGTACATGCCATTGCTGATTTAGCTAAAGAAGCAGTCCCTGCTTCAGTGTTAGCGGCTTATCCAAATGTCGATGAATTGAGTTTTGGTCCTGACTATGTGATCCCAAAACCTATGGATCCACGTCTTTTATCTCATGTGGCTAAAGCGGTTGCGCAAGCGGCGATTGATTCAGGTGTATCGAAATTAACCACATTACCTGAAGATTATATGGTTTAAGTTGAAATGTGTAATACTTAAAGGGCGCCTATTGGCGCCTTTTTTGATGGTGATATGGAGATAGGCTAAGGATGAAACTCACTCGAATGCTGAGTAAGAAACTGACGAGCTTTTGGTTGCTCTCTTTAGCTGGAGTGGCATTTATCTTTTTTTTTACAGCAGTGCTGAGTTTTGTTCAGCTTACTTATGAGTTTCAGCAGCAAAAAGTGAGCGAAATAGAAAGCATGCTTGTGAGTCATTACCAACATGATAATGAATGGAAGTTTGACTCTTGGTTGCCACCTATTTTAATTGCTTTTAAGGCAAAGCATTTCTTTATTAGTCAAAAAGGAAAAAAAATCTTTGAATATAAAGATAGAAATGAACATACCAATACCGTGACTTATGAAAAAGTCATTGATAAAGAACAAGGTATTGTAATGAAAATGACCTTACCAGAACCCTTTACTGTCGAGCATGCGGGTTGGTATGAAGTGCTTATCATAGTGATAGGTGGTTTGATTGTTGCGGCTGTTGTACGTTTTGGTTTTTATTGGTTTTCAGTGCAATTAGAAGGTATTGAAGGTTTAGCTCAAAGAAGTCAAAGTATTTTGAAAGGAGAATATGATAAGGCGCTGGCCGAGAAAGGAGCAGGGCAACCTAGGGTGATTAATCGTGCTTTGACGCGTTTGTTGCAAGAATTAGAGGACGCCTCAAAGCAAAGAGCGCGTTTTGATCAATCAATCCGTTCTAATACCTTTTTAGATCCTGGAACAGGAATAGGTAATCGCGTCTTTTTTGATAATCGCCTTGATGCTTTGACTGATGATTTAAAAATGACTATGCCTGGTGTGATGTATTTTTTGGAAATAGAAGATTTAGATTTACTGCAACAGGATAATAGTTTCGAGAAGGTCGATGAGTTGCTTTCTTTAATCATTTTACCTATTAATCAAGTGCTGTCATTACAAGTTAATAGTTTTTTTGCACGTCGTTCTTTTAATCAGTTTGCCATTATAGTGTCGCAGATCTCTCAAGCTGAGGCGGATAGGTTAGCCGCTAAATTATTAAAGATATGTCTAAGACAAGTCTCTAGTTTGATTGGCGAAACCACTGATTTTGTGCATTTGGGAGGGGCTTATTTTAATATTGGAGAAGATAAAAGCATTTTATTGGAAGAGGCCGACATGGCGTTAAGAGCTGCTCAGCTTCAAGGTACCAGTAGTTGGTTCATGTATGATAAAGGCGCGTTAGATCGTGATTTATCGAAAGGCTCGGTACAATGGCGAAGCTTTCTAGAGAGCGCATTAGTGAGTAAAAGGATATTTGCTTTTTCTCGAACGGTTTTTGATAATGAAATGCTTGAACAACATAGAGAAATTACCTGTCGACTGAGGGATACACAAGATCATCTCATTCGTGCCACTTTATTTCTGCCAATGGCCATAAAATGTGGTTTAACCCCTCAAATTGAAAGGCAAGTGATTGAAACTGTTCTTTTTGACATTTTACGCAGTCAAAAAGGTGAGCAGCGTAAATACAGTATTAATTTGAGTTTAGATACACTCATGAGCCGAGCTTTTATTCGTTGGTTGATGCGTACCTTGTTAGAATATCGACATTTAACATCGCATTTAATGTTTGAAGTGAATGAAATTATTGTTTTTAATCATATTGATAAGATAAAAGACACGCTGGATATGATCCATAAAATGGGCGCGGCATTGTGTGTCGATAGAGTGGGTCAGCAAGTGGTGAATGCTCAGTATATCAAGCAATGTCACTTTGATGTGGTGAAGCTTCATAAATCGATTGTTAGAAAGATCCACCTTAGAGAAGAGAATCAACTTTTTATTCGAAGTTTAATGGGAGGGCTACCTCGAAAAGATATCGTGTTTGGTGCGGAAGGTGTGATTTCATTTGAAGAGTGGCAAACCTTATTAATTTTGGGCATTAATATTGGGCAAGGCCCATTTTTTAGTGAGCTCATTGAAGAAGAAGTATAATCAATATGTTTTATATTAAGTGGGTATTGGGTAATTTGCTCATGCCTTTACCTATGGCATTGCTATTAAGCGTGATAGCGCTCATTTTATTTTTGCGTCAAAGAACGTCACTTGCTGCGAGTTTATTATTGGTTTCAATATTTGGCTTATACGCATTAAGCTTAGCGCCTGTCGCGTTTACTCTGATCAGCCCCTTAGAATATCAATATTCAGCCTATAACGATGAAAAAGTCGATTTCATTCATGTGTTAGGCAATGGACATATCGAGGATGAGACCTTACCCATCACCAGTCAGCTCAGTTATACCTCTAGTTTACGGGTCGTTGAGGCGGTGCGAATATGGCATTTAAACCCTCGAGCACAATTATTATTCACCGGTTATGCTGGTGTGAGTGCAAAGCGCTCTACTGCGCAGATGCATAAGTTGTTAGCCTTATCTTTGAGCGTACCAGAGAGTCATATTCAAACCTATGATCAACCTAGAGATACCGAAGAGGAGGTTCAGCTTATCAAAAGGCTAGTGGGCCAGCGTAAAGTGGCGGTGGTGACGACGGCGAATCATATGAAGCGTACTATGGGATTTTATGAACAAGAAAATATTAATGTAATACCGGCACCGACTATGCACATGAGCCGCAACACTTTGAGCTCCTTTAATGTTACTCAGCTATATCCTCAGGTGCAGAATTTACAATTGTCCACATGGGCAATACATGAGTGGTTAGGGATAGCCTGGCAAAAAATCAAAGGTTAAATAATATCGTTAGGTTTGAAATCGATGGGTTATTTTTTGATAAAAAAGCACAAGGAGATAATTAATAGCAATAAACTGGATGTGATAGAAGCATTGACCATGTATTGATGAGGTGAAAGTTGAGTATGAGCCTCAATAAAGGCATATACACTGGAAATGGATGCGAAAGAAAAAGTGAATAAGGCTGAAGCGATCCCTTGAGCTTGTTGAATGTTGACCATGGCAGCCCCCGTGGATAAAGGGATAAAGAAACCTAAGTTAAAACACATGCCATAAATAGAGAGCATCATATAAAGCACATGATTATGGAAATAATTTAAACTAATGATGCTTAAGATTAATAGCAACAAGACGATTATTTTGACATGGGGATGATGGCTTAAATGAATATAATGCCGATAAGTGATAATACCGCAGATATAAATCGCGCTGATGCCAAGTAAGAAAAGGTTGTAATGGGTATTGGTTATTTTTTCGATATTTGATAATGCCGGATGGATATTGGTTAAAATGACCTGCATAAAAAGCGTAAAACTAATGCCGATGGCGAGGCAGTTTAGAACAAATTGTTTTTGAGTGAGGCAGTATTTGAAATGTTGCACAATTTTGTTGATAGGGATTAATGTTTGAGGTTTTTTGTCACGAGAGAGGAGCAATAACGCAGCGATAAATAAGCTCATTTCCATAAGAGCCATGGAGTAATAGGCCCAGCGCCAATTAAAATCTAACATGAACCTTGCCAGATATGAAGCCACCACAGGGGCGATAATGATATACATAGAAACATGGGAGAAAGTCTGTTTCATTTCATTGTTATCACTGCTATGGCGTAAGACTATGGCACGGGCTATCGCCGAATAACTGCCCGTTCCGCTGCCAATGAGAATACATCCAAGATAAAAAGTGATTTCCCCACTTGCACTCCCCGTCAGTAATAACCCACTAATAGAGGCTGTTTGTGCGATTTTTAAAATTTTTTTGACTCCCCAAATATCTGATAAGGTGCTCAATAAGATGGCGGACAAAGAAAAGAGTAAGAAAATGAGTCCAATACCTGAGTGCACTTTTGTAAGGCTTAAAGGTAACGCTGAAGAAATGGCGAGTACCAGTGGAGGAGAAACCATTAAGGTCATGTAACCAATAAAGCACAGTGCGTAGGCTAGCCAGTTGAAAGAATGATGCTGCATAATGAGCTCAATGGATATTTATCAGTATCATTGAGTGTAATCTGATTTGAGAATAATGAGTCTGTTGATTGGTGGTGAGAGGTATAAAACAATTGTTTTTTGTTCATTCACTTCCCTGTGAACAGGATATGGGTTGTCTTCTAAGCATTAAATAATGCTAGTTATTCATAGTAATAATCACTCGAATCATTCGTTAATGTATCAGCTTTATCGAGTGTGACCATATCACCGACTAAGGCTACGCCTGCGATAAGAAAGCCCGCACCACATTGAAAGGTCGTATCGCTAATTGTCAGGTTATCTCGATAATTTGACTTGATGTTAATCACAGCATTGGCGCCGACACTTCTGGCTTTATTTCGTAATTCTTTCATTGCAGATAGAAAGACCCACTGACAGGCTTCTTTATCGGTTTTATTAAAGGCATTGGTTTTATTGCTGGTACCAAATGTGACAAAACGTTGGATGACAGGAGGATGTTCTGTGTTGCCAAAATAAAAGCTGATATCGTTACCTAGAATACTCTTAGATTGTTCAAGTGCCATAGTGTCACTGACTGAATAATTTTCTATGGTATCTCTAGCAAGGGCGGACTGTAAAAAGAGGGGGTATAAGAGAAAGATGAAGAATAATTTTTTCATTGATTGATCCCATTTTATCTATTGTGATGAGCGGTAGGAGTGAGTCGTTTGAAGCATCATTCTAGCCTAGTTTCCTTGTGTGCTTTCTTAATAGTCGGTAAAAGAAGGGCAAAATTAATGTTCGTTGCCAAAAAACGAAAGGGAGTGTTGCACCCCCTTTAATTACATGTATTTATTGTGTTTTAACTTTTTAGTTGTTAACTGATATTGCGCCCTTTAATGGTATAAATTAATGGCACTTTTTTTCCTAGGTGTGTTAATTCATATTGTCCTTGCGAATTTTGTATTAGTTTCTCGCAAACGGCATAGGGAGAAAATGGATACTCATTAAAGGATTCGATAGCAATACCTGCCTTGAGCAAAGCCGTGATCACCTCACTTAAGCTGTGTGACCAAACCGCAAGGGTATCAAGCTCGTTATTGTGGTTTTCAGTATATGTAGGTTCTTGAATGATTTGCGCTTGCTCGGTATTAAAGTAGTCATCACCGAATAATAAATCATTAATCGGATGGAACTCTGCAAGATAAAATATTCCGTTCGGTTTTAATTGTGCCTTGATGCCTTGCGCCCAACGATTAAGATCGCTGAGCCAGCACACTACACCATAGGAGGTGAAAACAATATCAAAAAGCTCCGGGCTTTTTTCACGTTGTTTTTCATCGAAGAATTGATAAAGATCTCGGGCGATAAAATGTGCTTTTAAACCGGATTGAATCGCCAATTGCTTAGCATGTTCAATGGCCACTGGGGATAAATCGACACCAGTCACTTGGGCGCCAAGCCTTGCCCATGAAAGCGTATCTAAACCAAAATGACATTGTAAATGCAACAATGATTGATGACTAACGTCGCCTAAGGCTTCAACTTCTATGGTATTAAGGCTAGATTTCCCGTTAAGAAAACCTGCCACATCATAAAAATTGGATGTGATATGTCGCCGCGTACGTTCATTCCAAGCGTGTTTATTCAGCTGGGGGTAACAAAGGTTTTGGCTTTTTTTATTTGATTTTGAATACATTGCTCTTTCCTGAACTCTCTTTCCTGAAATTAGGGTGTGAAACCCCTCATCAATAAACGCTGACGATAATTCAGTGAGCCGAGTGAAGTGACTCTAATTAACCTGAACTCGGGATAATGAGTGTCAAAAATGTTAGGTAACCCATTTAATATCAAAAAATTGAATGAAATTGGGTCATTCTTTATTTTTAAATTGGGTTTAATAGTGCGATTTTTGTCGATATCAAGGCGGGATTTCGTATCTAATAGCGGGCTATTAGTAGAAAGCACAACACAGATAGGGGCAGAAATAGTGCTATTAAACGGCGCTGCTTATCCCGAATTCAGGTTAACTATTTTGCTAACGCATGCTTTTTCGTATTTTTTCGAACCTTTGTCGAATCTTGTTTGAACCATTGGCGTGGGGCATGAGTTAGCCAGATTTCTCTCTTGCTCTGATTATCGCAGCACGATAGTGCGGTGTTCAGAGCGCTTGATGGCGAAAAAGTGACGAGCAAAATCTCTTTGACACGTATACATAACAAAACCTCCTTTTTATGTTGGTATAACTGATGAGCATCATATTTTTATGTGCTTAAAAAATCAACTTTGTTTTGCCAAAAATAAAGTGTTTTTTAATCGTTAAGTGCAATAGTAATGGGATTATTAAGTCAATAGGTTAATGCATATACCTCAATCAAAAGGAAATGATATGATCTACGCAAACCCCGGCAGCTCAGATGCACTAATAGATTTTAAAACCCGCTATGGTAATTTTATTAATGGCCAGTGGGTCGAACCTTTCAAGGGGCAATATTTTCACAATATCAGCCCAGTTAATGGTGAGTTTATTTGTGAAATCCCCCGCTCAAGCTTTGAGGATATTGAACTGGCGCTAGATTCAGCCCATAGCGTAAAGTCTGCGTGGGCTGCGACATCTGTCACTCAACGCGCTCATATTTTATTAAAAATAGCGGATCGAATAGATCAGAACCTTGAGCGGTTAGCGGTGGCTGAAACGTGGGACAATGGCAAAGCGGTGAGAGAAACACTGGCTGCTGATATTCCATTGGCAGCGGATCATTTTCGCTATTTTGCAGGCTGCCTTCGTGCTCAAGAAGGCAGTATTGGTGAAATAGATGAAAACACCATAGCCTATCATTTTTATGAACCTTTAGGGGTAGTGGGACAAATTATTCCTTGGAATTTTCCCATATTAATGGCGGCATGGAAATTGGCGCCCGCATTGGCGGCGGGTAATTGTGTGGTATTAAAACCTGCGGAGCAAACACCGGCTTCTATACTGGTATTAATGGAATTAATTGCCGATCTTATTCCTGCTGGTGTGTTGAATATTGTCAATGGCTTCGGAGATGAAGCAGGTCAAGCCCTAGCTTCAAGCTTGAGAATTGCAAAAATTGCATTTACGGGATCAACACCTGTGGGTTCCCATATTTTAAAGTGCGCGGCTGATAATATTATTCCGTCAACGGTTGAACTGGGTGGAAAATCACCGAATATCTTCTTTGAAGATGTGATGGACTTTGAAGATGCTTTTTTAAATAAATGTGTTGAAGGGGCTGTGCTGGCTTATTTAAATCAAGGTGAAGTGTGCACTTGTCCATCACGTTTATTTATTCAAGACACGATTTATGATGCTTTTATTCATAAAATTATTGAACGAACCAAAAAGATTGTTCGAGGTAATCCACTAGATACAGAGACCATGGTGGGAGCTCAAGCCTCTAAAGCACAATTTGATAAGATTTTAAATTACATCGAAATTGGTAAAAGTGAAGGGGCTGAAGTCCTTATTGGTGGACAGGCAGAAGTACTTAATGATCAACTTAATAGCGGTTTTTATATTCAACCCACATTGTTGAAAGGTACAAATACGATGCGAGTCTTTCAGGAAGAAATTTTCGGTCCTGTTATTGCCTTATCCACCTTTAAAACGGAAGAAGAAGCTTTGTCATTGGCTAACAGTTCAGAGTTTGGATTAGGGGCTGGAGTGTGGAGCCGAGATATGAATCGTGCATATCGTATGGGTCGAAAGATAGAGGCGGGGCGTGTATGGACGAATTGCTATCATATGTATCCAGCTCATGCCGCTTTTGGTGGTTACAAGAAATCAGGTATTGGCCGAGAAACCCATAAAATGGCGTTATCCCATTACCAGCAAACAAAAAATATTTTAGTGAGTTACGATATTAATCCATTGGGCTTTTTCTAGTGATTATGGTTGCTTATACCAATTCTATTATATAAGTGATCTTTCAGCGGGAATTCAACATGCTGTAGGCAAGGTCGTTAATTGCTCCTG
>NZ_CANLZC010000092.1 GCF_947495455.1 uncultured Shewanella sp. | reverse complement strand
AGAAAGCCACAACTTAATATAACATCAGCCGAATTCAACGCGATGACAGTAATGCGTTAAACCGATCTGAGGTTAATTAGGCATGAATTGATCAAAAATAGGCGCAATGATGGGGCCTAATGCAGCACCAGTTCCCCAAGAAAAGAGTAAAGTTTGTGTGGCTGACACCACTTGTTGTTTTTTTACCCTATCACACGCATGACTTATTCCTATAGGGTAAAGGCAAAAAACCATTCCTCCCAGTGCAAATGATAAGCTCCCCATTAACCACACACTTTCATGACCAACACTAATGATAGCCAAGCAAATGAACATTGACACTATGGCCAAAACGGCCAATACAGATCGACGACTAAACACATCGGATAATCGCCCAACGGGATATTGAAATAGCATCCCTCCAAAAATGGTCAATCCCATTACGGTTGATATTTCTGAGTTACTGTAGCCCAAATGCCGAATGAAAATCGGATATAACCCATAAATATTACCCAATACCATGCCCGCGACAAAACAAGCTGACATACCCGACGGACTCATCTTCAGCATGGTTTTAATACTAAAAGGCTCTGGCTCTGAAAAAATAGGTGTCACCGTTTTTGATAACGCTAAAGGGATCACGGATAAAGAAGCCAAAATACCAGAAATACAATACAACATTAATGTTTCATGGGAAGCGATGGTTAATAAGAACTGTCCCCCCGCTTGCGCGAGATAAACAGCAATCATATATAAAGCTAAAAATGCACCTCGATTAGCATTATTCGTCGTTCCAAGTATCCAACTTTCAATGACGATATATAAGCCTGCTGTCGCAAACCCCTCTATCAACCTTAACAATAACCAAAAGCTGAACCCGATATAAAAACCATGCAGCATAGCCGCAACCGCGAGTAAAGATGCAAAAGCAGAATAGGCTCGAATATGGCCAACACGTAAAATCAATCCTTCTAATTTAAACGCCCCCACTACCATGCCAACAAAATAACCCGTCGTTAAACTTCCCACTAAAAAACTATTCGCGCCACTACTTTCCAGATTTAAAGCAAGAAAAGTGTTTAATAACGCTCCACCCACGGTCAGGATCACTAAGGACAACAAAGGAATAAACATAAGACGATAACGAGCCATTGCTTCCTCCAAAAACGCTTATAGCGGATCAACATAAAATCGTGGATTATCCTTCACTGTAAACCTGATACTGCCCAAAGGCAGGGCCCAAGTAAGCGGCAAGTAAGCGGATAAACTCACTGAAAGTCAATGATCCCAACCTCGTTTACACACCTAAAAGCACAGTAAATTGGGCGCCAACCCTAAATGAGTAAAGTCTATTTCTCAGTAAATACCATAATTTTTTATTGCCCAAATCCATTTTCAATCAATGCACCTTGAATTGAAAAGCCTGAGAAGCTCTGAATTGATCATCTATATAATGGAATTGATATAAGCTCATAAAGGAGGCCATAAATGCTAAATAATGTATGGAACATTATCAGTACAACTGAACTCTCAACAGGACTCTCTTAACTGGACTCTCTTAACTGGGCTGAGAAGAAGCGCATGAAGGCGCAAATGTCATGTAAAGCATAGAATGCTTGAGAATGACCGCTCCTTTAGCAAATGACTAAAATAATGGTTTTCTCATTTTTGTCATCCTTTGTAAAAGGACAAATACGAAAAAAGGCTCATCATGTGATGAGGCTTTAATCTTTGTGTTGGTGGGTGAGTACGGCGCAAGCCGTGCGCTTACGAACGCGAAGCTGGGGTGGATTTATCCGCGACGCTACCCCAAAACCCCAAAAAATACAGAGCAGTATAAATACGAAAAAGCCCTGCTATTTCTAGCAGGGCTTATCCTAATGTTGGCGGAGCGGACGGGACTCGAACCCGCGACCCCCGGCGTGACAGGCCGGTATTCTAACCAACTGAACTACCGCTCCAATTTTTCACTAACACACTCAAATTTTAATTCAAGTCTATTAATATCAAATTTGGTCAACTTGATTGGCGGAGCGGACGGGACTCGAACCCGCGACCCCCGGCGTGACAGGCCGGTATTCTAACCAACTGAACTACCGCTCCACATCAAGTTGCAGCGAATAATACGGATGTGAGGCCCTAGCGTCAATGACTTTTTTAATTAAACCCACTCAATCAATCAAAAAACAACCACATTGAACACAATTAAAACAAAACAGTAAGCTAATCAACTAGCAAGTCAACCATCAAGAACAAATTATCATCACAATTCAATTGAATGCCTTCCAGCCACAGGCTTAAAACTTACCCTCTGGCAAGGTCAAATCAATCTCATCTAACATCATACTCATTTCAACTTGACTCTGCTTAGCACGTCTTTGCTGCTCAAGTTTTGCATACAGCATTCGTTTACGTTTCTCTCTTGTCCAAAAAATGAGCCCTACAAGCAATAATAAAGAGACGTTTCCACCAATAATCCAAGTTAATGCAAGACGTTTAGCCCTTTGCTCGGCAATCATGGTACGCTCAAGATCAGCAGCAAGCTGCTCTTCGAGTGTTAAGCTTGAAGGGAGTTGGATCAAATTAAAAAATAATGCCGGTAAGGTTAAGTAAATTTCTCTATTATCACTCGAGGCTTCCCCTTGATGGAAAGCTGAATTTTTCACCGTACTGATAGCACTCACATTGACACTATACCCTCCTAAACGCGTGACTTTAGGTAAGGTTATCGTCGTTAGTGAGCTATTAATGCCATCAATTTCAATCACTTTTCTCATACCCATTGGACCAATTAACTCCAAAATAACCTGAGTTTCATTTAAAAAAAGCAGAGTATCATCGATTTCAAGCAGCAAGCTTCTTTGTGTTTCATCGGATGATAAATCCGATATAAAATGCAAATTGATAGGACTTTTCGATAATCGAAAAGCGAGGCGATGTTCACGTTCAAAAATAGCGTTATACAGTTTTACCTCAAAAAAATAGTCCCCCCAAGCCTGATTAAAATCTAATAAACTGGTAAATACGCCATCATCAGGCACTTCGTCGAATCCTTCACCGTTATCTAAATACTGCCCCACATCGACACTGCCCACAGCAAAATTTTCATCTTGAACACCCCCTGCACTAATCAATCGCGCTTGCCATTTAAATAGGTAATCAAGCCCTGGCATTCGCAGTTTTTCACTCTCATTGCTCAGTGATGCCGTTAACTTTAAACGTTCACCTTGAAAAACAGGTTGAGGAATATCTTCTATTTGAATGGCTAAACGAGACACTTTGGTAATAGTTGATCCGGGATTAATTCGTCCAAGTAATTGCCAAGGGCCTGGCATGGGATTATCAATAATGATCATGTCTCCTGCCAGCCCTTGCGCCCATTTAACCTGCTCAGGATGATGATTGGCGTACCATTTATGCCCATCAGGTAATACGATGACCACAGGCGCTGAGCCAAATTCTCTTTCAACAAATAAGGTTAGCCCGAAGACTTTATGATCAATTCTAAATCGGTTCTTGAGTTCACTGGCATTGTTAGCATGATTTTTACTGTGAAGCCTGTCATCCGTCTTAACGGCTTCAAGGGATAAGGCCACACTGACTTCAGCCCATCCCCAACCGAATAAAAAAATCATAAAACAGAAAAAATGCCGTATTCCCTTCAAAAAGCTATCCATAACCGCTTACTTCTCCGTGACTTGCGTCATTTACGCCAAATTCTCAATCTTATTATTCACGCCAAATACAAGCGCCCGCTTTCGCCACAATGTCCAATCGACTTTCGTGAGCAGTCAGTTCATTTTCAGCCGCCAAAATCACATTTAATGGCGGGCGCTGAGCACTCAAACGCTGAATCGCACCGGATTCTTGTCCCGCTTTTTCATTAGATAAATTAAACTTGGTTTGTCCCCCCGTCATGAGGAGGTAAACATCGGCTAAAATTTCCGCATCAAGTAATGCGCCGTGTAATTCTCGACGAGAATTATCGATACCATATCGTTTACACAGGGCATCAAGATTATTTTTCTGACCTGGATGTAAGAATTTTGCCACAGCAAGAGAATCAACAATTTGACAGACATCTGCTGTTTTAGGGCCTGAGGGTTGCAATAATGAGAACTCATGATCCATAAAGCTCACATCAAAGTTTGCATTGTGAGCCACGATTTCAGCGCCATCGATAAACTCAATAAAGCGCTGAGCAATCTGGTGAAAACTGGGTTTATTAGCAACAAACTCATCGGTGATCCCATGCACCTTAATCGCATCTTCATCAATCAGTTGATGCGGATTAATGTATTCATGGAAATGTCTGCCCGTTAATCGCCTATCAATCACTTCAACACAACCGATTTCGATAATCCTATGGCCAAGGTAAACGGCGCCTCCGCCTTGGTTCATACCTGTCGTTTCAGTATCTAAAATAACTTGGCGTTTTGCGGTAGAAATGATATTCATAAATTTTTTACACTATTAAAAACAATTTTGAGTACAATGCTCATCGAGCCAATAATGACTATAGTATCAATTCGATGACCCAACTGAAACAACTCTTCATCTATACCGATGGTTCTTGCCTAGGCAATCCTGGTCCTGGCGGATATGGCATAGTGATGAAATATAAGTCACATGTCAAAGAAATCGCCGATGGTTTTGCATTAACCACCAATAATCGCATGGAGTTATTAGCGCCCATTATTGCTATCGAGGCATTAAAAGAACCCTGTCAGATTATTTTAACCAGCGATAGCCAATATATGCGCCAAGGGATCACCCAATGGATCCATGGCTGGAAACGAAAAGGATGGCTTACCGCAAATAAACAACCCGTCAAGAATGTCGATCTTTGGAAACGGCTTGATAAAGCAATCTCCCCCCACACGATCGATTGGCGCTGGATTAAAGGGCACAGTGGCCATAGTGAAAATGAACGCTGCGACAGATTAGCCAGACAAGCCGCTGAAGCAAAGCCCAAACAAGAAGATACAGGTTATGTAACCCCCCTATTATAAATCAGTCCCTAAACATAAAAAACAAAACCGAGTAAAAGCGTATGCAAATAGCATAGAATGGCAATCTTTATGCTTAAAATGGCATTAACGTCGCTGGCGCCGCTTCATTAATAATGCGGCCTTGGCCACGAGAAGCCACCCCTTCAAACACCATCTATGGTTTTACTATTGTGTCTTTATTTTTTGATTCGAGAAGAAGCCCTTCCTGTGCGACCCGCCGCCGCAGGACGCCATTTAGGTTGCTTGAGGGGCTTTTTGGATTGCAATGGTGTGAGCGGCACCTCAAGTTTTCTCGCCACAATCACATAAACACTGCCACTACTGGGTAACCAGGCTTTCAACCTTTGTTGCCAAAACTGCTTTTTTGGCATGATACGACTCAATAAATGATGATGGAGCACTCTCTCATCACTGACCACTTGATAACCCAGTAGCCCTAACCAATCTTTAACTCGGTAAGGCGTAAAAAAACGACCACACCAAGGTAGCGTATTTTGGTATTGAGACAAAAGCTTACCAATAAACAGTGGACTAATAGGGTTAAACCCAACAATAATGAGATATCCACCAGCAATCAGTACTCTATCTAACTCTCTTAATAAGCGATAAGGATCCTCGTGAAACTCCAATAAAAAACTCATCACAACGGCATCAACTGCTGTATTTTGAATGGGGAGATCCGTTAACTCCGCCATAATATCTGCCGTTGGCGCATCATATAATGAATATTGATTTTGAATCGACAAACCCGTCTTATTCAAATCGGCACTTAAAAAGCCCAAGTTTAACAAATAATAACCAAATATTCTTGGCCACAATGGCGCTAATGTTTGTTCAACAGTAAAACGAATGCTTTCTCCACTTGGCAATTCGCTCCATTGTTGAGGGGGAAACATTCTAGCATGCTGTAACAAAAGTCACCTCCAATCCAATCTTGATATTCCTATCATAATGCTAATTATTCTGTTTTGTCGAAACATCACCTAAAAAAGAGAAAACGGCAGCGATGATACTCTATACAAGCTTCTTACCTGTGAGTACAATAGTCAAACTCAGGGAGATCAAAAATGCAGGCTCACATGTACCGTATTATTCCATTACCCGCTTTTAACGATAATTATATTTGGCTCATTAAACAAGATGATAATTCAGCGATTTATGTGGTCGATCCCGGTGATGCCAACGTTGTTATCCAATACCTCAAGGCAAACCAACTCTCCTTAGCGGGGATCTTGATCACACACCACCACATTGACCATGTGGGAGGCATACCCGCACTCAATGCTTTTGCATGTCAGCAGGCTAATGACAGTACTATTCCTATCTATGGGCCCGCATCGGAAAATATTAAAGGCATTAACCAACCCATTACTAACGAAAAAAGCATTATCTTAAAAAACTTCAACATCAAGGCAACCATCTTTACGATTCCAGGGCACACCTTAGGACATATCGCCTATTTGATCGATAATCACTTATTCTGTGGTGATACCTTATTCAGCGGAGGCTGTGGACGCCTATTTGAAGGAACACCAGAGCAAATGCATGCTTCATTATCCACATTGAGTCAATTACCCGAAACCACAAAAGTGTTTTGCACTCATGAATATACGCTAGCAAATCTTGATTTTGCTTTACGGGTTGACCCCAATAATATCGACTTACAGGCCTACCAAAAACATGTCATAGAAACGCGAA
Organism: uncultured Shewanella sp.; assembly: GCF_947495455.1. Lineage (GTDB taxonomy): Bacteria > Pseudomonadota > Gammaproteobacteria > Enterobacterales > Shewanellaceae > Shewanella. The sequence continues at coordinate 16,910 of NZ_CANLZC010000092.1, read as the reverse complement.
AAAGTGGGCAGGCTTCTTTACCCTCAAGCATAGGGCTAGAGCAAAAAATCAACCCTTTTTTACGCTGTCACACAGATACAATTCAACGCTCAATCAGGCAACATTTTAAACAATTCCCAAGTAAAGAAAGTTCATTTTTTGCACTATTACGTCAATGGAAGGACACAGTCTAAAAAATACTATACAATGCAGCGCCATTCGTGTCCCCAAGAACCGATGAAATTACAGTGTTTGGGACCTTAATTGAGGATAAATTTTTTTCATGCGCGCACCTTATATTATTATTGCAGGGGGTTTTTCTCTGCTAACGGGTTGTCAATCTTTAGACTCTGTTAACCCCGTCCAACCTAACGCTGTAGCTCAGAATACTGCAAAGCCCATCGCCACTAAAGACGATCAACAAGTCGTCGACTCCCCTGTTGTCATTAACGATGTTTGGCAACGGATCCGGCTCAACATGCACTTACCAGTGCCAGATAATAAATTAGTCAATCAATACCGTGATTGGTACATTAAACACCCCAAGCACTTAGAGCAGATTTCAGAACGTGCAACTCCATTTTTATACCTTATTGTTAATGAAATACAAGAGCGTGATCTCCCTATGGAGCTCGCATTATTACCTGTTGTTGAAAGTGCCTTCGATCCCTTTGCTTATTCCGCCGGTGCAGCATCAGGGTTATGGCAGTTTACCTCGCCGATGGCCAAATATTTTGGTTTAAAAATGAATTGGTGGTATGACGGCAGGCGCGACGTTCCTGCAGCGACGGTTGCTGCACTGGATATGATGGAGTATTTATACAAGAAGACCAATCAAAACTGGTTATATGCTATTGCTGCCTACAATACAGGTGAAGGCCGAGTCTTAAATGCCGTTAAACGCAATAAACGTAAGGGCATGTCTACTGATTTTTGGTCTCTTAATTTACCAACAGAAACCGAACGTTATGTACCACAATTATTGGCATTAGCCGATGTGATTAAAAATGCAGATAAATACGGTATCACACTAAAACCAATCAAAAATCAGCCTCAAATAGAAGTTGTTAATGTTGGAGATCAAATTGATCTTGCCGTTGCTGCAGATCTCGCCAAAATGTCGACATCTGATCTCCATAAACTCAACCCAGGATTTAATCGTTGGGCGACGGCGCCTAAAGGGCCACACCATTTAGTGTTACCTATCAGTAAAGCCAAACACTTTAAGCAGGCATTGTCTGAAACTCAGCCCGATGATAGGTTAAATTGGGAAAGGTATAAAGTGAAGTCCGGTGACAGTTTAAGCACTATCGCCAAACATTACCGAACCACAGTTGACGCACTTAAAGCGGTTAATAATATTCAGGGCAGCACCATAGTCGCTGGAAAATTTTTACTGATCCCTGTCGCGGCCAAAAACCCCGATCAATATGTGCTATCGTTAGAACAGCGCACCAATCGTAAGCAGAGCCGTAAACGCGCTTCCGCTAAAGTGAATTATCAGGTTAAATCCGGTGATTCATTTTGGAAAATTGCTCGACAATACAAAGTCAAGGTCTCTCAATTAGCCAACTGGAATAACATGTCTCCTAGAGATCCGTTAAAAATAGGCCGTAAATTGGTCATTTGGACGACGGATGATCAAGCCAGTCTTAATGCCGTTATGCGCACCATACGTTACAAAGTGCGAAGTGGAGACTCATTAGCCCGTATCGCCAATAAATTTAATGTAAGTGTGACTCAATTAGTGAAATGGAATGCTCTGGAAAATCAAAAATATATTCAACCAGGACAAATGCTAAAACTCTATGTGGATATGACGAAAGTTAGAACTTAATCTGCTTCTTTTATTAAAAAGGGCTTGGTTATTCATAACCAAGCCCTTTTTAATACCCGTGATACTACTCATTCAAAAACGGCCTAGCTCCTCAGCATCGCCGACACTTATCCTTTAAAAGACACTTTCTGGCTCACTTTCCCCATCACAATCTGTTTAGACTCCGTTGCTTTGCCGGCAAATACCGCTTGCAAGGTATAATCTTTACCCCATAAAGCACTCATTAACTTTGCAGGCACATCAAACTTCACTTTCATGCTCTTGCCTGAAGCTAATACCGTCTCTCTTAATGCTTGAGTAAACATCATTTGTTCCGACCAAGTCCAGATCCTTTGCCCTTCATCGTTATAAATGTATAAATCCCCACTCTTTCCTGAAGAAAAAAGTAAAGGTACACCATAAGATTGAGGATTTGTCACTTCTAAAACAACCGATAATGCTTTCGCTTTCTCTATGTGTGCAGGAAGGATCAATTTCCCCATCAATAAAGCCGATTGCTGTTGGTCTTTGCTCAATGCTAACTTATCTTCGATGCTAGGTTTGCTCACAGTCACCCCTCCTGATGAAAGGGTATCACTCACACTTGGTGCACAACCAAACATCGACAGTGAGCATAATAAAACCCAAGTTCTTTTTGTCATTACAACCCTCCTAGTTTATCCAACAATTTATCTTTTAATTTTTGTTGTAGCTTGTCGGTTTCTTGTTTCACTTTTCCTTTTAATAATGCTTCTGTATCCAATGTAAATTTAGGCTTAATAACAGTGCCCGTTATGCTCAGTGGTATATCAATACCACTTAACCTACTGCTTTCTTGACCCCCTTGCCCTTCTAAGGACCCCACCACCTTAGTGAGCAATTGATAATTCAGCCCATGATTAATGATATTGACATTGCCTTGTCCCTGAATACGAATTAAAGGCGACGCCATATTCAAATCATTATTTGTCACCACACCTTTGGCAATCTTGAAACTGCCAGCTAAACGAGTAAAGTCGGTTTTTCTCTCGACATCGCCTTCAGTGACATCGGCTCCTGTTAGCTTAGCTTGTGCTTTACGCAGCATTTGCGGAATATTAATACCATAAAGTGCGCCATCCACCACTTCAAATTTCCCTGATGCAACTAAATTCTTCTTAATATTATCAGGAATAAGGCTTGAACCTTCACCTTCAATGCTCAAGTTTGTTAGCCCAGACAATAAGTCCACATTTGCTGCATCTTGAAGTAGAGGTCTTAATTGAACACCTGTGATGCTTTTCTTAAAAGAATAGTGAGCTAACGACGTTTGAGCATTTAACTTTGCACTAGCAAGCAGCTGCCCTTTATAAAGATCAGCCGTTAATGATGGCACATTTAATACGCCATTTTTTAATTGTGCCTTCATCTTCCAATTCGTCGATTTGATATGATTCATCATCACGGATTTAATCGTCATTTCAGCATCGACATTGACTTTCTTTAATGCTGTTAGATTCGGTTCTTGCGTCTTTTGTGCCAACTGACTTGGCTTAGCGGATGGCATAAGCGCTTCATCAGACATCGCAGCTAAAAGTTCATCAAAATTAAGTTCATCAAAGTCTAGCTTAATGTTCAAATCAGGTATTTTTTTCCCATAATTTGCCTCAATATTGGCTGATCCACGGAGATCCATTGCGGCAATGTCATTTATCCCTACACTTAAGGATTTTTCCTTTAAATTGGTGGTTAATTGAATCAAAAAATCAACAGGTAAAGCAGGCTTATCACTGCCTATTCTTTTTATATCATTTTTTATTTCAAGATCTTTAATTTTGACTATTTGCATTTGTTTATCGAGTCGAATCGCCCCTTCACCCTCACTGTTTAATATCATATTCGGTAATTTAGCGCTCAACTCATAATCGAGTGTGGCAAATCGATCTAATTGAAAACGGCCTAAGGTCAAATTCTTAAGCGAAAAAATCTGCTTGGTGCCTGTTTGTTGATTGACGATGAATACTTGACTATTGGTTATTGCAATGCCACCTATATCTAAGCGTGACACATTCACAGCAGTACTGCCTTGTGAGCTTGATTGAGGTGACATTGATTGGGCCTTCTCAGTACTCGTCAGCCCCTCTAAACCAGAACGTCCATCTTTTTGCGTCTCCAAAATGAAAGTCAAACCATCAAGTTTAACCTCTTGTATAACCACAGCTTTTTGAAGCAAAGGCAAAAGCTCAACATCTGCGACGGCGCGATTAACCTGTAACATGTGTGGATATTCAAACCCCTTTGGATTTGATACACTTATCCCACCTAATTCGATCCCCATATGAGGAAAAAAAGTCCAACTTAAATCATCTTTAAGGGTTAGCTGGCGCCCGGTTTTTTCTTTCACAAAATCGATTATTTGTGGTTTGAAATCATTGGGATTAAACAAAAGACTCACGTAAGCCACAAAGGCAATACATAAGGTAAATAATACGATAACCAGCCATTTGATTACTTTCATTAGAGGTTCCATTCAATTAAAAACAAAAATTATTCCGTCAACACCGATAAATCTAACGTTCGAGCTGACAATGCAGCACAGTTCCTATCAGCATATATTCACATTTTAGGCTGAATACTGATCCCTGCAATCTCTAATACATTAAAATACCTATCCATTCATTTTTACTGCCAATTTTCGCGAGCATGTCGCCTAATAATGGCCTTGATGAACCTTGTCCATGAAGCACTTTTCCTTTGCCCTGCTGAGCTAACTTCAACAGACTGTATAATGAATACCTCACCATAAAAAGTCTGCTTCTGGCCACAAGGCCGATACCTTACAAGCAATAGCTGCAACACATCACAATAATGTTCAAATAAATCAGGAAGCAAATCTGACATTTTGGCATCTATTCACCGTATTTTAAAACAGACTACGCCTTGTTCAAAAGCAAAACAAGAAACAAAATAAGTTTCTTGTTAAAAAGATAATAAGAAAGACTTTAAGAATGGAACAATACCCTTTATAATGATAGAAATTTTTATATCGTCCACACGCACCTAAAGTAAAGTGATCCCAAATGAACAATAATTTAGATTTAGAAGATGCTATAGCGGCATTAGATCAATATAACTACGACAAAAAACGAAGCAGTGATTTAGAGCAAGCAAGAAATAAAGCTCAAATGAAAAAGTATATTTCTTCCTTAAACTTTAATTTACGCCGATTACACATATTACAAGATTCTGTGAATGAATTGGTAGAAGAAGAGAAAGAATTGATAGCCCAACAAGAAAATATCCAAACCTACAAAACCAAGGTAATTAACTTATCTCGTCAACTTAATTTGTCCTATGAGCAAGTTATACAAATTATGAAACAGCAAGAAGAAAGTGCATAAAACTGTCATTTTTTTTTGAGTGAACACATTTAATCGTTTATTTTAATCAATACGTTTTATGTTTTTTGCATCGGTATACTGAACATACATTATCCAATGTCCATCAACAGAACTTAGCGCACTTGCCTATTTCATTTTTAGATGATTATCGTTTTCTATAGCCTAATATGATGGGTGTATCTTATATTACAGATGCAAACGCTATATGGCTTTAAACATGAGGATAAAATTTTATTCTCATGTTGTGGCGATTAAGTTAATTTGAGCTAACTCCCTAATGAACTCAAATATAAAATCAATACGCCATTATGCTAATCATTCCTTTTAATGCTTAGTATATAAAACCAACAATCGAGTGAAAGACTAATGGAGTGGATCTGATTTTTTTATACTCAGTATATTAAACTTTTTATAACGTAAGCATAAAAGAAGAAGTGAGAACAATAAATACAAACTCGGCTCAATTATTTCTGACTTCACCGACCAGTAAAAATGGATGGGGGCCAAAATCGCGATAACATAAATCCCATTGTGTAGCTGCTGCCAATGGTGACGCATTTTCCTTTGAATAGTAGCCAAAGATGTCAAAGCTAATGCCATCAACAAGATATATGCTAATACTCCGAGTAAAATATAAGGCCTCTTAACCATTTCACTCATAAAAAAAGACCAAGCAAACAGTAAATCTAAACTCAAAAATGCCAATACATGTAAACTGGCATAGGTAAAGGTATACAAGCCGACTAACCGCCTCATTCGCAACAAGCCACCGAGTTTACCATATTTAGCCAACGGAGAAATCATTAAGGTGAGTATTAAACTATTCATCGCCCCCATTCCGGTGAAATGAATAATATACTGAACAGGATCGCCACCAGCATGTCCATTTATGACATTCACGAATAAATAAATTAAAGGGAATATTCCCAATACATGAGCCACAAACTTAATGAGAGTGATTTGCTTAGCTGATAAACGCATTAGAAATTTACCTTTAAATCAAGCCCTTTATATAAAGCGCCAACATTATCGCCATAACCATTAAAAGGCAGTGTTTTGATGCGTTTAGCTGAAAATAACCCACCTTGACCAATACGCCTTTCAGTGGCTTGTGACCACCTTGGATGATCAACGTCTGGATTGACGTTAGCATAAAAGCCATATTCACTGGGGGCTAAACGATTCCAGCTCGTAAAAGGTTGACTATCAGTTACTCGAATCTTCACTATAGATTTGATACTTTTAAATCCGTATTTCCAAGGAACAACCAAACGGATCGGCGCTCCGTTTTGTGGCGGTAATGTTTTACCATAAAGCCCAACGGCAAGAAATGTTAAGTCTGTCATTGCTTCAGCTAAGGTGAGCCCTTCAACATAAGGATAATTTATTCCACCACCGACAAAACGATTCTTTTGGCCGGGCATTTGCTCAGGATCGTATAAGGTCTCAAAAGCCACATGTGTCGCCTTACTGGTCACCTCGGCTTTTTTTAATATTTCAGCTAATGAAAAACCAATCCAAGGGAGCACCATAGACCAAGCTTCAACACACCGAAAATTATAAATACGCTCTTGCAAGGGAAACAACCGAAAAAGCGCATCATAATCAAGTATCATAGGCCGTTGAACCTCCCCTTCGATACGTAACTGCCAAGGATCCACAGTTAAAGACTGAGCCTGTTCAATGGGATCCGTTTTACTGGTACCGAATTCATAGAAGTTATTATGTGAAATGGCTTTAACCTCCGGTGTTTGCTTCCCATAAATCCATTTATTATATGTAGACTGTTTTTGGAAAGTGAGTGGGCTGCGCTCAAAAGTCACATTAGACTTATCATTATTGAATAAATCCCACAACCCCGCTTTTGTCGGTGTAGCCAACAATGCCCCCGTGCCTAACAACCCCAAATTTTTAACTAATTGACGTCTTTGCAAGTAAACAGATTCTGGGGTGATATCGCTGTCATTAAATTTATCCCACGACGGCTTTTTTTTAATGAACATTATCCTTCCTCACTCTCAATGCCATATGTTCGATATAATAATAGACCGCCCAATTAACCAAAAGTATTCACACCTGCGTTCAGCGTAGGTTTATCTTCTCATCTTTCTTGCAAATATTTAACGATAAAGTGCTTAAGAGTACAGCAATTATATATCCAAAGGCTTGCAGAGCATTAACCTGCATGTCACTCTATGACTCTATCGATATAAAGAGTGATTTTTATGCCTGCTATAACCCTGTCTTCAATATTAGAGTTCGTCCCACTTATTGCTACGGCTTTATTATCTTTATTGGTTGGTGCCTTATTCAACCAAATAAAGACACGACGTAAATGGGAAACCGTCCGCTCTACTCTACAAGCAGAAATGGACAAAACACAAGCCAACTTAAAAGATGAAATCATTCAGTATCAAGAGATCATCGATGACAAAGAAAATATGTTACAACAGCAACAAAGTAAATTAGAGTGGCACTTATCTGAATTAGGCAAAGCTCATGCATTAAGTGAAAGAGTCCCCACCTTAGAACAACAAGTGATCGACGCCCAACGTAAACAAATGGAAGCCCAGCTCAGCTTATCTAAAGCCAATGCCATGCAACAAACTCTAACAGCCAAGTTTGATGCAGAGCGGCAGGCATTAAAAGATAAAGTCGAGCTACTGGAAAATGCGGAGCAAAGATTAAAAACACAGTTTGAAAACCTCGCCCATAAAATTTTTGAAGAGCGCAGTGAAAAACTCCAAACACACAATGATACTCAACTCAATCATGTATTAGCACCATTTAAACAACAACTCGAAGGTTTTAGAGCACAAGTACAAGCATCATACTCTCAAGAACAAAGTGAACGCAATGCTTTAAAACACCAACTAGAGTCACTCTCTCAACTCAACATTAAAATGAGCCAAGACGCCATCAATTTAACAAAAGCACTCAAAGGAGATAATAAGCAACAAGGCAATTGGGGAGAAGTGATTTTAGAGCGTATTCTTCAAGATAGCGGTCTCAGAGAAGGACATGAATATCATACTCAACAAGATTTAAAAAATGAATCGGGTAAACGCTTCAAACCCGATGTCATCGTGCACCTACCCGATAATAAAGATGTGGTTATTGATGCGAAAATGACACTCACCGCTTACGAACGTTATTTTAATAGTGATGATGAAGCCATCCAAGCACAAGCCATTAAAGATCACGTTATCTCAGTCCGCCAACATATTAAAGGACTCAGCCAAAAAGACTATCAAACCTTACACGGACTCAAAAGCCTGGATTATGTGCTCATGTTCCTCCCCTTAGAGCCTGCTTTCTTATTAGCACTTGAACAAGATCCCAGTTTAATTAATTACGCCCTCGAACATAATATCATGCTGGTAAGCCCGACTAACCTCCTTGTCGCCTTACGCACAATCAACAATATTTGGCGTTATGAATATCAAAACCAAAATGCACAAAACATCGCCAAACAAGCGGGGAAAATATATGACAAATTATGTGGTTATTTAGAGGATATGGAAAAATTAGGACGGGCATTAGACAGTGCAGATAAGAGCTATCAACAGGCGATGAACAAACTTTCTTCTGGAAAAGGAAATGTCATACGTCAGGCACATCAAATGCAGCAATTAGGCGTACCTACGAGTAAAAAGTTAACCCCACAATTACTCGATCAAGCTTTTATTGCTCCCCAAAGTGATAGCCAAAAGTAAACACTGTTATCAATATACTCGCATTATTTCAAGGTGTTAGTATATAAGAGGCGATATGAGAAACACTACACTGCCTTGTTTCTCATAGTTGTCCTTGAGCGCTGTGATTTTCCCTAGTGCTATTCCCATTGAAAAAAACAAGACAAAATGGGCACTAAAAGCCATATGTATAGTCAAAAGCTATGGAGACGAAATCAATACTGACAATAATAGAATAATCTTTAACGCTGACGCGATACTTAAAAGTCATTATTACTAAAATACATAATACAATAGCAGCTTCATGTTCCTTATTCATTGAAGTATACAAGGAGAAATGATGACAAAACTATTTTTTATCAAGTTATTCAACCTGTTGTTTACCATTGGACTCAGTTTTTCTTCTATTGCTCAAACACTTACTCAAGATCAAGAAAATTACTTAGCCGCTCAAAAAGCCCTAGAACAAAAAAAAACAAAACGCTATCAAACACTCCGAGCTAAACTTAAGGACTATCCCCTGCGCATTTATTTAGATTATCAATCACAAATAAATACTCTGAGTCGATTATCCGGTGAACAAGCCTCACAGGTTATCGATCAGTGGAAGAATACCCCTTTATACAATCGAGCACGTGGACGCTATTTATCAGAAGTCGGTAAAGAAGAACGTTGGACTGATTTTTTGACCATCAGTCCAACCACTCCCAATAATATTACTCTACAATGTTATTTTTTCAGAGCACAATTAGCCAAAAACCAGCCCAAAATCGCTTATACTGGCGCTAAAGCACTTTGGCAATGGGGGCAGTCTCGCCCAAAAGCCTGCGATCCCTTATTTTCTGCTTGGATACAAGCTGGTCACTTGACCCAAGAATTGATTTGGTCGCGTATGAAGTTAGCCTTTACAGCAAACCAATATAGTCTATTGCAATACTTAGCAAAACAGTTAACACTTCATCCTAAAGAGGCTAATCAACTACTTGATATTTATAAAAAGCCAAGTCGAATAACGGCATTTTTTCCCCTCGATACATCATTAAAAGATATCAACTATTTACAAGAAGACATACTCTTTTTAGGCTTAAAGAAATTATCAAAACGCCATACCGCTCAAGCCCTTTGGCTCTTTTCTCGCTATCAAGCACAGCAGGCTTTTACTGCACAAAAAGCACACCAATTACAACTCGCGTTAATCAAGCGTGCCTTAATCATTGAAGATGAAAGCTTAAAAAAGGATGTCGATAATCAATTACAGGCATTGGCGGCTCAAACCAATCATATTCAACCCAATAAGACATTGGATGACTTACTTGAACGCCGTATTCGTTGGGCCATTAAAAATAAAAATTGGCAACATGCTGAAACCTATATAGGCTCATTGAGTCAACACCTACAGAACAGCCCTCGATGGATCTATTGGCGAGCACGTTTATTACAACATCATAACGCTCAAAACAAGGTAGCAAAAACATTACTGAATAACCTTAGCCAGCAACGGCATTTCTATGGCTACCTTGCAGCTCTTCAACAAAACAAACCTTTTCAATTACAACATCAATCCACACAAAGTTTACCTAAGTTAAGAAAACAACTTGCTAAAGACTTAGGTTTAAACAGAGTCATTGAACTCATGGCGATAAATAATGTATTCGATGCAAGCAGTGAATGGTTAATGTTACTCAATAGGCACCCCCAAATGATGCAACAAGAATATGCGCTTTTTGCATTAGAGCAGCAGTGGTTTAATTTAAGCATCGAAACCAGTATTAAAGCGAAACTTTGGAACGATATGGATTTACGCTTTCCTTATGCCGCAGATTCTCATTTTGAAAAAGCCTCTGTCCAACAACAAATTGATGTTGATGAACTCAGAGCCATAGCACGTAGAGAAAGTGCATTTAACCCCTACGCAGCATCACATGCTGGTGCAAAGGGCTATATGCAATTAATGCCAAATACGGCTAAATCAACAGCAAAAAAAGAAAAAATTAATTATCAATCCACTTCTTTATATGATGAAGCAGTTAATATACAACTTGGCAGTGCCTATTATGCCCAATTAAAAAATGACTTTGATCAAAATCGAATCCTTGCAGCGGCCAGTTATAATGCGGGCCCAAGCAAAGTGAAAAAATGGCTCAAGCAATCACAAGGTCAACTTGACGCTGTCAGTTTTATTGAGACGCTCCCCTATAAAGAAACCCGAGAATACGTACAAGCACTATTGAGTTACCGTGTCATCTACCAATTAAAACAAAACCGACAACCGGATTTTATTTCTCAAGCTGAAATAGAGTTTCAATACTAGGTTCAGTGAAAGGTACATTCCAGTTAAATGTATACATTCAATTTCAAGCCGCTTTCGATTACGTTTACATAGGTTTTTCAATGTATCATACGGATGATAATATATATAAAGCTGAAAATAACATAACGAGAGAGTAGATTAATTTAATGAATAGAACCGGACATCTCAATGCGACTTTTTGCCCAACAGGTGCCATCAGCATAGTAAATGGAGCGACAAATATAATCGCAGGCCAATAAATGAAACCAATCGCCCCTTTTACATGAGTCGCTCCTCCAAGTAATCCGATTATTACACCTATAATAGAAAGGCTAAAGGTGATAATACTTGTTATCGCAAGCGATTTTTCCAATTTAATCGACATTCTTAATAAATACGGAAATGCAATACTGCCTCCGCTTATTCCAAACAATCCTGATTTAAATCCAACCCAAGTACTTAGAAAAGTCATTTTATTTATCAATAATTCCGAATTATGATTAAATAAAATGGAATAAGATAAATATAACAAGAACAAAGAAAACAAGTTAATACTCAATATAGCGGGTGTATGTAGAGATAAAAATAATCCCACAAGATTTGCAGCAACCAAGCAAGGCACTATAGATAATAACTCGCTGAGTTTAATCCAGTTATATCTAAAGTGTTTAACGATACTCGTCCAAGAAGTCAGCGCTGAAATCGTTAATGCAGTATAAACTGCAAAATGTAAATAACTGACTTTTAGCAATAACTGATAAGTAAAAAAAGCACTTAAAGCGGGTACTAAGAATGTCGTTCCACCACTACCCAATAAACCAGATAAGAAACCAACACATATGCCAATGATGATAAGATGAAGATAAGAACTTAAAAGCATTACAACCTCCCAGCAATAATAACAATTGCACAGAATAGTTAACAATAAAAAGTGGTGCGATAAAAAATATTCGCATTGACACCACTAAGAATAATCACTTATTAACACTGTTAAGTTCAAACTAGGAGGCTGTAAACAATTAAAATATAACATGTGCCCCCCCCATAAAAAAGTTGAAATTCAAAACGCGGCACATTGTACTCAGAAAAACAGAAATAACAAGCTTTAAATTTGTTATTGACAATCATTTTTTTTTAATTTAAATTTGCGTCGCTTTTTTAAACAGCAACCTCCCCAAATTGAAAAAATGTAAGGAGGCACTCATGCCATACATTATCTGCACATCATTACATCCTCCAAGTTGTTATTAACAACTTTTTAGTATTTCTCTGTCTTTAGTTTTATTTAAAATAATTTAAGATAATTGACAAATAAACATAACTTTTTGTCTTTCCTTTTCTTATTGCTCCCATTTAGACATTAAAGATAGTCAATAAAAATACAACCAATAATACCTAATAAACAACTACTTGATATTATTCAAGGATAGTTTTATGAAAAAAAATAACTTACTTTTTAAAGATAGACTATTGAATAAAAATAACTATCTATTATTAAATTACAAAGATTTCATGCTAATGCTAACAATAGGGCTGTTCGGCTTTCTTTTTTATGTTGGTTGGCAAGATATGCATAACCCATTAACGGCTTTAACTCAGTTAAATGACATTTCTTTATCACCAGAAAAACTGCCTTACTATAGTTTACGTACCACAATGCGTTTAATCATTGGCATGGTTTTTTCTTTACTGTTCGCTATCATCGTTGGCTATGCCAGTGCCAAAAACAAACATATTGCACGTATTACTTTGCCTATCATTAACTTTTTAGAATCTGCACCGTTAATTGGTTTTCTAACCTTTACCACTGCACTTTTTTTATTTGTTTTTCCAAAAAGTATTATGGGATTAGAAGCGGCTGCTATTTTTGGTGTATTTACAAGCCAAGCATGGAACCTCGCACTCATTTTTTATCAAACACTGCGTATCATTCCAGACGATCTTATTGAAGTCAGTCAGTCATTTAATCTCAACGCTTGGCAGCATCTATGGCGTATCGAATTGCCATACTCTATTCCGGGTTTACTATGGAATACTATGGTCTCTCAATCCGCAGCTTGGTTTGCCATCGTCGCAACAGAAGCCTTACCTCTAGGCAATAAGACCATCATGCTACCAGGGATTGGATCTTATATTCAAACCGCTTTAGTCAATAGCGATATAAAAGCAATATGCTTGGCAATCATTGCTATCATCATTAATATTACTCTTTTTGATCAATTTCTTTTTCGCCCTCTGGTTAAATGGTCAGAAAAATTCAAATATGAGGACATTACTTCAACAGCTCCCAGTACTTCATGGTTCTATCATCTACTGACACACAGCTTTATCGCAAATAAATTCAATCACTATTATAAAATCTGTATTCATAGCATGATTAATTTGCCCAGCTATTTTGTCGCTAAATTTAAATTATCCCCTTTAAGCTTATCCTCTAAAATAAAACAAGGTAGCACTGGTTTATGGTATCTGCTTTTTTTTGCCATCTTCAGTTATATCTGTTACCAACTGTGGCTTTTTTTCCCAAATGGCAGCATGCTTTACCTTATCCCTCTTATGCTCAAAACCACGTTAAGGGTCGCTATTGCTATGTTATTAAGTGTAATATTATTTACACCAATTGGTATTTGGATTGGCTTAAACCCTCGATTAACTAGGTTATTTCAACCAATTATTCAAGTACTAGCGGCAATTCCCCCTAATGTCTTATTTCCAGTGATCACGATTATATTAGTCACAACAAATCAATCATTAAATTTATGGGCGATACCTTTAATCATGTTGGGAACACTATGGTATGTCCTGTTTAATGTTATTGCAGGCGCTGCTTCACTTCCTCAAAACATGCTGGAAATGGCAAAAAGCTTTCGTCTAAACGGGTGGAATTGGTGGTTCAAGTTTATGATCCCAGCCATATTCCCCTATATAGTAACAGGGATAATCAGTGCTGCTGGCGGAGCATGGAACTCAGCAATTGCCGCTGAATTTTTGCAATGGGGCAATCAGACTATCACAACTGACGGCATTGGCGCTCTGATAGCCGAAACAACCAACAATAATCAACTTCACCAAGCAGCCTTAGCTGTGTCTGCATTATGTTTTTTAGTCAGTCTGTGCGTTATCTTTATTTGGAGGCCTCTCTATCGCCTCGCAGAAACTCGATATAAAGTATAGGAGAAGCATTATGAAATCCATATTCACACCTAATTACAAGCATGATAATGCTTTACTCAATACCAAACACATTTGTCAAACATTGGTCAATGACAATAAGCAAGTGCATCAAATATTAGATAATATTAATTTTACTTTATATGAAAATGAAATTGTGGCTATTTTAGGGAAATCTGGAGCGGGTAAATCAACGTTTCTAAGAACCATTTCTGGTTTATTACCCCCTTCAAGCGGCCATGCTTATTATCGAAATAAATTGATCAATAAACCCATTAAACAAATTGCCATGGTATTTCAAAATATCGCACTTTTACCTTGGTTAACAGTACTTGAAAATGTGCAATTTGGACTAGACGCACAAGGGATCCCTAAATCACATAGCAAACCCAAAGCATTAGAAGCATTGAGACTGGTAGGTTTAGCAGGTTATGAGCATGCCTATACAAAAGAGTTATCTGGCGGAATGCGCCAACGTGTAGGTTTTGCTCGTGCCTTTGTGGTAGAACCAGAAATATTATTTATGGATGAACCTTTCTCATCACTTGATATTTATACTGCTAATCTGTTGCGTAAAGATATTATCGAACTATGGCAAGATAAAGCAATAAATACTCGCTCCATGTTAATGGTTACCCATAGTGTGAAAGAAGCGGTTGACATGGCCAATCGAATTATTATTTTTGATCATGATCCAGGCAGGATTGCCTTTGAAATGGTCATTGATGACCAACATCCTAGAGATTTAAAATCCATTGCATTACAAGAAAAAATGAGCTTCATTTCTCATGAAATACTTGAAACAGCCAATTGATCTTGCTTTAGCAATAGTCAAGTTTATGCTCTCATCATAGTACAGCAGAGCGCTCGTGATGACTTGTAATACCAATCTGCATTAGAAGTTGGTCACTTTTGCCCAGCTTCTTGAGCATATGCTTTTGACCCTTTTAGTACACTCAATAAATGTGTTCCATGCACGACAAACATTATCAAGAATATCATCATAATTTTTGAAGCATCTATTAGCTAAACAGTGCTGCCTTAGCCATTGCCATACTTGTTCGATAGGATTTAGTTTTTGTAAATAGAGAGTGGAGAATAAGGCGGGAGTTTCAATATTGATAAGTTATGGAATGAGTCTGTTGTTTCATTCGTATGCCAAGGGGCACCGTCTGTAATAACAAGTGCATATCTGTCTGGTTCTGTTGCCTCTGAAATTTGCCTTAAGTGTTGTGTCATGACTTCTTTATTCACTAATGGCGTAACGAGTGCCTCGGTTTTTCCAGTGACTGGACATACAGCACCAAATATATAAGCCCTATGGTTTATAAAATGTAAATTGCTGTTGTTGAACTGCACGTGGTCTTGTGCCTGTTGCCGCCCGGAGCTTTGCTGTCGTGTTTTGCCGATCATCTTTTAAATAGAAAAGCGAGCTTCATCCTGAAACCACCTAGGTTGTAGCAATAGGCGACGCGATCTAACGGAAGGTGCCCTGGGATCTTATCGATCGTTTTTATCAGGATTTTTTTTAAACTCTTCCTGAACTTTTTCTGATTGTTTAGGATGTTGGGAACGACTCGTGATCCAACTCAGTCCAATGTTTTTCAGGATCTTGTAGACATGATCTAAGTGATACTGAATACCAAACTCAGATTGGATATAACGCTGAATATCCTTGCCTATGAGTCTCCCGCCTTCTTCTGAGCGGCTGGCAGTATCGATATAGGTAAACAATTTTTGCTTTTGTGCATGAGTCATCTTACTCGCATTTTGATTAGACATATCACTTCTCAATGCATCGATACCTTCTGTGAGATAGCTTTTAACCCAAGCGTTGACGCTCGTTCGACTTAGCTTTAATTGGCGAGCTACTAAAGCACGATTATGTGTTTTCTAAAAAGCGTGCAACGGCCAATAAGCGAATTCTCATTCGTGCGTCTTTTTCAGACTTAGATAAGGCGACAAGTTGCTCAGAAGAATAATTTTGCATAATGAAAAAGCGAAATGAAATCGTACTGTATTAGATCATATTTGAGTGCAGATTGGTATTAGCTTTAATTGGCGAGCCACTAAAGCACGATTATGTGTTTTCTAAAAAGCGTGCAACGGCCAATAAGCGAATTCTCATTCGTGCGTCTTTTTCAGACTTAGATAAGGCGACAAGTTGTTCAGAAGAATAATTTTGCATAATGAAAAAGCGAAATGAAATCGTACTGTATTAGATCATATTTGAGTGCAGATTGGTATGAGTACGGCGTCAGCCGTGCGCTTACGAACGCGAAGCTGGGACGGATTTATCCGCGACGCCACCCCAAAAAAATACAGAAAAGTATACATACGAAAAAGCCCTACTATTTCTAGTAGGGCTCATCCTAATGTTGTGAAGCGGACTTGCTCTTTATACCAGCCGAACCCGCGCCCCCCGGCGTGACAGGCCGACTCTTTCTAATGAGAAGTCTCTAATAAAAAGCCCTAAAATCCCCATGGATGGGGTGAATGCTAAATAATGTATGGAACATTATCAGCCCAACTGAACTACCGCTCTATTATTTTTAATCTCATATACGAAAAAAGCCTCA
>NZ_CANLZC010000091.1 GCF_947495455.1 uncultured Shewanella sp. | reverse complement strand
GAGCTTATTATGGTTGTTTGGAGTATTTTACCTCAAAACCCTTGATGTGGCTGCTTTATATAAGGGGACACCTAAGGATCAATGGTTGTATATCAAACAAGAAAACCATATTTCGGTATTGTTGATGGCCAACAACGTTTGACTACTATTACTCTCATATTATCTGCTATTAGAAACGCATTTATTACATTAGGTGAAAATAATCTTGCGAAAGGTGTCCACAAATATGTTGAAAAAGCGAACATAGATAATGAAGATGAATTTGTATTAAACTCAGAGACTTCATTTCCATACTTACAAGATCATATACAGAGTTTTAATGGGTTAAATGTTTCATGCGATGTAGGTGTTGAGGAAAAGAAACTTGAATCTGCTTTTACCATTATTGAAAAAAACTTAGAGAGGTATATCCCTGAGTTATCTGACGTACATTCAGAGCAAGGTAACCTATTTACTGATCATGATAATTTGGCTGTACAAAAACTTAAAAATATTAGGGATAAAGTACTTTCTTTAAAGCTAGTTTTTATACAACTTGATAATGAAGATGATGCATACCTAATTTTTGAAACATTAAATGCTAGAGGAAGAGATCTGACTACATCTGATTTGGTTAAGAACTTAATGTTAAAGAGAATTAAAAATACTAGCGTTTCTATCGATCAAGCTAAAGAATCTTGGAATGGTATGGTTCGACATTTTGATGATGTAGCTGATCCATCCTCTTTAGATGCGTTTTTACTACATTTCTGGGTATCTAAATATAAATATACAACTGATAAAAAACTATTTTCTGAAGTAAAAGCTTTTATTGGTAATAGTGCAGAATCAGCAAAAGAGTTAATGTCGGATTTAAATATATACAGTAAATTGTATTGTACTCTTTTATCTCCTAGTCAAAGGGACTGGTCTAAAGAGGAAGTATTGGTTAAAAAATCTCTAATATCCCTTAATATTTTTAAAGTTAAACAGCAGACGGCTTTAACTCTCGCTTTATTGCATAAATATGATAAAAAACTATTAAGTTTAAGGAATTTGAGAAAAACTCTTGAAAAAATTGAATTATTTCATTATTGCTTCAATGCTATAACTTCTCAGCGTTCATCTGGAGCAATTGCATCCAATTATTCTCGGTTAGCTATTAAATTAACAGAGGCATCCGAAAATGGGCAGATTCAATCCGTACTCAATGAGTTAGATACATTTTTACGTTCAAAAATGCCTGACCTTAATGAGTTTAGAGTTAAATTTTCAGAATTAGGCTATGGTAACAAAAAATCTAAAGATAAAAACATTGTTAGATATAGTTTAGAGTTTTTACTACCTAAGAATAACGGATGTTTAAGTGTAGATAATCAACATTTAACAATCGAGCATTTCTTATCACAGTCAACAGATCTGTCTTCATGTGATGTTAGTGATGATGAGATTTATAATATAGGTAATTTACTTTTGTTAGATAACACAACAAACTCAATTGAATTGGCTGACAAACCTCCAAGGGATAAGTTCGAAATACTTAGGAAGAAAAACTATCCAATGGAAGAGTCGTTGCTCTTACCACAAAATTGGAACAAAGATTCTATAAAGAAAAGAGCTGATATTATGGCTCAAGAAATTTATAAAAAATGTAGAAAAATCGTATAAAAAATCGTAAGTTACTCTCTATAACTTATTGTTTTTAAATTATATGTATATTGTTAGAAGGCAATTTTTATCCCATTGATGAAGGTATTATATCATGTTATTTACCACAAGCCCCTTTCCTCCTCAGAGCCCTGGCCTTGCTCTGACTGTGAGCCTTAAAAGCCAGCATTAATAGATAAAAAATTGACTTTATTTTTCTAATTTTAAATACATTATTTGATTTAACATACTTTGTTACTTTTTTATGGTTTTAATTGGATTGCACTTAGGTTCTAATGTCAGTCGTATATTTTACCTAGTTACTAACTGAGCCTCTATTCCATTGAGATTTTCAGTAACCTTTGTCAGTAGCTCTCAATATCTGAGAGCTTTTTTTTTGCATTAATCATTAGGAAGAGAATTGGGATCGACATTAATGTAATCTGGTGCGATGTAGTATGAAAATTGCTGTGCTGTAATGCTTGAGGCTCCCACCATCAATGCTTTGCAGACTCGGTGCATGCCATTAACGACTTTTCCGTTTTGGCAGCGTAAACTAGGATAGTTGAGATAGGCTTCATGTATGAGTTGCATGTGTTCTATGATATCTCTACATG
This sequence comes from uncultured Shewanella sp., assembly GCF_947495455.1. GTDB lineage: Bacteria > Pseudomonadota > Gammaproteobacteria > Enterobacterales > Shewanellaceae > Shewanella. The sequence continues at coordinate 21,880 of NZ_CANLZC010000091.1, read as the reverse complement.
TAGGACTCGATTTATTTGATTCATAGCAGTAGCATTGTTCGAATTATGTGATGTTCGATAAATTGACATGTATGTGGGAAGTGTATTCGATTGAACAATGAGCTTGTTTATATCCTATATGAAGGTATGGATAACATTGTCAGGTGTACTGTTTGGTATTTTTCTAAAAGGGCATTGTTAGCGCATAGTTTATGATTGCTTCTGAATTTAAGTTTTAGCCGATGAGCATCAACTTTTGCTTTCGTGTCAATTTCTTTATGGCGATCTCTTTTTTTAAGGCTTGGCTGTGATTGCCGATTTTTTCAATATAGATGAGTGTTAGTGGTCCTTTTCCCTTGAGGTATTTTGCCGCTTTTTTCCCTCCCAATTGATGTTCATGAAAGCGTCGATTAACATCTGTTGTGATCCCTGTATACAAATGCCCGTTCGCGCATTTTATCATATATAAATACCAAAGACTGCTCACTATGCTCCTCTGGATGATTAGTATTAGGTTCTTGATGACTTTATTTTATGCCAAATTATATAGAAAGTAATTTGGCATAAATAATTTAGCAAGGCTATTATTTGTCTAAACCTAGTAGGCCTAAGAAGAATGCATATTCTTTCGCTGTGTCTTGGTAACGGCGATAGCGTCCACTTTTTCCTCCATGGCCTGCTTCCATATCGGTTTCAAATAACAGTAAGTTATCATCCGTTTTATATTCTCTAAGTTTGGCGACCCATTTGGCGGGCTCAAAGTATTGCACTTGAGAATCATGTAAGCCTGTCGTAACAAGTAAGTGAGGGTAGTCTTGGGGTTTAATTTGATCGTAGGGCGAATAGCTTAACATATAGTCATAGTAAGCTTTAGTATTGGGGTTTCCCCATTCATCATATTCATTAGTGGTTAATGGAATACTCTCATCTAACATAGTTGTTACCACATCAACGAAGGGGACATGTGATGCTACGGCAAAATACTTCTTCGGTGACTGGTTGATTATTGCGCCCATGAGTAAGCCGCCTGCACTGCCACCTGAAGCGACAACTTTATTTTTATCGGCATAACCTCGCTCTGTGAGTGCTTGAGTGACATCGATAAAATCATTAAAACTATTTTTCTTATTTAGCATTCGACCTTCATCGTACCAATGACGGCCAAGCATATCACTGCCTCGAATATGAGCTGTTGCATAAACAAAGCCCCTATCTAATAAGCTGATAATGGACGATCTAAAGTGTGGCTCAACTGTATAACCATAAGAACCGTAACCGTATTGATATAGTGGATTTGAACCGTTTTTATTAAACAAGTCTTTACGGTAAACGAGTGTGACTGGAACTTGAGCACCATCTCTTGCAGTGATAAATAATCGTTCACTTTGATAAGCATGGCTCTTAAATCCGCCAAGAACGTTTTCTTGTTTTAATAAACGCCTTGTTTTAGCTAGTGTCGCAGGGTTTGAAGAGCTTAATGAATATTCAAAAATAGACTCAGGGGTGGTTGGGCTGGAATAAGCCACTCGCAACTTATCTGTATTTTGGCGTGTATTTATCTCCAAACTCGCCACATAAGCGGCATCATCAAAAGGTAATTCGAACTCTGGAGAATTATCAAGTGGACGAACTTTAATATGATTGAGGCCATTTTCTCTTGTTTGATAGACTAAATAGTCCTTTAAGATTAAGTAATCCTCGATCAGGACTTTGTTATCATGGGGAATGACTTCTTGCCAAGCTTGTTGATTATGGGCTTGATGAGAAGGTACTTTCATCAAACGATAATTCTTTGCTTGCCAGTTGGTGAGAATGTAGAAGTCATCTCCTTTTTTCTCAAAAGTATATTCATGACCTTCTTTTCTCGTCAATATTGGTGAAAAAGATGAAAGGGGCTGATTTGCATCGAGAATGGAGACTTCAGAGGTTATGGTGCTGTCATGAGAAAGCGTGATTAATGACTCATCAATGGTCTTTCCAAGCTCAAGGTAGTAGGTATCATCTTTCTCTTCAAAAACTAATACATCTTCAGATTGCAGTGTGCCAAGTTTATGTCTGAATACTTGAAATCCAAGCAATGTTTGAGGATCTTTCGCAATATAGAAAACATGTAGGTTGTCATTGGCCCAAATAATATTTCCTTCTACACCTACAATTTTATCTTTTAGATATTGATTATTGTTGAGATCTTTAAAAACAACAGTATAAATCCTTCTGCTTAGCGTATCTTCTGTAAAGGCGAGTAGTTGGCCATTTGGGCTAACAGATGTCTCTCCTAGGCCGTAAAATTCATTACCTTGTGCACGTTCATTAACATTGAGAATGATTTCTTCTGTCGAATCTAAGTCTTTTTTACGGGCAATAATAGGGTACTCTTCGCCTGATTGATATCGGCTGTAATACCATTGTCCATGCCATAAATAAGGTGCGCTGGATTCATTCTTGTCTAATCGATTGGTGAGTTCTTGGTATAACTTTTTCTGTAAGGGTTGATAGGGACTTAATTGAGCCTCTTTATAATCATTTTCAGCCATTAAATAATCAATAATTTGCTTATTCTTACGTTCATCGTCACGCATCCAATAATAATTATCGATACGTTGATGTCCGTGCTTTTTCATGATGTAGGCTTTTTTTTCAGCGATAGGGGGCTGTATTGAAGAGGTTTTAGTCATATTCGAACATCCAATTAACAAGACAGCACTTGCTGTAAGAGGTAAAAAGAACTTCATGTCACGTTTCCTTGTGTCAATTCTTAATCATAAATTGAGTTGGTATTTTTATTAGGGTTATTTTATGCCGCTAAACAATAAAGGTCGATGATTTTTTGTTGTTTTAATTTGATCTGATTTTCATTTTTTGGAATAAGGCGGCTTGGTTGGTAAAAGTTGAAGGGGGAGTTTTATCTGTTTTTATTGGGAATGATACTGGTCTAAACATATTGTTTTAGCTTGAATTTGTAGTGTATTGAGCGCAAAATGACTTGAGTTGAAAAATGTATGTTTTTCAACTCAAATTCTCAGGGCGGGGTGTAACTCCCCACCGGTGGTAAATGTTAGTTCACTGATATTTTTTATTGAAGTGCTACTTAAGCCCACGAGCGCCTAGTTTTCTAGGGTCAGCAGATCTGGTGGGTTGACGCTTTTGTCGTCAACGAATCCAGAGCCGACGGTAATGTTATATTTGTTTTTTAAATATACTGAGTCCGGATGAAAGAGAATATAGGAGAAGCGGTAAGCGGGTACTTGATGCTTATTCGCCGTATTGATAGCGATTTTTAACTGATTAAAAATATCGCTTTTTCTTTTATGTTAGTATTTGATTTTTTAAATGCTATTTCTTTATGCCCTGATTCTGGTCAAACCATAAATGTTATTATTAGGACTAAACCATGGATCAGTCATTACTCATACCTTATGGCAATGCAATTGAACGTGTCAATGCCGCTTTAGCGTCTCTTAAAATAGGAGGAGGTGTACTTGTTGTTGATGATGAAGATAGAGAAAATGAAGGGGATCTTATTTTTGCAGCAGAAAGCTTAACCAATGAACAGATGGCACTGCTTATTAGGGAGTGCAGCGGTATTGTTTGTTTATGTTTAACACAGGAGCGTATTAAACAACTTGCTCTACCGCCTATGGTTGCAGAAAATACCAGTCAATATGGTACTGCCTTTACCGTCAGTATCGAAGCTAAGGTAGGGGTGACTACTGGCGTTTCCGCAGCTGACAGAGTCAAAACAATACAAGCTGCCATTGCTTGTCAAGCAAAAGCAGATGATCTTGCAAGGCCTGGGCATGTTTATCCGCTTATTGCGCAAAGTGGTGGTGTTTTAACGCGTCGAGGACATACTGAGGGGACGATTGATTTGATGAAACTTGCAGGATTAAAACCTTTCGGTGTGTTATGCGAAGTTACAAATCCAGATGGAACTATGGCACGATTAGCCGATATCGTACGATTTAGTGAAGAGCACAGCTTACCGATAGTGACTATTGAAGATATTGTTTATTATCGACAATTAGCACTTTAGTTTTCCGATTCAATTGTATCGATTTTGTTAGTGAGAAGCTCGCATTGAGTTTTTCACTATATTATGTCTTTATTTTGTATGCTTGTTACCCACTTTATTGTTTAACCATTGTTTATTATTTGTTGTTTAGTATGTTTGACTTTTGTTTCTCCTTGAGTTTTTGGCCAGTAAAATCAGTTGGTGTACAAATTAATATGAACTCAATGATATTCTATGTTGCTTAGTTGAAACCAATATGGTTATTTCTTCGCTTAAAATTAACGGATTACTTTTTAATGCCCATCGTTTTTGCTCGTTTCAATCTTAAATGTAAATTGTTTTTATTTTCGGCTTTTCCTTTAGCCATTATTTTTATTTTGGGATATGTCGCAGTATTGCTACTCATTGAAGATTATAGGTTGGCAAATGAGAGTATGTTGACCAGTGAAGTGAGTATTGATATTGAAAATTTACTGTATGAATTACAAAAAGAGCGAGGCATATCTGCTGGAGTGATAGGTAAAAAGGAGGCGTTTTTTTCAAATCGACTTGAGCAGCAAAGAGTCTTGACCGATGAGGCTATGACTCAACTTATTAACAATCAATCTCTTAAGAGTTTGTTGAACATTGAGAATAATAATGCGAATAAAACACTCAAGAATAAACTCATTAAAATAGCAAAATTACCCACAATGTTGGCCAAAGTTCGCGCTGAAGTGACGCAGTTAAAGGAGATGAACTTTTTTGAACGCTATGCTGAAATTGACTGCTTTCTTATCGATCTGATTTCTCAATTGCATTTTAGTTCAAATAACGTTGAGCAAATTCGACGTCAAACAGATCTGTTAAATATGCTACAGATTCAAGATCTTGCTGATGAGCAGCGTGCTTTAATGGTACAGTTATTATCAGCACCGACACTTTCAATGAGTGTTTTTCTTTCAATACAATCACTTGAAACGACTTTGCATGAACGTATACTTCATACTTTATCTTATGCCACTAGTAATAATCAGTGGTTACTCAATGGGATGTTACTCAGTCCTGAGCATGCTGAATTATTGCGTATTCAAAGCCTAATAGCCTCACAGTTACGTTTGGCGGAACAGTCTGAAGAAATTGGACGTTTAATGGGCTTTGGTGGCTTAATACATGACTTTAAAAGTTACTTATTACGTAATGAATCGAGCGATTTGATTAAGTTTAATATGCATTTTATGGAACTCTCTCAGCTCCTTGAGAGTATTAAAAGTGATCCTGAGTTGTCTGGTTTTCAGTATGATTTAATTATTAAATTAGAAGAGACGATTTTAGCCTATCAATCAAATATGTTTAAGCTATTGCGGCTCAAGGAACAGGGATTGAACATTGAGGATATTGACGACAGGATACGCATTTATGATGAGCCAATGTTAGCAACATTGGCTCATTTACAGGCGCCATTAGCGAGTGTATCAGCGCTTGAATGGTGGGAAGCATCCAGTCAAAGGATCAATTTATTACATCAAATAAATGGAGATATTGCACAAGCTATTGCATTGAGCAGCCGCTCTGAGCAGAGGCAAGCTTTGACGTATTTAATTTTGAGTTTACTAGGCATTATATTCATTACTGGCGTGCTGGTTTTATTAGGTAAAAGTATCACTGAGCATATTGTTGGAAGCATTAGAAGTATAGCGGATGACATGCAAAAAATGGCTGTGGATCCTAATTTAGAGATTGAAGTTGAAGTCAAAGGTGGAGATGAAATAGCTAAAATGGCGTCTGCTTTGAATCAAATGTTACTTGAACGGCAAAAGGTTAAAAGAGAGCTTAGTCGTGCTTCAGCAGTTTTTAAACATTCTTCGGAAGGCATCATTGTGACTGATGCACAAAACCGTATTGAGTTAGTCAATCCTGCTTTTACTAAAATTACAGGTTACACATTAGATGACGTAAAAGGGAAAGATCCCTCTATTTTGAGTTCTCAACATCATCCTGAAGATTTCTATAAAGAAGTATGGCAAACCTTGAAAGCGAAAGGGCATTGGGGAGGAGAAATATGGAATAAGCGTAAGGATGGACATATTTTTCCTGAATATCTGGCGATTACTTTAGTGAAGAATGAACAAGGGGAAGTGACTCAACATATCGGCTTATTCATTGATATTACAAATAGAAAGAAATATGAGCAAGAAATTTGGTATCAAACGCATTTTGATACCTTAACTGGGTTACCCAATAAGCAATTGTTAATGGGGCATCTTCAACATCAAATCTCTTATGCTAGAACCTATTCGCAATCCGTTGCGATTGCTTTTATTAACTTAGATAGATTTAAGTTTATTAACGATCTTCATGGTACAGAGGTGGGAGATGAAATATTAAAACAAGTGGCTTCTCGGTTTAGTTCTATTTTAACCAAGGATGATTTCATTGCTCGAGTCGGTAGTGATGAATTTGTGATGATCCTGCCTAATTTATCTTCTGGTGCTTCTATTGAAAAAAGGGCTAGGGAAATTAACCTTTTACTTTCTGAAAAATTTATTGTTGATGAGGTTGTTGTTAGTATTTCTTCAAGCTTTGGATTGAGTTTGTATCCAGATAATGGCAAAGATCCAGAATCTTTGATAAGGCATGCCGAAACTGCAATGTATCAGGCCAAAAGTGATGGTAGGGCACACTATAAATTATTTTCAAAGGGAATGGATCACACGATATTTGAGCAAATCAAATTGGAACAGCGATTGAGGAAAGCTGTTTTGCATTCTGATTTTTACCTTAATTACCAGCCTATCATTGATATGTCCACAGGAGAAATAGTTAGTGTCGAAGCCTTAGTTCGGTGGAAAGATCCTGATTTTGGCCTGATTTCACCTGATAAGTTTATTCCTATTGCTGAAGAAACGGGCTTTATTGATACGTTAGGGCTCTGGGTGCTGGAGCAATCATTGGCTGATTTAGCCCATTGGCATCATCATGGTTTTAAGATCAGTTTAGCCATTAACGTTTCAGGCCGTCAGTTTATTAATCATGAAGGTGAGTCTTTTAGCCAAATTCTTAATGATGCGCTGAAAAGACACTGTATTGAGCCGTGTTATTTACACATAGAAATTACTGAAACTATGCTGATTGAAGATGAAGTTCAATGTTTGAAAACCTTAGAGGAAGTGAGCGGATTAGGTATTGATATTTATTTAGATGATTTCGGAACAGGCTATTCATCATTGGCTTATTTGAAAGGTTTTCCTATTTCTGTACTTAAGATAGATAAAAGTTTTATCGATAGTGCACTTGAATCACATAAAGATGCGAGTTTATTGAAAGCAATCATTATTATGGGTCAAAGTTTGCAGTTGAAGTTAGTCTCAGAAGGAGTGGAAACTCAGCAACAGTGGGATTTATTACAGGGGTTAGGTTGCGATTTTGCTCAAGGTTATTTTATGTCTAGGCCGCTCAATGGAAGTGAGATGTTTAATTATTTACAGAGACAAGTTATGTCGGTGGCGTAATAGAGGGCTTGCTAAAGTAAAAGCAGGATAAGATTTGTGGTTCTTATCCCGCTCTTAAGCTGCTTAACCTGAATAAGTTTAAGCGGCTGTCATTATACTATCACTGTCTTCTGCAGCCATTTTGGCAAGATCTTTATCAACAAAAAATAGTGCCTTTCCATCTTCGCCGACTAAACGGATTTTATCGACGATTGATTTAAATAATTTTTCTTCTTCGTGCTGCTCTGATACATACCACTGTAAGAAATTAAAGGTAGAGTAATCTTGGTTGCTAAATGCGGTATGAGCCAGTGCATTGATTTTACTTGTTATGAGTTGTTCATGCTCATAAGTATACTCAAAGAGTGCCAGTAGAGAGTCAAATTCGGCTTTAGGAGCTGCAATGGAGCCAAGCAGTGGCATGCCACCTGTTTCACTGACATAAGTAAATAAGCGATGCATGTGCCCCATTTCTTCTTCAGCATGAGTACGCATAAATTTTGCTGCGCCTTCAAAGCCTTTATCTTCACACCAAGCACTCATTTGTAAGTACAAGTTAGAAGAGAAAAATTCCATATTGATCTGTTCATTAAGCTGTTCGATCATCAAAGGTGTAAGCACGACTTTTATTCTCCACGGGTAGTAATTAAGTCCTATTGTCATTAATTTTGTATGAAATATCAAGATAAATTTTGTTGTAACCTGTTGTTTTAAAAATACAAATCGTTCTCATTTGTGTGTCTGTTTTTATATTACTTTTACGTAACTTGCTTTATGTATTTTTAACAGTTTGAATAATATATAGCTTATTTAATTAAGCCGTTTATCCTTTTGTCTAAATTTTGGAGCTTTTAATGAGTATTGCTAATTGACAGTGTTACTGTTTTTTATTGAATTTGAAGTGTGCGATATAATTGCGTAAAAAAAAGCTTAAGTATTAATCATTGAATTAAAATTTATCCTCTAACTGATACAAGTGTTGAAATTTACCCTGATATTAGATAGCTTGAGCTTATTAGTTTCGAGTCTCGATTATACTTAAGGACAAAATATGAAAGGTCTTAAAAGGGCATTGATTTCTTCTGCACTTTTTATTGCCGCCATTATTTGCTATCACTATGCGAATGCAATGGGAGTCTTATTTTTTTTGGTCGCAGGAATAGGCTTTGAATTGTTTGCTTGGAATATGAGTTTAAAGAAAAGGCACTAGCATTTAGTGCTTTTTCTTTAATTAGAGACAGGGAAGCATGATTTACGCTTTAATTTGTATTAAAGCAAATATGTGCTATTGAGCTAGATAAGAATATAACTTCCAAGCGATGAACCACATTATGCAGCCAATACTGATATCTATGGCTCTTTGTATTTTTTCTTTTCCCAACCAAGGGACTAATTTTGATGCGCCTATGGCTAGACTATAAAACCATAATATAGATGCCAGCATGGTACCGATTGCAAAAGCTATTTTTTCATGATTGATAAATTGGTTGCCTACGCTACCTAAAATCATAACAGTATCAAGATAAACATGTGGATTGAGTAAAGTGACAGCTAATGTTGTTATAATCACAGCTATTTTTGTTTTTTTAGAATGGGTTAGTTTTTCTATTTGATATTGGTTTTTCAAGGCGGCTTTAAAGGCGAGAAAGCCATATCCTAATAAAAAAAATATTCCACCATAAGTGATGAGTGTGGCGATATGAGCATTGCTTGTGAGTTATTCATGACCACCAAATACGCCAATTGCAATCAACAAAATATCACATAAAGTACAAATACTGGCTGCGAGCAAATGATGATTACGTTTGATGCCATGGCCTAAAATGTGAGAGTTCTGTGCTCCTATAGGAATAATCATACTGCCGCCTAAAATGAACCCTTGAATTAATGCTGCCACTGCCATTTAAATTATCACCGCTATTATTGACGTTTTTATTGAGTGTTTATTTATTATTTTTGCATAAAAATCTATCTTTGTCTTTCTTTTTGCTCTCGCTTTTATAAAGTTGTCACCACATTAAAATTGAGAAGCATGGAGTCATTATTTATGTGAAGATGCTTGAGATAGATCAAAGTCGATTGATATTCTTGCTTTGACTGTATTGGGCTTTCTCGCATTTTGAGTAAGCATGAGTATAATACTTTTTCATATAGTTTTTATTTCAAGGATGCCTCATGTCCATCACTTATGACCCTTGTGCTCACTCAAATTTAATGCACCCTGATCACGCTATTTTACAGCTCTTGGATCAAGTTTCAGTGGTTACTCAAACAGAGAAGATTGCACTGCCTACTGCATTTGGACGTGTGTTGGCAGAGGATGTTCACTCCTGCATTGATTTACCGCCTTTCGATAACTCCGCAATGGATGGGTATGCTTTTAACTTTAATGATTTGATGAATTTTGAGGCTTTAACTCTAGTGGGGGAGGCATTTGCGGGAAAACCTTACACTGGAGAGTGTTTACCCGGCACTTGCATCAAAATCATGACAGGTGCTTTGGTACCAAAGGGGTTTGACACTGTTCAAATGCAAGAGAAAGTCACGATAAAAGCCGGTAAAGCAGTCATAGAATCCCCTAAGCAGAAAGGGGCTTGCATTCGAAAGCAGGGAGAAGAACTGCTTTGTGGTGCTCAAGTCTTACCCGCTGGAACCTTGATACGAGCGGCTGAATTGGGCGTGTTGGCAACCATTGGCGCTGATGCTATTGAGGTTTATAGAAAGGTACGAGTGGCTTTCTTTTCAACGGGTGATGAGCTGCAAGCTGTTGGTAATCCATTGGAAAAGGGACAAATTTATGATTCTAACCGATATAGCATTCAAGGGTTATTGACTCGAGCAAACATTGAGTGGACAGATTTAGGGGTGATTGCAGATGATCCTCAGTTGATCAGAAAGGCGTTTCAAGAGGCGGCTAAAGTGGCTGATATGGTGCTGACTTCCGGTGGCGTGTCGGTAGGAGATGCTGATTATATAAAACAGGTTCTGGAAGAAGAAGGAAAAATCACTTTTTGGAAGTTAGCCATCAAACCGGGAAAACCCTTTGCATTTGGGCAGTTAGATGATGCTGTATTTTGTGGTTTGCCAGGTAATCCAGTTTCATCTATGGTGACTTTTTACAAATTGGTTTGGCCTTTAATTATTAAAATGCAAGGTCGCCCACAACGCCAGTTACTGACTTTGCAAGCGAGATTAAAAGGGCAAATAAAGAAAGTTCCTGGACGAGTGGAATATCAGCGGGGCATTTTGAGCTATAACGAGCAAGGAGAAGCCGAAGTTCAAATGAGTGGGGCACAAGGCTCGGGTATGTTAACTTCAATGACCTTGGCGAATTGTTTTGTGATTCTATCTCAATATGAAGGCGATTTACCCAATGGCACTATGGTTACCGTTGAACCTTTTAATACAGTATTGGATTAACTTTAATGTCTAGACGCCATGCCGATGAAATACTTATTTCAGACAAAAGTAATACAGTTTTATCTGATGCAGAATTATTGCGTTATGACCGTCAAATCGCGATTAAATCGGTCGATATAGAGGGGCAAGAGAAGCTGAAATCAGCCAAGGTGTTGATATTAGGTGTCGGTGGTTTAGGTTGTGCGGCAAGTCAGTATCTTGCCGTAGCGGGTATTGGGCATTTAACCCTTATTGACTTTGATCTCGTTAGTGAGTCGAACTTGCAACGTCAAGTGTTGCACGATGACAGTAATATTGATGTATTAAAAGTCACTTCAGCGAAACAGGCTTTAGAAAAACTGAATCCCTATATTCAAATTTCAACATTAGCGACGAAACTGAGTGATGAGGATATGGTTGAGCTGGTGGCTGATTATGATCTTGTCATTGATTGTACTGATAATGTATTGGTGAGAGAGCAAGTGAATCAGGCTTGTTTTATTCATAAAACGCCTTTGGTGTCGGCAGCTGCGATTCGAATGGAAGGCATGGTAACGGTTTTTGATTATCAAAAAAATATGCCTTGTTATCGTTGTTTTAGTCAATTATTTGGTGAACAAGAGTTGAGTTGTGTTGAATCAGGAATACTTGCGCCAGTAGTCGGCATTATTGGTTCAATGCAAGCACTGGAAGCGATTAAGTTATTACTTCATATAGGACATAGTTTAACGGGGCGGCTTTTATTTTTTGATGCAATGACCATGGAGTGTCGAGAAATGAAACTGTTAAAGCAGTCAAGTTGCCGCGTGTGTGGTGATGGAGTGATATAAACCCATGTTAGCTTTGAAATGTCATAAACAATCTTTGAAATTAAGTGTACGTATAAGTTTCATTTATTCTTTCAATGTTTATTCATTTGAGCTTGGCTGCTATTGATTGATTTGTCCTCTTTGATGTGTCTTCACTATTTTTGTCTTCTACAATGATAAGACGTCATTAAAAGTCGTTATGCCTTAATCATTGTCATGGAGGAGTTATGTTCAGGGGAGCTCAACAAAAGATCAATTGGTGCTTAATACTCTTTTTTATCAGTATTGCTCTATCGCTTGGAGTGACTTCTTGTTCAAAGAAACCTTCAGTCATGGCACAAACATCAGAACAGAAAAACGAGATCTTTTGGGGGTATGTTGGCCAAAACTCTCCAGAGCATTGGGGGAAGGATTTTCCTCAATGCGAACTCGGTGGTGATCAATCACCCATTAACATCGATCCTAAACGAGTTAAGGTCGAAGCACTGCCCCCATTACGTTTTACCTTTACACGAGAGCCGACAGATATTGAAGATAGCGGTCACACAATAGAAGTTGTATTTGGAGATGATGTTAAACAAGAGTCAGATGAAAGTGTTAAATTAAATTACCATGAAAGAGGAAAAGCACTGAATAGTCAAGCTGTTGAAATTGAGTATAGCGAAAAGAAGGATACTCTCTCTGTTGCGGATAAAGAATATCGACTTGCACAGTTTCATTTTCATAGTCCGAGTGAAAATGTTATCAGTAATCAAAACTTCCCCATGGAGTTACATTTGGTTTATGAAGGAGAGAATAATCAGTTTGCTGTAGTGGCCGTTTTTTTAACCTTAGGAAATGAAAATCCGACTATTCGTACTTTATGGGAGCATATGCCAGTTTATCGTGGACAGAAAAATGATATTCGCTCTTTTAATCCTGACTTTTCAGGACTATTACCTAACAAGCGAGGCTATTACACTTTTCAAGGTTCATTTACTACGCCACCTTGTACAAGAGATGTCACTTGGTATGTATTACATGAACCTGTCACCGTTTCTCAACAACAAGTTAGCGCTTTTCAAAAAGTCATGAACCATAACAATCGGCCACTGCAAGCATTGAATAATCGGGTGATTTTGTCCAGTCAATAAAGGCAGTCAAAAAAGGGGATTTTGAATGCGACATTGATATTATGACAGGATCATTTGTCCTGCTTTAACGACCTGCAAGCTTGTTGAATTAATAAAGGGTGTTTCGAATGTGACATTGATATTATGACAGGATCATTTGTCCTGCTTTAACGACCTGCAAGCTTGTTGAGTCAATCAAGGGTGTTTCGAATGTGACATTGATATTATGACAGGATCACTTGCCCAGCTTTAACGACTTGCAAGCATGGATTAACGCCATAGGTGTAAGCAAGTTGTGCTGGAGTGTCTATGTCCCATAAACAAAAATCGGCTTTTTTCCCTATTTCGAGACTGCCTATTTCACTGTCCATATTCAAGGCTTTTGCAGCATTAAATGTCATTCCCTTTAAGGCTTCTTCAGGTGTCAATTTAAATAAAATACAACTCATGTTGAGCATGAGGGTGCTTGAACAGATAGGTGATGAACCGGGATTATAATCACTGGCAACCACCATAGGGATGTTATATTTTCGCAGCAATTGAATGGGCGGTAATTGCGTTTCTCTTAAGCTATAAAAAGCACCGGGTAGTAGTGTTGCACAGGTACCATTTTGACTTAAGACTTCAATACTTTTTTCATCAATAAATTCGATATGGTCAACGGATAATGCACCATGTTTGGCCGCCATTGAAGAGCCGCCCAAATTAGAGAGTTGTTCGGCGTGTAATTTTATGTCTAAGCCTGCTTTTTTAGCCGCTAGTAGCACTTTTTCTGTTTGCTCTAGGTTAAATGCAATTTTTTCACAGAAAACATCGACGGCATCGGCTAAATTGTTTTCAATGATTTTAGGTAGCATGTCATTAATAACAAGTTCGATATAATCGTCTGTTTTGTCTTTGTATTCAGGTGGAATAGCGTGAGCGCCGAGAAAGGTTGTTTTGACATCAATGTGGTGATATTGACCTAAGTCTCTGGCGACGCGAAGAAGTTTTAATTCTGTTTCTGTATCGAGACCATAGCCCGATTTAATTTCAACGGTCGTGACACCTTCTTTTGCCAATGTATTGAGGCGTTGTCGTCCCAATTCAAATAATTCAGCTTCACTGGCTTCTCTGCAGGCCTTAACTGTGGAGAGTATTCCTCCTCCAGCGAGAGCGATTTCTTCATAACTGGCTCCATTGAGTCTTTGTTCAAATTCTTGGGCTCGATTACCAGCAAAAACTAAATGGGTATGTGCATCAATAATACCAGGGGTTATCCAGCCACCTTTGCCTCGATAAACGGGCGTGGCTAAGTGGTCAAATTCGGGTAAGTCTTTCTGTTTTCCTATCCAAGCGATTTTACCCGCTTGAATGGCTATCGCGCCTTGAGTAATCGCACCATAAGGCGTATTTGATGTTGGATCCATAGTTGCAATATTGATATCAATCCAGACTTGATCCCAAGACATAGCGAACCCTTAATTATTTTTTATGAATTTAAACAGCAAGTTATTTTGTTTGTGAATTTAGCTGTTCTGAATTGTATACAGTGTATTTTATCAAAATTGGCTTGTCTAGCTTGTGTTTACTTGTATATACAAGCTAGTGTGTTGAGGTGGCTTTTTGAGCAGGTGGGCGATTTTTTAATATGGTGCAGGCTAAATTTTTAGCGGTTAAGCAGCACATTCTTACAAAAGTTGATTCTGGCGATTGGCTCGAAGGACATAAATTGCCTTCAGAAAATCAATTAGCGGCTGTTTTTTCTTGTAGCAGAATGACCGCAAGGCGGGCGCTAACGGAATTGACTGAGCAGGGTATTTTACAGCGCTTCCAAGGTATTGGTACTTTTGTTGCTAGTCATAAAGCGCAGTCTTCCATTTTGCTCATTCGAGATATTCGCCAAGAAATTGAAGAAAGGGGTCATGCTTATAGTGTGAATATATTAATGCAAACAGAGCGGCAAGTTGATCGCGCTTTGGCTGAGTGGTTATTCCTTAATGAGGGAGTCTCTGTTTTTTATTCCAAACTTGTTCATCTTGAAGAAGGTATGCCTTTGCAGATCGAGGAGCGCTATGTTTTGCCTAGTCGAGCGCCGCATTATTTAATACAGAACTTTAATCAAATGACACCTCATGCTTATTTGTGTCAGGTGGCCCCTTTAGCGACGGCAGAGCAAACAATAGAAGCGATTTTAGCGAATGAGGAGCAGTGCGCATTATTACAAATTTCAACATTCGAGCCTTGTTTGCAGATCAGTCGGTTAACTGCTTCCAGTCAAGGTGTGGTGAGTTTTGCAAAATTACTTTATCCGGGTACGCGTTTTAAATTAGGTGGACAGTTAGTTTTCGACAATTAAATGTATTAAGAGGGACAGAACATTGAATAATCGACATGATGCAACAAGGCATATCATTGCCCCCCATGGTACAACCTTGAGTTGTAAGTCTTGGTTAACAGAAGCGCCAATGCGAATGCTGATGAATAATTTACATCCTGATGTGGCCGAGCGACCTGAAGATCTTGTCGTGTATGGTGGAATTGGGCGCGCAGCTCGTGATTGGCCTTGTTATGACAAGATTATTCAAGTTTTAAAGCGTTTGGAAAATGATGAAACCTTATTGGTTCAATCTGGAAAGCCTGTGGGGGTTTTTCAGACCCACACTAATGCGCCTCGCGTGATCATTGCTAATTCTAATTTAGTGCCTCATTGGGCTAATTGGGAACATTTTAATGAATTGGATAAGCAAGGGCTGGCCATGTATGGACAAATGACGGCAGGTTCTTGGATTTATATTGGTTCTCAAGGCATTGTACAAGGCACTTATGAAACCTTTGTTGCAATGGCAAAACAGCACTTTAATGGTGAGACTCAAGGTCGATGGATTTTGACGGGTGGGTTAGGTGGTATGGGGGGAGCGCAACCATTGGCCGGCACTATGGCTGGTTACTCAGTACTTACCTGCGAAGTGGATGAAACCCGTATTGATTTTAGGATCCGCACGGGTTATTTGAATAAAAAAGCGTATTCATTGAATGAAGCTTTAGCCATGATTAAGCTCGCGAATGAAAGTGAACAGCCTATTTCTGTTGGCTTGCTTGCTAACGCTGCTGATGTTTTTAGCGAGCTGGTGGCGAGAAAGATCACTCCCGATGTGGTGACAGATCAAACCTCTGCACATGATCCTTTAAATGGTTATTTACCCCAAGGCTGGACATTGGAGCAGGCAGCTTTAATGAGAAAAACCGATGAAGCAGCAGTGGTTAAGGCGGCAAAGAAATCGATGGCGGTACAAGTTGAGGCTATGCTGGCGTTGCAGTCAGCAGGCGCTGCGACAACCGATTATGGTAATAACATTAGGCAAATGGCCTTTGAAGAAGGTGTGAAAAATGCCTTTGATTTTCCAGGCTTTGTCCCTGCTTATGTCAGGCCGCTGTTTTGTGAAGGTATTGGGCCTTTTCGTTGGGTGGCCTTGTCTGGTGATCCTGAGGATATTTATAAGACCGATCAAAAAGTTAAAGAACTGATCCCAGATAATCCTCACCTGCATCAATGGCTTGATATGGCCCGTGAGCGTATTGCATTTCAAGGGTTACCCGCTCGAATTTGCTGGGTAGGTTTAAAAGATCGTGCTCGTTTGGCATTAGCCTTTAATGAAATGGTAAAAAGTGGTGAGTTATCGGCTCCCATAGTGATCGGTCGCGATCACCTTGATTCTGGTTCCGTTGCAAGTCCTAACCGTGAAACAGAAGCTATGCTCGATGGCTCGGATGCTGTTTCTGACTGGCCATTGATGAATGCATTATTGAATACGGCCAGTGGTGCTACTTGGGTGTCTTTACATCACGGTGGCGGTGTGGGTATGGGATTTAGTCAGCACTCAGGGGTTGTCATAGTGTGTGATGGCACAGATGATGCGGCTAAACGATTAGGGCGCGTGTTATGGAATGATCCCGCCACGGGAGTCATGCGTCATGCTGATGCAGGATATGAATTGGCCAAAAGCTGCGCGAAAGAACAAGGGTTAGATTTACCTATGCTGGAGGAAGATGTATGAAGCCCTTTACGTTAACACCTGGTACCTTATCGTTACATCAATTGCGTGAAATGAGCCGAACAGAAGTCAAGATTGCTTTATGTGAAGAGGCACTGGAGAATATTAATACTAGCGCAGCATTGGTGCAAAAAGTCGTAGATGAAGGAAGAGTCGTTTACGGGATTAACACGGGTTTTGGTTTACTGGCGAATACTAAGATTGCCGCTGAAGATTTACAATTACTGCAGAAATCGATAGTGCTGTCTCACGCTGCGGGCGTGGGGGAATTGATGTCAGATGCGACAGTGCGTTTGATGATGATCTTAAAAATTAATTCACTGAGTAGAGGTTTTTCTGGGATCCGCCTAATGGTGATCCACACTCTGATCGAATTAGTGAATGCACGAGTCTACCCTTGTATTCCTGAAAAAGGCTCTGTTGGTGCTTCGGGAGATTTAGCGCCTTTAGCTCACATGTGTTTACCTTTATTAGGCGAAGGGCAAGTTCGCTATCAAGGTAAGCTTATTCCTGCCATTGATGGTTTGCGTATTGCTGGCCTTGAGCCTATCTCCTTAGCAGCAAAAGAAGGCTTGGCGTTACTCAATGGTACACAGGCATCGACTGCGCTAGCATTGGAGGGATTATTTGATGCTGAAGATTTATTTGCCGATTGCTCTGTTGTCGGAGCAATGAGCGTTGAAGCTGCTTTAGGAGGGCGAAGTCCTTTTGATGCGCGTATTCATGAGGCCCGTGGCCAGCAAGGCCAAATCGATTCAGCAGCTATTTTTCGCCATTTGTTAGGGGATGAGTCAGAAATTGGTTTATCTCATTTAGATTGTGAGAAAGTGCAAGATCCTTATTCTTTACGTTGTCAACCACAAGTCTTAGGGGCATGTTTAAGTCAAATCCGTTATGCCGCTTCAGTATTAGTGACAGAGGCTAATGGTGTGACAGATAATCCATTGGTTTTTCAAAAGCCTGATGACATTATTTCCGGTGGAAACTTTCATGCAGAACCTGTTGCTATGGCGGCAGATAATTTAGCAATTGCGATTGCAGAATTAGGTGCCTTTTCTGAGAGAAGAATTGCACTACTCATTGATTCAAGCCTCTCTAAATTACCTCCTTTTTTAGTTGAAAATGGCGGCGTTAACTCAGGTTTTATGATAGCTCAAGTGACTGCAGCTGCATTGGCGTCAGAAAATAAAACTTATGCGCATCCCGCTTCTGTTGACAGTTTGCCTACATCGGCTAATCAAGAAGATCATGTGTCTATGGCGACGTTTGCAGCCAGACGATTACGAGAAATGTCTAATAATACGCGCGGTGTGATAGCAATTGAATGGCTGTCGGCCGCCCAAGGATTGGATTTTCGCTTACCTTTAAAGCCCAGTCCATTGGTTGAAAAGGCAAAAGGCTTTTTACGAGAAAAAGTGGATTATTATGATAAGGATCGTTTTTTTAATCCCGATATTGAGGCGGCTGTTCATCTGCTTAAGGCGGGGATTTTTAATCCATTCATGCCTAATTCCATGTTACCGAGTATGAAAGAATAATATAGCTTTAATGAAAAAGAATTAGGTTATAATTCTTTTTCAATGCCGATGTCAGTGCTTGGTTATAATGCAGTTACGCCGCTTTCTTGGGCTGATAAATATTTTGATTCCATGGCTCTAAGTAATAATCATTTTTTAATATCCAGGGGTTATACTTAGGATGGGTTTCGTTATGCTGATTGAGTTGCCTAGCAAGAACGCTGGCATGAACTGTCGGTTTATCTTCAATGTCTGTATTCCAAACTCGCTCTTTTTGTTTAAAGAGGCGTCCTGATATTCCGATAGACTCGTTGTGCATTCTTGCGCTTATCTCTTGATTAATCTCTATATTATCGTGAATGATGAGCCCGTGTTCTAGTGCTTTATTCAGCATCCAAACAAGTGGAATATTAGACAGTCCTTCACTTTCATATCCGCCGCCTACATCGGTATGTACGCCGCTAAACCAAACTTGTTTAACGGTTTGTTGTGGATGGGCTTTCTTTTTCCATAATATGGGGTGGAAAATGGCCCGTGTATCGTCAATGGATAAAGCATGGTAAGCATGTTCTATATTTTGGCTGATCGTAAAGTCATGAAATTTATGTTTAAAAGGGGGAATTTTGGAAAGCATACTATCAAAAAAACGGTTAGGTAAACCCATGGCGGCAACGGTATCCCAAACCCCCATGAAGGTAATTTTGCATTCTACATTTTTATTGTTAGCAATAAACAATGACGCTTGCTGTTGCCGTTTATGAGGATTTTTTATTTTATATATTTTTAGGGCTTGCTTGATGAGTTCGGGCCGCGATTTAGGCAATATACCAAACAGTTCGATAAAGCGTGACAAGCTGCGAACCGTCGCAGCACCTCGACTGAAGCCAAATAAGTAAATTTTGTCGCCAACATGAAAGTGGTCAAATAAAAACTGATAACATTCAATCATATTATCAGTCATGCCAACACCCAATAAACTGCCTGTGATTTGACGCCAATCGGTGCCTATGCCTTTGCTATAATGAGCAATTTGTTTACCAGAACGTTCTTCAATAAGGTTAAATGTTTTATAAACGTTGGTGTTGAATTTTATGCCGCCTTCTTGTCCCGTTCCATCCGAGAAAATGACGATATTCTTTGACATTTCACTCTCCATAACAGTTTGTCAATTTCTTGCTTTACTGCTTTAAAAGCAAAATGTGTGCCGTTTTCAATTGGTTAGCTAAAAACATCCAGCAAGTGTATTTTAGATAACCAATTCATATTATCGGGCTTATCTTGATTCCAATTCAGTAATTTTTAAGCTCATGAGTTCTTTTTTCCAGTGAGCCTTATTGATCCCGTCAATCCAAAAGGTGCGGCTTTCGCGGGTTTCATTTTTACGTAAGTAAGTGTCGGGTAATCGAAAGGTGGCTTGCCAAACATTTAAATTGTCTGATTTTATTTGTTGTCCTTCGTCATTGTAAAACTGTGTTTCTAATTTGACTAATACATAGTGTTTGTTGCTGTCACTGGTGAGTTCAAATTGAAGTCCTAACTTATCATCATCCCATTTCGTCTTGAGAATGCTGACTTTTACGCCATCTTTGGCCGTCGATTTTAATAATTCAGATTGTGTTATAAATTGTTGGTTTAGCTGTGGGGTTGAAAGTGCTGATTGGGGGGGAGCTTTTACAGATTTAGTGTCTATTGTTTGTGTAGATTTTTGAACAGTTTCGTTGGGTTTATTTAGAATAACGTATTCCCAAGTGAAATCATCGTTAAGTTTGACTTTAGCGCCATTGTCTAAGGTGATTTCAGCGATTTGAGCCGCAAAGGCGCTTGTTAAGGTTAAGAGATAAGCGATGGTTGTGGTAATGAGGATACGCGTTATTTGTTTTAATTTGTGCATATTGAAGCCGTGAAGCAATAAATTGATAGTCCTTAGGATATAACTAAATAATACTCAATGGCGAGCAAAGAGCGTAACAAAATATTGAATTGGGAATTATGGACTATTGTTATTTTATTGAGTTGTTTTTGTTTGTAAATGGTAACTCCCTTTGTGAAATGCTTAGGCTTTTTTCTTGCTGACTAAAAAGGTGATAGAGTGTGTTCATTAAGTGTTTGTTTTAAATTAATACGAGGAATGTAAGCAGTGAATTATGATTTTCGCTCTCAAATCAGTCATTGGGTATCCGGCTGGGGATTGAGTGAGTTTACCTCTCAAAATTTGGTGATGGGTATTTCACTTATTGGCTGTTTGCTTTTTGCCTTAGTGGTGTATTTGGTGGTACGCAGGGTTATTGTTCGTACGGTTAATTTAGTGATTAAGCACTCTAAAGTAAGCTGGGATGATACTTTTATGCGTCATCAAGTACTGGAGAAAATGGCATGCTTGGCGCCATTATTTGTACTGAGTCTATTGGTGCCTCTTGCTTTATCTAATATGCCCTTTTTCAGTACACTGACTGAGCGTTTGCTTGAATTTACCATTGTGATTTTAGTGATCAGAGTCGTTTACAGTGCGTTAGATGCTGCAAATGACGTTGCCGATCTGAATCTTGTGAGTCGTCGATTACCGATAAAAAGCTTTGTGCAGTTATTGAAGCTATTTTTGTTTTTCGTTGCAATTATCATTTGTGTGTCCATTCTATCGAATCAATCGCCCGTTTATTTCCTTAGTGGCTTAGGTGTTGCAACGGGTTTAGTGATGTTAGTGTTTAAAGATACCATTTTAGGCTTTGTGGCAGGCATTCAACTTGCTGCTAATCGTATGGTGAGTCCAGGTGATTGGATTCAAATGGATAAATATGGCGCTGACGGTTCAGTCGAAGAAGTTTCCTTAACCACAGTAAAAGTGCGTAATTGGGATAAGACGATAACGATGATCCCTGCTTATGCCTTAGTTTCTGATGCCTTTAAAAACTGGCGAGGTATGTCAGAATCCGGTGGTCGCAGAATTAAAAGATCATTCATTATTGATACTCAAACTATTCAATTTATCAGTGAGGAAGATAAACGAAGACTGTCTAAAATTAATCATTTAAAAGAATATCTGACGAATAAAGCAGTGGAGATGGATGCCTATAATGCCAAGGTGAGTGATGCTGACATGCGGGTAAATAGTCGACATTTAACCAATATTGGTACCTTTAGAGCTTATATGGTGCATTTTTTACGAAATCATCCCAATATACATCAAGAGATGACGCTACTTGTACGTCAATTAGCGCCTGTTAGTGAAGGGATCCCTATTGAAATTTATGTTTTCACCAATGATACTCGTTGGGCTGTTTATGAAGATATTCAAGCGGATATTTTTGATCATGTTTATGCCATTTTACCCGAATTTGGTCTTCGTGCTTTTCAATCGCCTTCTGGTGCAGATTTGAGAAGTTTGAAAACCATGTCATGATATACCCGTGATATCTGAAGATGCCTGTTTTCAGAGCTTGTAAAAGTGCCTAATTCAAGGCGTATTATTGCAAAAATGCTTATTGCCTTTTAAGATGATACAACGCAGAAGTCGGTGCTTTTACAGACTCCCAAAGGGCTGGTTTAAAAGC
>NZ_CANLZC010000090.1 GCF_947495455.1 uncultured Shewanella sp. | reverse complement strand
CAGGAGCAATTAACGACCTTGCCTACAGCATGTTGAATTCCCGCTGAAAGATCACTTATATAATAGAATTGGTATTACAAATGCGCTTTGAACTGAACTTGAAAATATGCATTTTCTTGTGGCTTGTGTGTATACTCTTGAAGTGTTTCATAACAAAGGGCGATTTTCCATATGACTCAACAAAAAAAGACCATCATTATTGTAATATTTGGTTTTTTTTTGATTAGTTACCTTGTTATGAGTGATATGTTTTCGCTAAATGGTATGCCTAAGGTTTTAAGTAATGAAGAGCATGGCACAGTCGAACAACCTTGTGTTTATCAGAATAAAACACGCTACCTTGATCATAAAGGTCAGCTCAGCATCGCGATTTGGAATATTTACAAGCAGCAAAAACCTCACTGGCTTTCTCAACTTAATCAACTGGTTACCGAGAATAATTTGATTTTGCTGCAAGAGGCCAAATTGTCTAATGCTTTATTACGGTATCTGTCAACGTCTTCATCGTTTTACTTTATGGCTGAAGCATTTCGAATGGGCCGCTCTTCGGTGGGGGTCATGACGATTAGTGATACCATGAGTTTAAGTACTTGTGCGCTACTCTCTGCAGAGCCTTGGATCCGTTTTCCTAAGTCCACCTTAATTTCTGAATATCTGCTATCAAACAATCAAACATTATTAGTGGTTAACCTTCACGGTATTAATTTTGATTGGCGATTAATCCACTATAAAGAGCAATTTAATGCAATCTCTGATGCATTTGAAAATCATGAAGGACCCGCAATATTAGCAGGTGATTTTAATACTTGGCGCTTAGAACGACAGTTGATAGTCAAGGCGTTTGCCAAGCGATGGGGGCTAAAAGAAGCTAAGTATGACATTGATCAAAGAGTGGCAGTATTCAACTTTCCATTAGATCATCTGTATTTTCGAGGACTCTCTTTGAAACGTGCCGATTCATTACAAACTCAAGCATCGGATCATTCTCCTATTATTGCCATGTTTCATTTAAAGTGAGCTTTTACGTGTTCTCGCTTTGAGTACAATACAATAGGGTGAATTTTTCAAAAAGCCCGATTAAGTATATTCGTTTCGCTATATTTCAATGCTTGATAATACCAATTCTATTATATAGATGATCAATTCAGAGCTTCTCAAGCTTTTCAATTCAAGGCGCATTTATGCTGTAATGGTGATCCCCTTTCAAATGAATGCAACGCTGAAGTGGAATGTCTGAGAAGCTCACTGTGTGCGGGTTTCAACATACTTTATGTGACTTAGCTGCTTTCGATATAGAATCACTATTAGCTTCAATCATCTGCGACCGCCATGGATGGTGGGACTGTCTGTTAATGCAGGAGCAATTAACGACCTTGCCTACAGCATGTTGAATTCCCGCTGAAAGATCACTTATATAATAGAATTGGTATAAATATCGTCGTTATCTTGGCACATTGATATCATGATTGAGTATGCGTTAACGATATTGTCATAAAAGCATGGGATGATATACCCGTGACTAAAAAACAGGGAATTCATCAATCACAGGTATAGCAAAGCGATTGAGTGGTTTATAGTGATTGCCATAAATAGTGCAATAATACTAACTCTGATTACCTTTATATAGTCAATTGTTTTACAAAGATAAAATACTCATATTAATCGACTTTTTGCGAGTTGACATCTTTTTTGAAATATGAATTTACAATTAAATGTGCTTGTTTACAGCTAAATTCAAACATCATGTTTTTATTGTGTTTAAATTATGATGCTTTGTGGTTGGCTTGTGTTTTTTCTGTGTTTTATTAGTGTTGTTTTTTGGTTGTGTTTTTTGAAGTCTAATGAATATGCGTAAAATTAAGGATAATTAACAGGAAGCATTTTTGACATTGTTTTCGCTATATTATCATGAAAATATAGTGTTTTTTAGTTTTTGAAATGCGATCTTTTAAAATTAACATATTGAGATATTAGTTTTTATTTCTTGTCTATGTTGGCCGACTGTATTACTTTCATTATAGAGCTTAAGTAATTAAGCCAGATAGTTTTATTGGCTTATATGATGATTGCATTATGGGAAACTTGATGTGGGTTGTTGTTAAGTTAAGTTTAAAAGGATAGCTGTTTTCCAGGGGGAATATTCAATATTTATAGTGTGTTAATGCTTTAGCTTAAACTGTTTTAATAGTTATGGTATAAAAACTCAAGTTTGTTATAAAAACTCAAAAGTAGATTTTCCTATCGATCCTATCGATATTTAAACCTATTAATTGAGAGAGAGGTAAATGGATTGATTTATATAGATAATTTGTCTCTATTAGGAGTTACGCCAATTTCAGAGGGTCAACCTGCTGGAAGTAATATTAGCGTCGATGGTGATTTTGAGAATTTAAAACGAGAAATAGAAAAACATAATTCTTATTCGTCTGAGCGAGAAGAAACCAATTGGAAGACAGTAGAAACCCTAGGTTATAGCATTTTATCTAAGAAATCTAAGCACTTTCAGGTAGCAGCATATTGGGGAGCCGCAAGAGTACAGTTGGCAGGTATACAAGGTATTATTGATGCAGCCTCGCTTTTTAAAGGGTTAGTTGAACATTTTTGGGATTCAGCATGGCCTGTTGTGAGACGCCTTAAAGGGAGAATGAACTCCATTCAGTGGTGGCTTGATAGTAGCTATGCTTGGGCTGAAAGTTATGAAGGCCCTGAGCTGGATTCGGTTCTGATCGCTAAAGCATGTGAGCTTATTGCTGAGTTTGAAGCTTTATTAATTGAAGCCTGTGATGATGCTCCCATGATGAGAGGATTAAGAAGTAGCATTGAACGTTTGCCTGCTAAAGTCATAATAGAAGAGTCAGTGAAAGAAGTGCCAACAGCCACTGAGGTTGAAGAAGCAATAGCGGTTGATAATGAGCTGAGCAAGGAGCCAAATAAGCTGATCGATACAAAGCCCAAAGAGACTGATGATAAACAGGCGGATCATTTTAATGATATAGAAGCGCTTCCGTTAGAAGCTCAAGCAATAAACATTGAACCTGAAAAGGCCGTTGACACGCAACAAAAACCCTTTTCTTCTGTCGTTGATGACACGTCTTTGCCAGATGAAGATATCAAAGTGGGTATGTCATTATTATTACGTTCGGCAGATAAAATTTTTCAACAGGATATGGGGGAGGCATCCAGTTACCATTTACGACGAATGGCTGTGTGGTCGACGCTCAAGCAAGCGCCAGATGCCGTATCAGGTAATACAACGCGGCTGCCTGCTCCAGCAGATGAAGATAAAAATATTTTACGGCTTGCTTTACAAGATGGTACCCCAAGCAAAATTATTACCTGCTGTGAAAACCGTGTCAGTCAATACCTTTTTTGGTTAGATTTAAGTTTTCATACATACACAGCATTAAGCACTTTAGGTAATGATGCTGCCAAGAAGTCTTTAGAAGCGGCGGTATTGGATTTTGTTCATCGTTGCCCAGAAGTCAAACATCTTTGCTTTGATGATGGACTGCCTTTTGCCGGCCCTGAAACCTTAGTTTGGTTGCAAAATTTAAAAGGGGAAACGGAAAATAAAGTACTCAGTGAGTGTGACTTACTTATCTCAGAGGCCAGAATGCTGAGTGCAGAGGGAAATTATAATGAGGCAATTATTAAGTTAACTAAATCATTAAATGGTGCTACGTTAGCTGAAGAATGTGAAATGAGAATTTTACTTGCAGAAATTATGAGTAAAGCAGGCGCCTCTTTATTAGCGGTTGAACATATTAATACTGCCATTGAGTATATTGATACTTATAAGTTGAATGAGTGGTCTCCTGATTTAGCATTGTCTATTTTACGTTGTGCTTATGAGTTAATGCGAGCAGCTGAAAATATAGAAGAATCTAATGAAATATTAAAACGGGTGAATATGATCGATCCAGCTATGGCTATGGCATTACAGGCTGTTCAACAATTTTAAATTTTTATATGAGGAATATTTATGAGTAGTAAAGGTTCTATCGCACCAAAAGAGAGAGTCAATATTGTTTATAAACCTGCAACGGGTGATGCTCAAGAAGAAGTTGAACTGCCCTTAAAAGTGCTTGTGATGGGGGATTTTACTTTAGCCCAAGATGATCGGGCTATTGAAGATAGAGAACCTGTGAATATCAATAAAGACAATTTTAATGATGTGCTGCAAGCGCAAAATATCTCTGTTGATTTAGTGGTTCCGGCTAAGCTTGCTGGGCAAGAAGGTGAGGAGATGGCGGTTAAACTTGATTTGAATAATATGAAAGATTTTGAGCCGGATCAAATTATTCAACAAGTGCCAGAACTGGCTAAATTGCTTGAATTAAGGGAAGCGTTAAAGGCCCTTAAAAGCCCCTTAAGTAATATTCCTGATTTTAGAAAGAAAATTCAAAGCCTAGTTCAAGATGATTCGGCACGTGCTGCATTAATTAAAGAACTTGGTTTAGACGAAGCAGAGTAAGGAGAAGCCCAAATGGCTGAACAAAAAGAAGTTGAACAAACATCCGGTGCGGTAGAGGGTAATTTATTAGACGATATTGTTCAAGCGACGCGCCTAAGCCCGGATGATCAGGCTTACTCTGTGACTCGAACTGGCTTACAAGAATTATTAAAAGGTTTAGTCCAGCCTGAAAAACAAGGGGCTAAAATTTCGGGTGAGTTACTGGATGTGATGATAGGTGAGCTTGATCAGCAATTGTCGGCTCAAGTGAATGAAATTTTACATAATGATCAATTTAAACAGTTAGAAAGTGCTTGGCGAGGGCTTAAATTCTTAATCGATCGCACTGATTTTAGAGAAAATGTCAAAATTGAATATGTGAACATTTCAAAGCAAGATTTAATGGATGATTTCGAAGACAGTCCTGAGATTGTTCAATCAGGTTTATACCGCACGGTTTATACTGCAGAATATGGTCAATTTGGTGGTCAACCTTATGGAACCATTGTCGGAAACTATGATTTTAGTCCTTCTTCACCGGATATGGCATTATTGAAGAACTTATCTGCGGTGTCTGCCATGTCTCATGCGCCTTTTATTGCGGCTGCAGGGCCTAAGTTTTTTGGTATACAAGATTGGGAAGAGCTGCCTCGCCTTAAAGATTTACAGGCTATATTTGAAGGACCGCAATACACTAAATGGCGTTCGTTCAGAGAAAGTGATGATTCACGCTATGTGGCGTTAACTTTGCCGCGATTTTTATTGCGCCTGCCTTATAGTCAAGAAGAAAATCCCAGTAAACTTTTTAATTATGATGAATCTGTCACAAATGGTGATAAAGATTTTTGTTGGGGCAATACGGCGTTTGCGTTTGCTAACCGTATTACCGATAGTTTTGCGCAATATCGTTGGTGTGCCAATATTGTCGGACCTCAAGGGGGCGGGGCCGTTGAAGATTTACCTGTGTATCAATTTGAGTCTATGGGAGAGATAAAAACCAAAGTACCGACTCAAGTCCTTGTGTCAGAACGCCGAGAGTATGAATTAGCGGAAGAAGGTTTTGTCTGTTTAACCATGCGTAAAGGCAGTGATAATGCAGCGTTTTTCTCGGCTAATTCTTGTCAGAAACCTAAGACTTTTGGTAATTCACCTGAAGGTAAGGAAGCGGAAACCAATTACAAATTATCGACTCAACTGCCTTATATGATGGTGATGGATAGATTGGCTCATTATATTAAAGTGTTGCAACGGGAAAATATTGGCCTTTGGAAAGAGCGTCAAGATTTAGACAGAGAGTTGAATAAGTGGATTAGTCAGTATGTGACAGAAATGGATAATCCTGATGCGAGTGTACGAAGTCGTCGGCCATTGCGTGCAGCCAAAATTGTTGTCAATGATGTACCGGGTGATCCAGGTTGGTATCAAGTATCAATCAGTGCACGACCTCATTTTAAATATATGGGGGCATCATTTACATTATCACTTGTCGGTAAACTTGATAAAGATTAAATTTAAATGTTCTTTTAGGAATGTAAAGTTTTATTTTAAATAATCCTTTTACATTCCTAATGAATAAACTCGAAATAATATTAAATGAAAGTTAATATATGTATTTCTATTTAATTTTAAATGTTGTTAACTTGTTTTTTATATAGTCTAACTTACTCTTTATAAAAGTAATTATAATGTTTTTAATAAATGGTTTTATTAATTAAAATAAATTTGAAATTTCGTTTGATTAATAAGAAAATACCAGTAAAATAAAATGGCATCTTAAGGATTGGATGTATTTAAACGTGTAGTAATATGGAATGCGAACATCATTGGATATGAATTAAGTATTTTAATATTAGATTGATATTCGAAGTTATATTTTCTGACACTAATATATACAATTAAATATAAGAGGAATCTATTATGGCTTTAACATCTTATGTGAAAGTAACTGGGGCTACTCAAGGTGAGATCAAAGGAGGAAGCACACAGTCTGGTGATAAGGCTGATGCCATTCTATGTTATGCTTATGAACACAATATCGAAATTCCTAAAGATACGCATACCGGTTTACCAACAGGACAAAGAATTCATCATCCATATACAATAGAAAAAGCGATTGATGTTGCGTCACCTAAGTTGTTTAAAGCGGTTTGCAGTGGTGAGCAGTTGACCGTTCAGCATGATTTTTATCGTATAAGCTCTGATGGTACTGAAGAACTTTATTACAGTATCAAGCTAGAAGAAGCAATTATTGTTGATATGCAGCACTTTACTCCTGAAACCTTCTTGACAGAGTCTAAGCCATATACTGATATGGAAAAAGTATCACTTACTTACTCTAAAATGACTCAGACTTACTCTGATGGTAACATCGAGGCAACAGACTCATGGAGCGGTGATTAACTCATAATTTAGTTAATTAGTATAACAATATAAGTTAGGTAATCAATGGGATGTATTATAGTATTAGCTAACTTATACTACTTTAAATGGGGAATCTATACTTAGTTTTATTAATATTAAAAAAGGAAAATGGTTATGTATTCACAACGTTTACTTGAACGGATTATTCATGCAGGGGATCCTTTGTATAAACCCGAAAGTGAATTGGTTGAATTGAATCAGTCCATTACCCGTTATTTATCTTTGTTGCTTAATTCTCAGCAAGGCACCTCGCAAACAGTGCAAGACTTTGGCATGCCAGATTTAACGGCAATTCGTTACAGAGATGGTTTAGAAGGGCTTCATGATCTGGAAGCCACCATTGAGGCACAAATTTTAAAGTATGAGCCGCGAATGCACAGTGTAAAAGTGGCTGCTGTTGCCAATGAAATAGAAAGTTTATCATTGCTGTTTAAGATCCATGCCAGTATAAAATATAATAATGAAATCATAGGATTGGTATTTGAGACCATATTAGGCTCTGATGGCAATATTATTGTTAATCGTGTTTGATTTTCTGTGTGTTCCTATCATTAACTTTATTGCTTATTTAAATAAAAAGCACTTGTCAGGTAAAGGTACGACATAAAAATAATAACAGTATGCTATTGTGTGAACAGTTTAATATACTGTAATGATGAAAGGCCTAGGAGTCACACTCATGACAAGTAAACAGTCTACATCTCATTCTCATCAGTTTGATCTTATTCAAGATCTCTTGCAGTTTCCCGAGCAATACAGTTTTGTACAAGCCATCCGTTTGTTACGTAGCCAATCTCAACATAATGTTAAAGATTACTGTAAGCAAAGGGTCAGAATTAGACCTAACTTGTCACTGGGGTTTTCGGCGACAGAAATTATTCAGCTTGAGCAGCAAGGTGATTATTGCCAGTTAACCACTAATCTGTTTGGTCTATATGGTGCAGGCTCGCCTATTCCCACTTTTTACACGGAAGAATTATTTGAAGAACAATCTCAAGATCGTAGCGTTGGTCGAGATTTTCTGGATATGTTTAATCAGATGTTCTTTGAACAATACTTTCAGGCCTCTTCTAAATATCGCTTTTTGCCTAAACTGCTTGAAGAGCGAGATGTTGATACCTTAGACAGACTCTTTTCATTTGTGGGACTTGGCTCTCAGTCAATGAGAGATAACACCGAAGATGCAGGATTATTATTACGTTATAGCGGCTTGCTAACTCAGCTTCCTCGATCTTCAGAAGGATTACAAGCCATTATTGATGATATCGTGTCTGAACACGATTTTGAGCCTATTGGCTATAAAAGTAGCAATAAAGTGCGGGTGAAAGAATTCGTTGAAACTTGGGTCGATATTCCTAAGTCTCAACAAGCTGTGCTAGGAATGAGTGAGCTTTATTTAGGGGAAGAGGCCTATTTAGGCACTCAGTGTAAAGATATGAGTCAGGCTTGCCATATTGTCATTCAGGTAGATAATGCTAATAAATTTAAAGCATTACAGCCTAATGGAAAATTGTTTAAACGCATTCAGGTGGTTTTACGTCATTATGTTGATGAGCCAATTGATATCAGTGTGTGTTTATGTCCGACTCCAAATGCCATTGAAGCGCCTAAGTTAAATAATGAAAGAAGTGCGTTATTGGGAATGAATACTTGGTTAGGTGGTGTGCCCAATACAGTGACATTTCCATTGCAATATTAATACGGAGAGTATGCTTGATGATTACTGTGGATTTAAAAACCTTACTGTCAAAATTAAATTATTACTCCAGTAATTCGTTACATAATGCGGCAGGATATTGCATGTCACGTACGCATTATGAAGTCACTATTGAGCATTGGTTATTAAAATGCCTTGAAGCCAAAGAAGGGGATCTTTACCCTTTACTCGCATCACAAAATGTGGATATTGGCGAATTGATCCAAGCTCTTAATCGCAGTTTAGAAGATAATGCGACGGGCAACAGCGCTAAACCTGTCTTTTCTTCTCGCCTTATTGATTTGCTAACTGATGCGTGGTTGATTTCCAGTGTTGATTTAAATTTAAATCAAATACGTTCTGGAACGCTATTACTTGTGCTGCTTTCAAAGCCAATGAGCTATGGTCAGGCCAGTTGGTTTGATCCCCTTAGAGGTTTACCTTTTAATGTGCTATTGAAACAATTTTTCTCTCTGGTTCGTGATTCTGCTGAAGTGGCGGAAGTGAGTGCTTCAGCAGAGAAAGGGGAGGATAACGTAGGCTCAGCTGCTGGATTTATTGATCGTTTCTGTACCGATTTTACGGCAAAAGCACAAAAAGGCAGTATGGATCCCGTTTTTGGCCGCGACGAAGAAATTAGACAAATTGTGGATATTCTTGCTCGTCGTCGTAAAAATAATCCCATTCTGGTGGGAGAGCCTGGTGTGGGCAAAACGGCTGTGATTGAAGGATTAGCATTACGTATTATTGAAGGTGATGTTCCGGATGTATTAGCAGATGTACGATTATTAGGCCTAGATATGTCTTTGCTTGAAGCGGGAGCGGGGATGAAAGGTGAGTTTGAAAACCGTTTAAAAGGGGTGATTGATGAAATTAAAGCCAGCGTTAAACCTATTATTCTGTTTATCGATGAAGCCCATACACTCATTGGTGCAGGGGGAAGTGCGGGGACATCAGATGCCGCAAATTTGTTAAAACCTGCGCTGGCACGTGGAGAGCTCAAGACGTGTGCTGCGACGACTTGGGGAGAATATAAGAAATATTTTGAAAAAGATCCAGCGCTTGCCAGACGTTTTCAATTGGTGAAATTAGAAGAGCCCAGTGTGGAGGTCGCCACACTGATTGTACGGGGCCTTAGAGAATATTATGAAAAATCTCACGGCGTCGCCATTCGTGATGACGCATTAGCCGCTGCGGCGAGTTTCAGTGATCGTTATATCACAGGCCGTTTTTTACCCGATAAAGCCATTGATTTGATGGATACAGCTTGTGCTCGTGTAAAAGTCAATTTAAAGGCCATGCCTGCAAAAGTGGAAGATACCAGTCGTCATATTCAAGCATTGGAACGCCATTTAAACGGAATACAGAAAGATTTAGATAATGGTGAATTGATTGAACAAGAAAGTATTGATTTATTGAAAGCTGAGATCGCACAACATAGCGCCGCGCTTGATACGTTAACTCAGCGCTGGCAAACTGAAAAATCGGCGATTGAAGCCGTGTTAGCGGCCAGAAGTGAGCTAGCTGAAGCGGAACCTGATAATGTTGAAGCAAGTCAGGCTAAGTTGATCCAAGCAAAAGAAGCCTTAGCTAGGGTTCAGGCTGATGAACCCTTAATGTATTATGAAGTCTCACCGGATCTCATCGCACAAGTGGTATCAGACTGGACGGGGATCCCATTAGGCAAAATGGCGCGGGATCAGGCCAGCGTATTTTTGAATTTAGATAAGTCAATGCAAGCGCAGATTAAAGGTCAGAATGAGGCGCTTATGGCGTTATCTGATGGGCTTCGCATGGCTAAATCTGGGTTATCTAAACCCGATCAACCTATGGGAGTGTTTCTTTTAGTTGGGCCTTCTGGTGTGGGTAAAACCGAAACGGCACTGACATTAGCCGAATTATTGTTTGGCTCGACAAAAAATTTGATCACCATCAATATGAGCGAATTTCAAGAGAAGCACAGTGTCAGTCGTTTAATTGGTTCGCCTCCAGGGTATGTTGGTTATGGTGAAGGCGGAATGTTAACGGAGGCCGTTAGACAACAACCATACAGCGTGGTTTTGCTTGATGAGGTTGAGAAAGCCCATCCTGAAATTTTAAATATTTTTTATCAAGTGTTTGATAAAGGCACGTTAAGTGATGGTGAAGGTAAAGAAATTAATTTCAGAAACACTGTTGTATTACTCACCAGTAATTTAGCCACCGATGTCATCGTAGAGCTCAGCCAACAAGAAGGGATCACCAGCCAAATCTTGTCAGATACCATAAGGCCGATGTTAAATGAATACTTTAAACCTGCTTTATTAGCGCGTATGAATTTATTGCCTTATAAAACATTGCAAGGTGATCAATTAAAAGAAGTGGTGAAATTAAAATTAACACGTCTGACAGAAATGCTTAAACAAAATAATGGAACCACATTGAGTTATACAAAAGCGGTGGTGGATCAAATTGCTGAGCGTTGCACGGATGTCGAAACTGGTGCGCGTAATATTGATTTTATTCTCAATGGCAGTATCTTGCCTGAGTTATCTCGTCAAGTATTGGCTCAAATGGGGCAAGGAGAGATGCCTGAAACGGTGACGCTTAATATTCAAAAAGGTGAGTTTACATTTAAATTCGGTGAATAATGTCATTATATTCAAAAAGGTGAGTTTACATTTAAGTTCGGTGAATAATGTCATTGGTGTTCTGTTGGTCGTCGCTAGGGGAATAATATGAGTGCAATAGCAAATAGTTTAAAGTTTAGTGCAGTGGGATGGGATGACACACAGTTCAATGTTATCTCATTTACGGGAAAAGAGGCGATGTCATCGCTTTATCACTTTGATATTGTGTTAACAATTGATGATTTTGATATTGATGTTGAGTCATTACTTAACGCTGAAGCGAGTTTTACGGTGACAGCTGGGGAACAAGAACCCCAGTATTTTCATGGTATTTTGTCAAAAATTTCGATTCAAAATGAAATGTATTCTCGTTTGTGTATTAAAGTCCAACTTGTGCCGAGTTTATGGGCGTTAACCTTAGGGGTGGGAAGCCAATTATTTCTAGATCAAAGTGTTCCTGATGTAATAGCAACGGTACTTGATGATAGAGATAATAATGGTATTGTGTTTTCTTATCAAATTAATGTCTCTCAAGAGTATGCGAAGCAAGATTTTATTTGCAAATATAATGAATCTTCATTTGATTTTATTTCACGCTTAATGGAACAAGAAGGTATTTTTTATTATTTTGAGCAACTTGCAGATAAAGAAGTATTGCATATTTCAGATACAAAAATGATCCATCAAGAAAAACCTGATACCAGTGCCATTGGGTATGGTAAGGGGGCCGGTTTACAAATCTCCCTTGCGCCTGAATTGATCACACAGTTTAATACGCATATTTCAAGGCAACCAAAGGATGTGTTATTAAAGGGTTACTTGTACAGTCGACCGGATCTGCCACCTGAAGGGAAAGCGCAAGTGTCTGAAAATGGTATTGGCCGAGTGTATTGCCATGGGGATCGTTTTCTTTGTCAAGCCCATGCCGACAAGTTGGCAAAGATTAAAGCTCAGCAGCTCAATTGTGTCGCAAATACGGCTCAAGGTGAGAGTTATGTTTCATGGTTACAACCTGGTTATTTGTTCAATTTAAAAGGCTATACGGTTAAGCGTGTTAATCAACAATATTTGATTACTTCAATTTCACATGAAGGCAGTCAAATGGGTGAGTATGGTAATAGTCAATCAAATGAAGATTATTACCGTAACACTTTTACTTGTATACCAGCCAGCCTTTCTTATCGAGATGAATTGAAAACCCCCAGACCGAGAATAAACGGAACGATACATGCGGTCATTGATTCGGCAAGTTCCAGTGCAATGCTTGACGATGAGGGGCGATACAAAGTGAAATTCCCCTTTGATTTATCAGATACTGAAGGTGGACAAGCATCTTATTGGGTGAGAATGGCACAGCCCTATGGTGGCAGTGGCCATGGTATGCATTTTCCCTTATTAAAGGGCACTGAAGTTATTTTAACCTTTGAGGAAGGGGATCCTGATCGTCCTTTAATTTTATCAACGGCGCCGAACCCTGAAAATCCCAGTTTAGTCACAGATTCAAATTCTAATGAGAATGTCATTCAATCTGCCAGTGGCAATAAAATGGTCATGAATGACTCTTCTAGTGGAAAGTTTATTTCACTTGAAAGTGAAGGTTGCAGTATCCAATTTGGTAATTTCAATTTAGATTAAATCCGCATTGAAATAAAAGGCCTTAGCACTTGTCGTGTTAAGGCCTTTTTTGTTGGCTATTTTTCAACATACTTTTTGCTATCTTAGCTGCTTTCGATATACGACCTGATGGTCGTTCATTCACATCCATGTGAGCACGACATTTGTTCATCCGTAAACATCAGATGAGGGAGGTAGAGTGACGTTTAAACCTAAGCCGAGGAGCATTATTCGTGTCAATCATCTGCGATTGCTATGGATGCTGGGACTGACTGTTAATACTTTATGTGACTTAGCTGCTTTCGATATACGACCTCATGGATGAGGGAGGTAGCGCGACGTTTGAACCCAAGCCGAGAATAACGATTAGCTTCAATCATCTGCGACCACCATGGATGGTGGGACTGTCTGTTAATGCAGGAGCAATTAACGACCTTGCCTACAGCATGTTGAATTCCCGCTGAAAGATCACTGATTGATTCAGGTTAGTATAATTAACTTTTGTTTACTTTTATTAAATAATATGTTTTATGTTTTCTTATTTTCCTGCTATTAATCGGGGGTTTTCTTTTTATTTATTTCATCATTCAATTTAAATTGTATTGTATGTATTTATTTGGTTTTAAAATTTATTAACCAGTTGGTTTAAAGTGTTTGTTTTTTGTTTTTGTTTTGTTTTTTGGTAAATAGTGTTTTATTATTTATATAATTAAAATTTTATGTTTATATTTTGTTTGTATAGGATTTAACATTATTTTTAGTTTTGCCTCTACGACTTAAGTCTAGCTTGTGGTAAGCTTTATATTAACTTCCGCAGCCATACAGCAACATACTGAATATCTTTCTATCTATGGCTATTTAATAATAAATCTTTATTGTTAAAAATTTAACATTCTAGTTTATTTCATGAAAAAATTCATTTGTGACAGATTTTTTATTGCTAATTTGCCATAGGTTGTTGCTAATTTGTTATAGGTTGTACTGTTTCATTTTACATTTATTCGGGAGAACAAAATGACATCACCACTTAAGTCAAATGGCGGTATTGATGAGCGAACCCGTTGGGGATTTTCTGGTGCAAAAATTACTGTTCAAAACTATTACGGTATGACGGTTGGGGTTAAACATCTGCAGTCTCATGGAGAGAATTTTTTTCTTTTTATGGGGAGCGAATGGAATGCGACAGTGGGATTAAAATGTTCTCTTGCGGCGTTAACGTTTAAAACAACACTGAAACTGGCTAAACAAGATATTTCTATGAGTAAGTTTAAATACCAAGTGTCAAAGGGAAAAATCGTTGCCAGTGAAGATAAAGTGTATGCGGCTAAATTAGATAACGTCGTGAATAACTTTTCTGTAAAGCTAAATGAGTTTAATCAAATTGCATTCAGCGCTCAGACTGTGCTTGATCGAGTAAAGAATGTACAAAGTGAGTCGACTCTTTTAGCGAAAGATGCGAGATCACGTGCACTTGTTGTTAAGCATAGGACGAATGAAACAAATAAGACAGTGAATGATATGACTGAAGAGTTGAGCTATATCGGTGAGAAGAATACGACTCTTTCAAATTTTGTTAATGATATTAATACCTATAACAATGAAATATCGAGCCGAATGAGTCAAACAGAAATCGCAGCAGTCAAATTCTTGAACTAATGATTTTTTGGGGGCAGATATGAATAAGACGAGTGATTTAAATCATCGAGATGGAGAAGGATCTGAAGGAAAGCATGATGATAATGAGCGCGGCACTGAAAGAGGAGGTAAAGAGAGAGACAGAGATCGAGAGTCAGGTAATCACTGTGATGGCTCGAATGAAGAGGTTGGTGACGGCTCGGGTAATGAGAGCGATGACGGCTTGAACGATGAGAACGATGACAGTTTGAATGATAAGAGCGAGAGTGAAGAGGAAGAAGAGCAAGATAAGACCCCTTATGGTTTTACCAGCAGTACAGGTTGGAGTGAATATAAAAATCATAAAAGCTTTCTAGGCATGAAGGTGGTCACTAAGCAGCTTTATTCTATTACCAATGGCGGGAAATGCTCTATCACCTTAGGTTCTGACACGACGTTAGTGGGGGGATCGAAATTAATGATTAAGGGGCTTGCTTGGTCCAAGCATGCGCATTTGGGCTATCACTTTAGCGGTAGCTTTGCCACGTTGTCTTGGAGTAATGATGCAAATGATATCTCTATTCAATCTCAGAAACTGGCAGCCGAAAACGAGAAGTTAGAAACGGCGACATTTAAAGGATATATTGAAGATTGGGATTCTAAGGTGGCTTCTCAAGAATCGTCTATGGCGCGGATCACTCAACTTGGTCAAAAAGTTGATTTACTTGAAAGTCAGTTCGGACAAACAGGCGTGGAATTAGAAAATACACAATTTTCCACCAATACGGCGCTTTTACGTAAAAAAATATTAAATACTAGAATTCAGAATGTCATTCAAGATTGTCAAAGTGTGGCTCAATCGACAGATCAATGTGCTAACGCGCTTGAGAAAGTCTTTTTTAATGTAAAAACGTCAGCGAGTATTGATATAGAAGACAAGAAATTAATCTTAATGTAGTTAAAATAGAGAAATAATAAGAGGTCGTGATGACTAATATCAATATTGATACCGATAATGATTACTCCTCTGAAACAGGTGATGATTATACCGAGAATACGACTTATCGATCATTGTTAACGATCAATGGTCGCACATTGTTTTATGTTAACACTTGGTATAAGTACACGCCTGGCATTGTGACTTGGGTGACTTTAGGCCAATGCAATTTAATTAATGTTGGGGGGTTTACAGAGATTGTTTTTCCTAGTTCCATTTATTTTAATATGGGCCCTTCGATCAGTTGGAATGGGAAAGTGTATGGCATGACATTTAAATATCAAGAGGCGACAATTAAAAAATTAAATGCCACCTTATTGTCTTGTAATGCTAAAGCTCAGCGTAAACAAGCTGTCATTAATGGAATAAAAAATTACCTTGCTGATGTTGAAGTGTTATCAAATAAGACCAGTATGCTTGGGGTCGCGTATCACCATTCAGCGCGAAGAGTGAATATGGCCGCTTCTAAGGTTAAAGCGTTAGCATTGGACCTTAAGCAAGAACAAGCCAGTATCGATAGTGGTTTGTTGGCCGTAAACAATGTTGTTAATAGTAACCGAAAAGCCATGAATAAAGTCACGACTATTAAGTCTTCTTTGTCCAATAGTGTTTGCCGTGTTAATTCAGGCAGCATCAGCATAAAAGATGACACTATTACCACTTACCTTTAAATAATGATCATCTGTAAGCATTTTTGAGTTTGGCTTTGCTGAATTGAAGGTAGCTATTTATGTCTATAAAAATAATGAAAAAAGATGAGATTGCAACACTTTTGGCGCCTTATGAAATACAAGGAAAATCGTATTTATGTATTTCGATGATATTAGGGTTTGATTTACTGGATCCTGAAAAATGTATTAATGAACAAAGCATGTGGACGGCAATCAATACGAGTTTAGAAGGACGAATATTTGATGCTGGTATGCCAAAATTGCATCCAGAATGGTTACTTTCAGGGGCCTGTTTTAGTGGTGGGGAGCCCAGAGAGGTGGTGAAAGTTTCTGCTCATTTGGCGGGCAGTGAGAAACAACTTGATGTGTACGGAAAGCGATATTGGACACAGCAATTTGGTCGCCTCAAACCATCAGAGCCAAGGGCATTTAAGCGTCAACCTTTAACGTGGGAAATGACTTGGGGAGGAGAAGATATACTTGAAAATCGGTTAGGTTCAAGTGTGGTTGAAGCATCCTATCCTCTACCGTGCTTATTTTATTCTGATGATACCAATAATGCTCGTAGTGATAACACAGATCATCAGCCAGCTTGCTTTTTGCCTTTAGCGATTGATCATCCCATGAGAAAAGCCTGTATGGGGACGTTTGATGAAGCTTGGTTTCGTGAACGTTGGCCCAGTGTGCCGCAAGATTTTGATTGGCAATTTTATAATCAGGCGCCACTTGATCAACGCCTGCAGGACTTTTTTACCGGCGGAGAATCTTATCATTTAGTCAATTTACATCCAAAAGAGGCCAAGATAACAGGGCGATTACCTTTTTACCGTCCTCGTGTTTTTGTGAGGCAATATTTCGATCCCAGTAATATGCCAGCACAGAGTACTGAGTCATTAAAGAGTGAACAACAAAAAGAGAATGGTAATACTCAGCAAGAGAGACAATACAAAATAACTGAAATTGGTTTACGTAATGATACGGTGTGGTTTTTCCCTGAGCAGCAATTAGGGTTACGTATTTTTAGAGGTAGCATTGAAATCCAAGATGAAGAAGCTCTGGATGTATCTGATATTTTATTGGTCAATGAGGATAGAGATAAAGCGCCTTTGACAACCGAGCACTATATTCATTACATGACTCATTATAATGCGGCCAAAGAGGCTGAGTCGACAGAGATGGCTCAGTTGGCCGAAAAAGCGAGTCAGGCTAAATGTGATCTTGCTTTAGCTGAAAAAGAGTTGTCTGATATTCCCCAATACATGGCGTTTAAACAAGGTCAATTGGAGAATAAAATCCCAGCAGCAAAAGCCTCACCCCATGACTTTTTAGCCCAATTAGACAGACAGTTATCGGTCAGTGGTGGGCAATTAGCGTCTTTGGCTCAAAATACCTCGGGTTTATCGCCTGAAGTGCAGTCTTTGTTACACCAATCTGGTACAAAAATAGATGATATGAGGTCGAGTTTTGCGCAGCAATTGCAAATGCAAATGAAGCTCAAGCATGATATGACGATAAATCTCAAACAGCTAAAGTTAAATAAACCCGATGTTCCAGCGAATCCTGAATATAATAAGCAAGTCTTAGATATTGAAGCGAAAGTCAATGCTCATGGACAAGTGTTAGAATCGCCAAAAACCGATACACCTTGGCATGATAAAGCCTCGGAATGGATCGCGCAAAGCAGTGAGTTTGATTCTTTTTTCAAAAAACGTAAACAATTAATAGATTATGGTTTTAGAAAGCTTAACATTCAAAAGTTAATGTTAGGCTATCAGGCCCATGAGCGTGTTTTTGTGCCTCAAGAGTGGGGCGTTAGCATTGAGGATGTACCTGATGATACGCTTACAAGTTTACCAGCAGGTTGGTTACTACCTGAATATCAAGATGGATTATTCACAGCGTTACATCTTCGGCCTTCATTGTTTGAACCTGAGTCTAATGTGCTCATTTTTGGTAGCCAACCCATACCATGGCACAGTACTTTAGCGCTTGGATTACCTGTGCTCCTTTGTCAAGATAGAAGTTTTGCCTGGTTAATTGAACAAGATGTTCGAGGTGTGTTTAATGTGCTTGAAATGCCAGCTGTTGACACTGAATTGACCGATGACGCGCAAGCGGCAATTGATACTGCGCCTCAGTTATTCTTGTTTATGCAAGGCATTGACGAGTTGGATCCTTGGCAAGCATTATTTCCGATGATAACCCCCGTTGTATTGAAAGATGGCATATTGATACAGCAAGCTTATCGCGAGTCAATTGATCTACTTGTTTGGTTAATGGATTATATCATGCTTGAAGAAGGCCAAAGTACGCAAGCTTTGTTAGCCAGTGTTGAAAAGAAAAAACGTCAATCATTATTTAAGGCACCTAAGTTTACCAAAGAAAAAGCGCAAGCTACTTTTGATAAAAAACAAGCCAATTTATCTCAGGCGTTAGGTTTAAATGCGGATTTGCCATTGAAGCAAGCCTTAGGAGCTGTTTTAGAGCAAAAAGCGGGCTCACTGCTAGAAAAGCTACCATCAGGCCCTTCTAGTGATGTTTTTCAAAAAGGACTGGATAAATTAAAAAATACACCCGTACTCACGACTTCAGCCAGTGAGCAATTTGCACAATTATCACAGCAATCTATTGCGTTATTGGAGAAAGAACAAGCAAAGGTTCAAACTGAACAGGCCAAAGAGCTTGTTGATAAACAATTAAGTTTAGTGAAAAAAGAGTCACAAACAGCCATAGACAGGCTCAAAGAGCTGGAAGCGATTGAGCCTGTTAACCTTGATGATATTGAGGCCGCTGTTGATTTTGAATTATTAACCAGAGAACAAGTGATTGAGTGGCACAGCCAAGGTCAGTCTTTGGCAAAAAAGGACTTATCGGGATTGAATTTATCTCGCCTCGATTTATCCAATGTGGATTTTACCGGTAGCCTGTTAACCGAGACCAATTTTACGGGGACAATATTAACCTCTGCCATAATGCAAGATGTCGTCGCCACTCAAGCGATTTTTGATGATGCAAATTTAAAGGGTGCCGACTTGTGCCGTGCATTGTTATCTGAGTCTCATGGTCATAACGCTTGTTTTTCAAATGCTTGTTTGAATGAAGCTGTGATGTCTGACGTGCAATTTAATGACGTGAATTTTTCCTTTGCCACATTAAATAAAGTGACCGCTTGTGGTAGCCAATTTATGGGGGCTTGCTTTAATGATAGTGTATTAACACAAGCGAACTTCCTTAACTCTGCGCTTGAGAAAGCCTCTTTTAAACGCTGTGATGGATTAAAAATAAAGTGTTTCGAAGCCAGTGCCAAACACAGTATTTGGACGGATGCGAAACTGCATAAAGCGCTGTTTTGGTCTGCGGATTTAAGTGGCGCAGATTTCAGTGGGGCGCAATTAACCAATGCTCGCTTTGGCAATGCACAATTATCCCATGTGCGCTTTAATCAAACTATTTTAGTGAAGGCCAATTTTGCCGATGCCACTTTATCGAATGCCCGCTTTCATCAAGCCAATATGGAAAATGTGTATTTCAATAATGCCAATATGCAACGAGCCGAATTCTTTGGCGTGAACTTAAAACGTGCTCAGTGTCTTCGCAGTAATTTTAATGGCGCGCATTTTAAGGCGGTGAATGCCATACAAACCAACTTTATGCGCTCCATTTTTACCAACAGTACCTTAGACAGAGTGTGTTTCTATAATGGCGATTTATTTAAGACTACCTTTGGTAATACTCACATTAAAGGGTGTAACTTCAAGGCGACCTTATTAGAAAATAATGAGGATGTTGTTCATGGATAATAACGAGAAAAGTCAATCAGATTTTGCGGCAGACAAGACGTCGCCTTCGGTAGAAAAAGCATTACAAGACAAAGTGCTTCATGAAAATGTGCAATTTGAAGGAGAAAACTGGCAAGGGTTGAGGTTAAGCAAAGTGGTTTTTACCGATTGTTATTTTACTCAAGTGAATGCCAGTCAAAGCCAGTTATCACAATGCTCCTTTAAAGCTTGCCAGTTTGTCGGTTGTGATTTCACTGAAACGCTGCTCGATGGGGTGATTTTTGAGGAGTGTACATTCCAACAAGTGTCAATGATCAAAGGGAGCTTAAAGCAAGTGCTGTTTACACAAAGCGTCTTGAATGAAGTGTCGTTTGTGCATTCTCATCAACATTTAACGCTTTATACCAAGACTGAGTTGAGTCAATCGGATTTTGAACTGGCTAAGCTTAGAGCTTGTTGCTTGACAGGGGCTACCTTGAAAACCGTCAATTTGACTCAGGCTGAGTTGTTTAAGTGTGTGTTTGATGAGACGCAGTGTATTGATCTCATGTTTTCGAAAACCCAGATAGAAAAATCGGCGTTTATGGAAGCGGATCTGCGCACTTGCCAGTTTATTGAGGTGAATTTTTATGCGGTGCAGCTCAATGACTGTCAACTTGAATTGGTGGATTTATCCTATAGCCGATTAGAGAGCTGTTATTTCATCAATAGCCGAATGCAAGGGGCAAACTTGATGGGCATTAAAGGGGCGCATGCGGTGTTTATGGGGGCGGATTTACGACAAAGTGATTTAAGTGAAGCTTATTTACTGGGCAGTTGTTTTAAGCGTGCAGACGTGTCTTACGCCAACATGACTAATGCTGTGATATCTCAGTCAAACTGGGTGGAGGTCGTTGCACTTCATACGAATTTTATTAATGTTTCAGCAGAGTATATTGATTTATCTTACGGCGATGTGTCTTATGCCAACTTTAGTCGAGCGAACGTCATGACAGCAAAACGGCATTGCTTAGTCGATAAGCAGTGCGATTGGTCAAATGCCAATACGTTAGGGGCCACAGGCACTGATATGGATTGGGCGGCAGCAGAATATTGGTCAACGGAGATTTAAATGATGAATTCAGTTCCTTTATCAAATACAACAGATTTTCATGAATTATTCCTGACGACAGGCATAGTGCTTTCTAAGGCAGTTAGATCGCAACAAGAAAGGAGTGAACGGGACTATCGTATTCAAACAGCACAAAGTGAGGTGAGTGCGAGCTTAGCGGCGAGTTGTTTGTTAGTGCCCAATGTGGGGGATGTGTGTTCGGTGGCCATCGATGAGCAAGGACGTGGTTGGTTGTTAGCAATTTTAGTGCAAGCCAATCCAAATCTTGGTGTGCTCTCCCATACAGGACAATTAAGTCTTCAGGCTCAAGGTGCCTTGCATTTAAAGGGACAACAAATCATAAATGATGCCAGTGCTCAGTTGCATTTATCGGCGCCAGAGGTGAATGTGCACAGTCATGAAATGGCGATACAGACGCAAGAGGTGATGGTGAGTACCACTAAAGCGAAATTGATGAGTAAAAATCTGAGTTTGGTTGCCGATAAAGCGGAGCATGTAGTGGGTTTGATGATGCAAAAGTTCAGTGAGAGTTTTCGTATGATTAAAGGCCATGATGAGAAGCAAAGTGGCAGCAGCCGTCAACTTGTTGAAAAAGAAGCGGTGCTGCATGCTAAGAATGTCATTTCTAGTGCGGAAAAACAGATGATAATGGAAGCAGATAAAATTCATTTGGGTTAGGTGGTATGAGAGGTTTTTCTGATCTGTATCTGTCATGGTGAGTAAAAGGGAGTGAGCGTTTTCATTATATCGGTCTGATTTTATGTTGAAATCGATAGGCGCAGCGTTAAGTGAGTGTTCTCGTGTGATGAAAGACTGATTTTATGTTGAAATCGGTAGGCGAATTGGGTTGAACCCATGTGAGGAGATAGCTATGTTTGGTAATACTGTATTAGGTGGCATGAATTTAGGTTTTCCAGATGTGTGTAATACGCCGGGGCCAGTTGGGCCTATTCCTGTGCCGTACCTCAATGTTTCACAAGGGAACATGTGTGATCCTACGACTGCGGCTCTGAGTGTGTTAACGAGTGGCGGACCATCGATGAACATGGGGTCAGTTATCCCGTTAAGCAGTGGTGACAACGCAGGTGCAGCCGGCGGCGTGGCATCAGGGATGATGATGGGGCCAACGACGGGTAAAATGGGGAGTGCGAGTGTGATAATCGAAGGGTTACCGGGAACGCGTTTAACGGGTCTGACGGGGCAAAATGGCATGTCACCGAATTGCCCAGGAGTGACCTTAGTGCCTTCACAAGTCACTGTCATGTATATGAAGTAATTGATTACTTAACCTGAACTCGGGATAATGAGAGCCAATAATATTAAGTCATTTATTTAATATCAAAAATTAAATGAAATTAGGGCCAGTTTATACAACAAAAACATTTATGTATTAATAAAATTGGCCATGGGCTTCAGAGCTGGATCCTGTTTTTAATGAGTTTAGCCATCAAAAAAATACCATCGAAAAACCCATTCGATGGTATTACGGATAGCAATTGTGTCTGTTTAATCACTTGTCTTCGTTTAGCAAACGCCTCAACTGTCGTACTCGGCGTAAGAGCTGCGATTATTGAACGGGAAAACCTTCAAATTGATATTTGATTAAATCTGGCGATTGGGTATCGATATAAATGGTTGCTACCATCTTACGTTGATCCACAGTCCAGTACATATGGCTATGATTATTGAGAGTCACAGAAATACTATTGGTGCCTTTTTTCAGTAAGTTACCGGGTATATGCACATCTTGACCATAGA
The DNA here is from genome assembly GCF_947495455.1 of uncultured Shewanella sp. Taxonomy (GTDB): domain Bacteria; phylum Pseudomonadota; class Gammaproteobacteria; order Enterobacterales; family Shewanellaceae; genus Shewanella. The sequence continues at coordinate 2,223 of NZ_CANLZC010000090.1, read as the reverse complement.
GGCGCTGCACTTTGATACCATTGATGTATAAGTGGGCATGACCTTCTAGTGACCCGGTTTTTTTATCAAAATGGGTCACCATTAAATCATCCATGCTTTTAGCATTAACCGGTGGTGGTGTAATAACGTAATTTTGAAGCATGATGTGTAAATTATACCCTGTCATGACATCTTTACTTAGGCTAAGGCTTAATGCAGGGATAGGCGCACCTTTAGGAACCTCAATAGGAATATGGGAGTGATCCATACTCTTCATTTTAGCTATCATGGCTTGTGAAACGGATTTAGCTTGTATTGGAGTCGACAGGCTTAATATCACAAGTGTAAAAAATAAACAGACACAATGTTTCATAGGTTACATTCCTTCCATTTGTGGGCGGTCGCCGTCACCGCCTTCCATAGGAGGCAGACCATCGGTGTCACAGGTGGCAATGGAGTTATCTGCCAGTTCCCCTTTAAAATTTGGGCCAATGGTGAAAGGGAAGGCGACTGATAATGTACCATCATCATCTTTTGTTAACGTGAGGTGGTAGTGATAACCTTTACCATCGCCAGTATCATGGCCATTGTGTTCATCCAGTTGTGGGCCTGTTACTGTGTTGCCTGCATAGTAATAATCTTCATAGAAGTAACCTGAATCGGCTTCAAAAGTATTACCTGACAAGCTGGTGACAGTTTCACCAATAGCCGGACCGGGTTCCACTTGCTCGACACCTTGTGATATATCGTATTCGTCAACAAGAATACAGGTTCTTAAGCCTTCGGTGCCACAGCCTCCCTCACTGGTGTCGGCGCCATAGTCCCGCGTCACCCACCCACTGATAGCGAGGGTGTCGGCGCTTTCATAAGGGCCATAAACAGGGTAACCGTCAGCGGCATAACCGTATATTGGTGAATGGCCGCTGCCATCATCACCCACTAAATCGGCCAAACAAGAGGTATAGGCATGATGATGATAATCGCCATTGGCCGCATGACCACCACAAATATCCACGTCATATTGCTCTGCGATAGGGGCTAGGTTGTACCAAATGCCATCACCTTCGGTTTGGCCGTCTCCCCAGTTATAAATACTGGTACCATTAACCATGAGGCCAACCATGCCAAGTCCGGTTGCGCAAGTGGTGTCGGTTTCAGTGGGATCATTAGGAAAATAGGCTTGTTTTTCTTGAATGGTCGGGCAACCTGGGCCAGGTGGCCAATAGCCAGCACCACCAGTGGTATCACAATTTTCATTGCTGCTGTTATAACCAATATCTTGACCAAATAAAATCAGTTCGCCGACCTCAGCTGTAGTGGCGCCATTAAAAAAATCGGAATCGGCTTTGGGCCTGCTATTGAGCTCGTCAATGATATCTTGAGTCATAGTAATATCGTATTTTGGGATCCCTGACGCTTCTACATAAGTGTAACTCACATCCTGATTATTCTCAGTGAGGGTGACGGTTTCAGCGCTTTGCACATCCTCATAAATACTGGTGCCATCACTTTGGTAGATATACGTTGAGGTGGTGTCATTATTGATGATCCAGTTCGATGAGCTGGTTGAATCGTCGTTGGTCTCACTTGCCTGAACCGTCACATTAATGGTGTCTGACACACTGCTTGTGTCATCAGAGACGGTGATTTGAAAACTCAGGGTTGATTCTTCATCCAGCGTTGGCGCCGTAAAGCTAATGCTGCTGGTATTGCCACTATCTACTTGAGTCAATGAGACTGATGTGCCCGCAGTTTGAGTCCACTCAATACTTAATTCATCACTGTCAGTGGTAATACTGGCTGTTAATGTCACTTCGTCGTCTGCTGAAACGGTTTGATCATTGTCAACGGCAAGACTGAGTGAGCTGCTTGAACTCTCGTTTGAGCTACTATTGCTAGTGCTAGATTCAGTTTGTGTGCTCGTGTCATCACTGTTACAGGCTGACAGTGACAAAGATAATAGCGGAATAAGGAGTAAGGTTAATTTATTCTTTTTCATATTTTCACTGTATTAGTTTTTATAAAGGCTAAAACATAAATCAAAAAATAATAGAATTAAATGATCAAATTTTAATTTTACTTTAATTGATCTAGTCTCTAATAAGTCATATTTTGTTGCCATTAAATTACATTTGTTTACTTTTTTGTCTGTTGATTTTTATATGCTTGACCTGGTCAACTGAATTCGGTCACCCTAGTTAAGTTCGTTAAGCAACTTCTTTTAACAGCTTATCCATACGTTCA
>NZ_CANLZC010000089.1 GCF_947495455.1 uncultured Shewanella sp. | reverse complement strand
TGTCTGTTAATGCAGGAGCAATTAACGACCTTGCCTACAGCATGTTGAATTCCCGCTGAAAGATCACTTATATAATGAAATTGGTATTATACCCCTATAGCTAAATCCTGATACAAGCAAGCAAAAGTCATTATTCAGTCAATATAAAAACTCATTGTAATAAAAGGTAAATATCTTAAAAAGAGCAAAAAATAAACAGCCAATTATACAAAAGTCGTATTTATATCACATTTTTATCTTTTCTATAAAATACATTTCTCCTATATACTACTGCGCAAACAAAAAGCACTTAACATACTGTCAGCATTAACCATTGAGACACAAATGAAATTTAAATTATTATCAGGGATCCTACTTTTAAGCATTCATTCTGCACAAGCTACATGGTGGGTTGAGCCAGATGATCTGGCCCTTAGAGCCGATATTCAACTCTTAGCCGACACAGGCATTATTCTTCAGCCTGTCACTACCTACCCCCTCATGTGGGCAGGCTTAAAACAAGACATGGATAAAGCCAATGTCAACACTCTGACTCCCCAGCAAGCGGCAGCCTATGAACGCGTCAACCAAGCTTACGAAAAAGACACAAAAGCCATTGATACGAGTGTTGAAATTGCAGCAGCATCTGATACAACACGCTTTATTGGCTTTGGTCAAGATTATCGGGATAAAGGCCAATTAACTGTCAATGCCAATATCACTAAAGATTGGTTTAGTGGAAGACTCTCTGCGAGTTACCATGTTGATCCCATTGATGGCAATAGCGCACGCTTAGATAATAGCTTTGCCGCCGTCATGTTAGGTAATTGGATTGTTAGTGCTGGCGTACAGCAAATGTATTGGGGTCCAGGTTGGGATACAGGTCTTATTCAAACCACGAACGCAAGACCCATTCCCGGTATTAGCTTAACACGTAATAACAGTCATGCTTTTGAAACACCTTGGCTTAATTGGATTGGCCCTTGGACTTATGTGGCTAGCATGGGACAGCTCGAAGGTGATCGTTATATTTCTGACACTAAGCTTTGGCGTACTCGAGCAACACTGAGACCCATTTCTAAGTTAGAAGTGGGCCTTTCTTGGGCCATGCAATGGGGCGGCGAAGGCTATGGTAATAGTCTTAGTGATTGGTGGGATGGATTATCCAACGGCGGACAAAACGAAAAAGATTTGAATAACGGTCAGGAAAACATGTTAGCAGGATATGATTTCCGGTGGTCAGACACCGCCTTTGGGATCCCTTATGGCATTTATTATGAGCGTATCCATGAAGATTTTCATACAGAAAAAATGAGACTCATCAACGCCGCTAACATGGGGGGGGTCGATGTGTTTATTACTCAACTAAATACTCGCTTTTTCCTTGAATATACCGACACTAAAGTTGCATGTGGTGTCGACTCCAATGCTTATAACTGCATGTATGAACATGGTTTCTATCAAGATGGGTACCGCTATTATGACAGAAGCATTGGCAGTACTTACGATAATGACTCAGAAACCTTAGTACTAGGTGCCATAACTCAGTTAGGTGACAATCAAAATATTACCAACAAATTGCGTTGGTTAAGATTAAATGTAGACGGCATTGATAATTCACACCCTGATGGCGGCAATAAAGTGTCACCGGATCAGTACGAGCGTATGTATCAATTCGATACCAGTTACCACAGACCCCTTTATAAGGGTACCTTAAAAGTAGGCGGCACCCTTGGCTATAGCCAATATGTCACCAATGGTGGACATGACTGGGAAACAACCATTTATGCCGGTTGGGGCCGTAGTTTTTAAATAAAGCTCATTAATCCCTTATCAGGGCTCTCCCCATAACTTACAACCCTTGCACTTTATCATTTTATGAATTGCAAGGGTTCTTTTCAAACTCTTCCCAACTCTGCCGCTTGCGATAAATCGTCGAAGCGCTGATCTCTAATAATGACGCAGCTTTGGGGACATTACCCTCACATATCTCAATGGCCGCTTCAATAATTTGTTTTTCCGATAACCACAGAGGTAAAATAGTCTCCTCATCTATATCGGCTTCTTCATTCCCTGATTGAAACTGGATCTTTGAATTGTCGTCATTTGCTACCGCTAAGTGATTTAAAGGCGTAATAGCACTTTCTTCAAGGGTTTGTTTTACTTTTAAAAGTTCATTAGGTAACATACTCGCATCAATCACTGCTCCCTCGTTTAACACAACCATTTGCCTGATGATATTTTGTAATTGTCTAATATTACCCGGCCAATCATATTCTTGAAAAATACTGGAAACTTCAGCGTTAAAGCCTGTAAAAGATTTGCCCTCTTCTTTATTACACTCCTTAATGAAATGATCAGCAATCAATATGATATCTCGACCTCGGTCGCGAAGAGGCGGTAATTCGATAGGGATCACATGCAGTCGATAAAATAGGTCTTCTCTAAAGCGCCCTGCTTTCACTTCTTCCCAAGGTACACGATTGGTTGCACTCACAAAACGCACATCCACAGTTTCTTCTTTCACGCCACCCACTCGCTGAAATACGCCCGTTTGAATAAACCTCAGTAACTTACTTTGAAGTGCTAAATCCATTTCACAAATTTCATCTAAAAAAAGTGTGCCCTTATGAGCACGACTCGCCGCACCATCTCGATGAGAAATCGCCCCGGTAAACGCACCTTTGGTATGTCCAAAGATTTCACTTTCAATGAGATCTTTCGGAATAGATGCACAATTTAATGCCACAAAAGCTTCATCACATCGATTACCGGCTTGATGAATCGCTTGCGCACACACTTCCTTTCCCGTACCACTTTCCCCCGTAATAAACACTGACGCTTTACTGTTTGCCACATTACTGACAGTTCGATACACAGCTTGCATCAAAAGAGAGTCCCCAATAAACCCCATATAGTGTGCTTTAGGTAAACTATTTTCATACTTGGAGACTAAATTAGATAAACTTTTTTCTTTCAATGCATTACGTACAATAAATGACAACCTTTTCGCATCAAAAGGCTTAATCAAAAAATCAAATGCCCCCGCCCTCATCGCCTCAACTGCAATATCCACACTGACATGGGCCGTGATCATAATGACTGTCACATCAGGATAATGTTCTCGAACATGAAATAAAATATCCATTCCAGACATATCCGGTAATTGAATATCTAAAAGCAAAATATCGGGCTGCCATTGCGTTAATTCATTCAATGCATCACTACCATAATTGACATGGGTGACGCTTCCTTTTTCCGCTCTTAAATATTCCGTATACAGCGCGCCCAAAGACATGCTGTCTTCAATGATAAGTGCACTAAAAGACTTTTTTTTATGCATATTCATACCTAATAAACAGTCACAAGGTCCTGTTGATCTTTGGTGATGATTTCTGCAGCAGTTTGTGGGTTATTTATACAAGGCAGAGCTTGTGTGGTGTAGTTATTCTACATAAACAACGCCGTAGAAAGGAGCCACAAACGCTGTCCGTAGGAGCCGGCTAAACGTGTTTTACTCTTTGTTGGGAGCCTCTTTGTTAAAGAAAGAGGGCTTAGATCACTAGGCGTCACCCCTCCCGTCGCGATTAAAACACGTTTATCTCGGACATAATTTAACCATCAAAACTCAACAGGCCCTAATCACTTTCCATAACATACTGCTTCAATTCATTTTCTGTTAATCGCGACAACTCATTCACCTTAACAACTTGTTGTTCAACCCGCTCAAGGTTCTTTTCCTTAGCCAATTGCTCTAATCCTTTAACGGCTTCAAATAATGCTAACGCGCCAAAACTGCCTGCGCAGCTTTTTAATGTATGAGCCTGAAGCGCGACCCCATTAAAATTCTCCTCTCGATCAGCCTCTAACCCCTCACCTTTCATTGATACAAGAAATTGATTCAATATCGCTAAGCCCTCTTCTAACTCAATGAGAAAAACCTGCAACATTTTGGACATTGATTTCTGTCCCACCATGTCAACTAACTCAGCTAAAACTTCCTTATTCAAAAGAGAAACTTCATCAACAACCGCTATTGAAGTGATTTGTTTTTTGGTTATCATAATTGTAACTAGAGTAACAATGACTATTATTAAGTCTAGTTGCTTTAAATTGTTTCAATACGAAAAAGTCCAATTATATGGATCCAGCAATAAGAGAAAACGCCATAACAAGAAAACAGGATAAACAAGACACCAGTAAAGGCCTACTTTATGTGTGGAATATTTATTAGTAACGATCCTTTAATAAACGCCAACCAACTCGACACCATCGAAGAAACGCTCGCTTTTCGTGGACCTGATCACACCTCAGGCTTGATTCAATTTCATCAATGGCAAGCTTATCACTCAAGGCTGTCTATTATTGATATTCATAGCACCGCCAATCAACCCGTTCTTGATGATCATGGCGGTTTACTCGTTTTTAACGGTGAGATATTAAATTATAAAAACTTAGGCAAAAAATACTTTAACGCTCACTATGCCAGTGACACATTATTATTAAGTGATTTAGTTGCTCAAAATAAACTGAACATTAATGAGCTCGATGGCTTTTTTGCCTTTGTATATATCAATAAAGTTGGAGAAATGATCCATTGTGTTCGTGATAAATTTGGCGTTAAACCCTTATTTTTTTATAAAAGAGAAGAGTACATTACTATCTCTTCAGAGCCTAATACCTTACAGAAAATCTTTAAACTCAATGTTAATCCTAATGCCATTGATGAGTATAAAATTGTAAGAGCGCCGCTCTTTTCAGGTTCTTTCTTTAAAAATGTCACTCAACTTCCACCAGGAACATGCCTCATCAATGGTCAATACTTTAATCCTCTTGACCACCTTAATGCAGAATACAGGGAAGTCACTGAATATGAATTAAAAACAGCCATTTTAACAGGCATTCAATCCAGAATGATTTCAGATGCTAAAATTGGATTATTGCTCAGTCGAGGTATTGACAGCCATTTATTAAAAGAATTAGGCGAGTTTAATCAATATTATAGTATTGGTTTTATCGGTGATGGTGATATTAAATACCTTAAATCGGAACAGATCCACAATTTAACCATTCAAAACTGTACACATGAAGCCTACAGAGATGAATTTAATGATTTACTGCACTTGCGCGGCGAACCTATGTCGGTTCCCAATGAAGTATTACTTGCAAAAATAGCACGCATCGCCAAGCAAGATGGAATGAAAGTGCTCTTATCTGGAGAAGGTGCAGATGAGTTCTTTGGCGGCTATGATAGAATTTATCAATGGGCATATTCATCGCCACACTTTAATATTGATGAATTCATTGCACTTTATTGCTATTCAACACCAGAAAAAAACAGTCTTTTTTACCAAAATATTGTCGAATTATTCAATGGTCACTCCTTTCCCAATACCTTTGAAGCCGTAAGATGGTTTTTCATTCGTTACCACCTTCCTATCTTATTTCGTCGACTGGATTTTTCACTCATGGCCGCCGGTATTGAGGGCAGAGAGCCGCTTGCGAATATTCATACATTCAACATAGCAGTAAAAATGTCTCCCCAAGTATTAATGGGTAAAACACTGGGAAAAATGCCTTTGAGGCAGCTTATCGCGCCTTTTAAAGGCCAAGAATTTGCCTATGAAAACAAAATAGGTTTTCCCGTGGACCTCACCGCTATTTTTAAACATGAAAAAGGGAAACAATCCTATCAAATTTGGTTTGACGAGAACTTAAAGGTGCTGCAATGATCATAGGATATACAAGTGGAGTATATGATTTATTTCATGTCGGACACGTTAATTTATTAAGAAATGCCAAAGCAATATGCGATAAATTAATCGTAGGCGTCACCATAGATGAACTGGTCATGTATAAAGGAAAAACATCCGTCATTCCTTATCATGAACGCATTGAAGTTGTGCGAGCTTGCCAATATGTCGATGTGGCCATACCACAAAATAATATGGATAAAGTCTCTGCCGCCAAGAAAAATCACGCTCAATTTTTATTTGTCGGTGACGATTGGTATGACACGCCAAAATGGCAAGAATATGAAAACCAGCTGACCTCAGTTAATTGCCAAGTGATTTATTTTCCTTACACTCAAGGCACTTCAAGTACCTTAATTAATAACACACTCACCAATTTAAGAAGCGAACAAAAAATCGAGTAATACTAATCTAAGTCAATGAATGAGAGGCGCCAGCCAATTTACCTCATCCACTCGATCACCAAAAAATACAGCGCCCTCTAGTGTGTGGTGACCATAATCATAGAAATACTTTTGAAAATCCTCGCCCATGGCATAGCAAATTCGACTTTTTTTATCACAAACATAATCCATTCTGTCTAATACAATCAAGTCTGCATAATAATGTTTGAGTTTTTTTAATACACTATCTGATTGTTTATGGAGTTGCTTTCTATCACGGTGCATATATTGTTCGAAATGTTTTTGATTAATTTTAATCGCATCTTCACGCGTAATATTCGCTTCACCTTTTTCATCCAATAATAAATTAAACAAAAAATCAGCATAGGTACGTCTTCCAAACTCTTCAAATTCATATATATTTTTAACAAAGACGATTTTCTTGCCATCTAAAATTGCACGCTTTATCAGCTTATCAAAAACCATTAAGTCCTTAGGTTTATATTGAGAGACATACATAACAATATGTGATGCTTGATAATTCGGTGTGTCATAAAAATCAGCCTTAAGTGTATTGAGTTCAGTACCAAAACGTGCAATTTGAAAGTGTTTATTCGCCACCTCACTGCTTGTTAAAACATTATAAATATCCTTTGAATGAGAATTTCCCACAATCAACAAACCTTGCCTAGGATCACTTAAGTCAAACCATATAGTATGATCAAATGCATTATCCGTCACATCATATTCTTGACTCTGTGTCCTTTCTTTGAGCCAATTCCAAGAGGCCAGCTGTGAAACTCGATTATCTGCTCGATAAGCCTTGACCATTAATTGCTTATCAGCAGAAAAACGCCCATCAATACTGAAATAAAAACCGCTAGCCAAAAAGGCGCTACTCATCACAATAGCCGCTGTAAAAATCGTTTTTTGATTATATTTCTGCTTATTTCTAAAGGGCATCTCTACAAAACGCCAACTTAAATAAGCTAATAGAATTGAGGTAATAGATAATCCCAGCATCAATAGCAAAGGAGGCTCAGTGAAGCTTAAATATTTAGCAAAGGCAAACAAAGGTTGATGCCATAAATAAGCGCTGTAGCTGATCAATCCCACTCCCACCAGCACTTTTACACTCAACAATGCATGTACAAAGGTACCTTGCTGTGCAAATAAAATGATGAGCAAAGTTCCCAGCGTTGGCACTAAAGTATAAACACTTGGAAAGGGCACCGTTTCATCAAAGAAAAAAATAGCATAAATGACAAGTGCGATTCCCACTAAGCTCATTATATTCTGAATATATTGAGCCACATTCATCGTCTTATAATGATGAAAAAAGAAAGCCGCAAACACGCCTAAAATCAACTCCCACCCACGTGTAGGCAATAAGTAGAAAGTTGCATTTGGTGCATGATAGGCTCCCCACTGTGCTGCAATCAGGCTAGCAATAAAAATGATGGATAATAAAAGCAAAATCCAACGTGAACCTAAACGCCAAGTCCAGATTAAAAAAAGAGGGAAAAGAATATAATATTGCTCTTCAACGGCAAGACTCCAAGTATGCAACAAGGGCTTAAGCTCTGCAGCAGTATCAAAATAATCACTTTCAAGCCAGAATAATATGTTGGATGAAAACGTTGAAACAGCAACGACACTTTGGGCAAAGTCTTGTAAGTCCATGGGCATAAACCATGCCCAAGCAAAAGGAGTGCAAACCAAAATCACAAAAAATAACGCGGGTAAAATACGCCTAGCTCGACGTTCATAGAAGGTAATAAGGCTAAAATGGCCTTTATCGAGTTCAGTAAGAATAATACTCGTGATCAAATAGCCACTGATCACAAAGAAAACATCAACCCCAACAAAGCCACCGCTGAAAGGTTGAAACCCAGCATGAAATAATATAACGGGTAAAACAGCGATAGCCCTTAATCCATCAATTTCAGCACGATAATGCAATCTTGTTCTTATCCATAAGCAAAGAGTTAATGTAAGAAGTCAATGTAAAAAATTGTACTCAGTAATACTCGTGATACTTTATCAGTATAAGCAAGATCCTCCTTCTTCGCGAATACAAACATTCTGAATTGAAAAACACAAAAAACTCAAAAAAAAGAACGAAAAGCCACAAAAAAGACAATTCATTGCTATGGTTAAATAAGGTCAGTTAGGTGACGGAAATACAATGGCTTCCAGTGATCCTGTTCCAGCCTTTAAACATATTTCTATTCTCATTGTCGAAGACTCGATGAGCCAGCGCTGCATGCTTACAGCATTGCTGACATCAATGGGGTTAACGATTACCAGTACCGAGAATGGGAAAGAAGCCTTATCAAAGTTAAACTCAACACCGACAGATATTGTGATCACAGATTGGCACATGCCTAAAATGAGTGGGCCAGAATTATGCCAACAACTCAAAAAAAGACCCAATGCCCCTTACATCATCATGCTAACCAGTAACAGTGAAGATGAAGATACGATTACTGGTATAGAGTCAGGAGCAGATGATTATATTGCTAAACCCTATAGAGCAAATATATTAAAAGTCAAAATATTAGCCGCTATTCGTCTCGTCTCTATGCAACAAGAGTTAAGAAAAAAAAATGAACAGCTACAAACCATGCTTGAAAATGAACAAGCCTACCTTAAACAAATTCAACAGGATTTAAGTAGTGCAGCTCGATTACAGCAAGCACTATTGCCCCACTCAACACAACTTAATGAACACTGGGAAATTGCCACCTATTTCCAACCCGCCGCCGATCTCGCTGGGGATATTTTTCAATGTTTTAATATCGATAATGACCACATCGGATTCTATCTACTGGATGTCACAGGCCATGGTATCGCCGCTTCGATGCAAAGCTTTACCTTAGCACAAAGGCTCGCTAGCGATCGTTGCCCTTGGAATAAATTGGATCCCTCACTCATTGTTAACGAACTCAATAGGGAATTTGAAGATCCTGAATCTATGGGGCGATTTGCTACTTTAATGCTAGGCATATTAAATACAAAAACATACTCAGTAAAAATAACCAATGCGGGTCACCCTGATGCCATCATGATTAATGAAGGTGATGCCCAATTTATGAAAGTAGCGGCTCAATTGCCAATAGGTGTCAGCAAGAAAAACCAATACCACTACCAAGATTTTTCGTTAAATGAAAAACAAAAGTTACTCATTTATTCCGATGGCCTCTATGAGTGTGTCCATCCTCAATATGGTATGTTTGGTCAAGAACGTCTGTGTCAATTGTGCCGTGCCGCCAGTGCTCTGTCTGGTTCGCAGCTTATTCAACATATCCAGCACTCCATTACCTTATGGCAATCACATTCTTTACAAGATGACATATCAATGATGATTATTTCTCCAATACATGATAATCAGAAAAGGCAAGATTATGTTTAACCTTCAAATAAACTTAGATAAATCGAACATCGATCAAATTCAAGTATCTAATAAAGTTAATGAATTTTTAAAACCTCATGTGAACGAGCAGCAAACATTCCGAATCATCACTTGTATTATGGAAGTGTTGGCAAACCTCATTGAACATACTGATGATAGCCTTAAAAAAGTCATACTCATTATCCATTGTGATACACATGAAGTCATTATCGATATTCTCGATGATGCTAACTTTACTCAGTTAACCATTCCAGATGAATGTCCCGATAACAAGGAAACATCAGGACGCGGTTTATGGATATTACGTCAATGGATGGATAGCGTTAATTATCAACCTACAGTCTCAGGCACACATTTACGATTAACACTTAATAGAGAATAAAAATGAAAACAAGCACAACCGAGGTAATAAACAAAAATAAATTACTCATATTGGTAAAAGACTAGCTATATTTAAACATTGAAAACACGTTAAATGTTATTACCTTATTCATCGACACTTAACTATGCACTTATACATTGATCTACTGATCTCATTAAGACTAAAAAGAAGGATAGCTCAATGCAATTCACTCCATTAAAAGAAAGTAACGCTTGTATTATCACTTTGCCCAAAGCCATGCTCATGACAGAAACGCCGACATTAAGAGCCGCCATTCTTAAGCAAGTACAATCTGGTGTCACCCGTCTCATTATGGATTTACATCAAGTGGAATTTATTGATTCAAGTGGCCTATCTGTCTTAATTTCAGCTCTGAAGCAAGCGCAAGAAGAAGATGGAGAAGTGGTTTTACTGTCTCCTTCAGATGGCGTAAGAGCATTAATTGAACTGACGCGATTACATCAAGTTTTCCATATTTATGAAGATCAAGCAGAAGCCATCAACTATATTTGTGGTCCTTTACCCAAAGCCAGTAATTAATAAGACAGTCTTTATGTGGCGTCATTATCTGTATTATCAATCAAGCAGCAAGCTTCTTCCTCTCTTTGCTATCATTATACTTGGCTTTATGGTAACCGCTTGCGTCACACCAGCAACACCTCAAATGAGTGATATTTGTGAGCCCAATGCCAATAACGTCAATGTACATGAATGCCATTACTATGCAGATGATATTCCTTACCTGAGAAATGCACATCGCCAATCCCAAAGGAACAAGCTCAAATATTCTCACAGTGCACAACGTAATCTCAATAGCACACTTCAGCCTCCTTTGCGACAACACCACCTGCTGTCAACCGGCGATAGACTCAATATCAAAATGTTAAATGCCGAAGAGTTCAGTGCCAAAGTGGAAATCGATACCAGTGGTTATATTTATCTTCCCTACTTACACCCCATTTACGCCTATAAAAAAACCATTAACCAATTAAAAAGAGAGATAAAGCAAATATTAATCAATGAAAAGTTAATTCACTTCGATAATGTGAGAATAAGCATTACCCCCATACGCTGGGCACCCATTGAAATTACTGTATCAGGTGCCGTATTTGAACCAGGGCAGCATCAAATTAATCGAACATCAGAAATTGATGCCATGGACGATTCAAATATACATACTGGCGATCATGCTTCAAAAAGAAGCATAGCTCAGGCATTAAAATCATCAGGTGGCATCAGTCCTAATGCCGATACCAGTAAAATCAGTGTCACTCGTGGCCTACATACTTACTATTTTGATATGTCAGGGGTCATCACTGGATCACCCGTCCCCTATTTCCCTTTAATTAAAAACGATCATGTTCATGTTCCTGAACATTATTATTTTGACGAAGAGCTTGTTAGGCCTTCCCAAATCACCGTTCCAGGGATAAGAGTATTTATCTCTAACCTTACCGTACCGGCAAGCAGTAACTCCCAATCGGCATTAGATACACAAGCAACGCGTTTCCCATACGGTATACGTCTACTTGGCGCTGCGGTAGCAGGAAATTGTGTGGGGGGAGCACAATCAACCAATGCCGATCGTCATATTATTCTTGTCACTAAAAACCCACTCACCAAAGAGATCGATGTCATAGAGCGCGCCATCAGCACCTTAATTACCCATGCTTGGATTCCGGGCATGAACCCAGTACTTTTACCCAGTGACAGCATTGCTTGCTACGATTCTCGTGTCACTAATTTCAGAGAAATTGTTCGAACAATCACCGAAGTTATCATTCCAGCTTCCTTATTAGAATGGATTGGGAGCAAAGGAACATGAAAAAAAAGCTCCAAAGTTCACAGCATAAATCTCGTACATTTTTATGGATTAAAGATGCCCTCATTAATGGCAGTAATATGTCTCGTATACATCGAAGACATGTGTATATTCAAACTGCAGCAATATCACTGGCAATCATATGGGTCATCGTTATCGCTATTATCAGTTTCATTCCTGACAGCTATGTCAGTCAATGGACCCTCATTTTACCCGGTCCAGGCGCAGGGGCTAATGTCAACCTTGAAAGTGTCGGTCAAGCCAGTAGTTCTTCCAGTTCCCCTTATTCAAATTCCGCTATCGATCCGCGAGAAAATTACAAAGCCATTGCCAATACCTCGACAATCTTAAATGCGGCAGCAAAACAATTAAACCTTCACCCTTCAGAAGTGGGGAAACCCAAACAAAAGCTTCCCAGCCAAACTGGTATTATGCATTTTAGCATTAGTGCCCCTAGCCCCGAACTCGCGCAAAAAAAAGCTTGGGCTCATTATAATAGCTTACAAGCATTACTCAGCACATTACGCACAGATGAAGTCAAACAAAGAGAAAATAGCATCAAGCTAGGTATGGATGGTTTTGTGAGTAAAGTGGGCGACAGTCATAATAAAATATTAGCATTTCAAACACAGGCTGGACTCATCTCTCCTGAGCAATTTAAAGAGTCTGCCCTGACAGTCGAGCGATTAAGGCATCATCAGGTTAACTTAAAAGCCAAAGTCATAGGCCTAAAGGCCAGGATCAAGTTACTGGAAACACATTTATCCTTAACCACTCAACAAGCTGCTGATTTATTAAAGTTAAAAAATGACCAGCTCTACAAACAATTACTGGTCAGCTATGCTGAAGTTTCCGCAAATCTGGCGGAATTAAGTGGTCACCATGGCGAGTTACACCCCAAAGTGACCAATCAAAAAAGCCAGCAAGCCTCTATTTTAAAAGCATTAAGACAGCGTAGCCAAAGCTTATTAGGCTTTCAAGAAGATAAATTCATTCTTATGCTCTCCGCTGATAACAATAATGCTCGAGGACGGTTAATACAGCAATTACTCACCTTAACAACAGAGTCTGAAGGCCTAGAACAAGAGCTAAATTCCTTAACAAGTCAAATCAAAATGTGGGATAAAAAGCTGATTGATAACAATGATGAGATGGCGAAATTAAATGATTTGCAAAGAGAGCATCAAGTGGCTACCGCCGTTTTTACATCTGCATTAGCCAAAATGGATGTAGGTAAAGCCGATATTTACTCAGCCTACCCCTTAGTTCAGTTACTCGAACCCCCCTCTTTTCCTTATAGTCCAAATAAACTGCCTACACTATTGACTCTGGTTGGCGGTATGGCATCAACGGTATTTATATTAATAGGATTAAGCCTGCTATGGATCCGCAAGCCTATTCTCCGAAAAATTTTGACGAGCAAGTAGTCTGGCACAGCATCATTTGGACTTATGCTTTTTGGTTAATCGGTGCCATGTACTTAATCGCTCCCGTTATTGGCTGGATTTTATTCCTAAGAATGCTTAAAAGAATCATCTTTAACGATAAACGCTTTACCTTTTGTTTAGCTCAACAGATCTGGTGTATAGGCATGTTTGTCATGTTAATTGCACTCATCGTCGGCCATTTAGATTATCAACTGGGCATACTCAAACTCATTAAATCCAGTATAGGATGGGCCAAAGGCTGGGCCTTAATCGCCCTTTTTCCCTTATTAGGCTCATTAAACATACGGCCTGAATTACTTTATCGTGCAACCTGCATTGTCTGCAAGCATACATTAATTTTATTACCCTTTTTTATTCTCGCTTGGGTATTAAAACTGCCTGCTACCTTATACACTTCCCCTTTACGCATTTTAGGCGGTTCAGGACCTGAATATTTCACCGTCACACTGTATGAAATCGATCCCGGCAGCGGCACGCCAAGATGGCGACTCTTTACCCCTTGGGCACCCGCTTTAGGTATGTTAGCCAATATGTTTTTTATCTTTGCCACTCAAGAAAAAAGTGGCAGCTATCGCTGGTGCGGCTATATTGGCAGTTTACTGATGATTTTAGTCTCACAATCTCGGCTCGCACTTGCTTGTTACTTTATCTTAATCTTCTATTTTAGCGTGATTAAATGGCATAAATCACCTTATCTTTATTTTATTGCCAGTCCTTCGCTACTGCTCTTAGGCATTTTTGGCAGCACTATACTTGATAAACTAGAGCAACTGTTAGGCGCCATCAAAGCCGCACGAGCCGGTTCAACTCGAGTGAGAAAACACTTAGGCGATATTGCTGTTCAACGTTGGGCCAATGAAGCTGTAGTCTGGGGTCATGGCATTGTCGAAAAAGGGCCACACTTAGTAGAATACATGCCGATAGGTACCCATCATACTTGGTATGGCCTGCTCTTTGTCAAAGGTATCGTGGGCGCTTTTGCTTTAGCTATTCCCATGCTCGCAAGCGCTTTTTTACTTATCACTTCGATATTTCACTCAGTCATAGGCAAAGTGGCATTCGCTTTTTTACTGCAACTCTTTTTATACACATTTGGTGAGAATTTAGAAACACTCGCTTATCTTTATTGGCCAGGATTAATCATTATCGGTATTGCACATAAACAGCTTCATCAACAGGCTGTGAGTAAAAAACAAGCATTAATCGATAAAGAAAATGAATAACCAACTAATATTATATTACATAGGGTCTGTAGAACTTTGGTGATGATTTCTAGGTCACTAAGCGTCACTCCTTCCACCGCGATGGAAACAGGGGCATCTCGAGCATCATTTAACCAGAAAAGGTCAACAGGCCCGAGCAAAACCCAATTAACTTATACATCCCCTGTATTAACTATTAGAAAGTAACTATTAGAAAGTAACTATTAGAGAGTAACATGTTTAAAGGAATGAAGTGGCCCGCAAACGTACAGACGAGTAGTCACAAAATACTGGGTAAAAGCCTATTCTGGTTAGGTTCAGCACAAGTCATCGGACGGTTTGTTCGATTAATTTCCAGTATCATTATCGCACGACTACTCACCCCCGAGAACTTTGGTGAAATCGCTATTATTCTCACCAGTTTTGAGTTAATCAGCACTCCTATTAGACGACTCACAACGGCACCTTTAGTCAAAATGAGTGAAAGTGACTTTATTCAATCGCTCAGTCACGCTAATAAAATCAATTGGGTGGCAAGTGTTATCGCATTTGCAATCATGAGCTTTCTCAGTTTCCCTTTAGCCTATTACTACCAAGAAAGTGCCATTATATTCCCTATGATTTTAATGGCTTCAAGCTATTTATTACTGCCTTTTGGTATGAGACATGTTGCCTTAAACCTTCGCCAAAACCGAATGCGTATTGTCGGTAGAGCCATTTTATGGCAAACCATAGCGGATGGCGTTTTAACTGCAACATTGGCATTAGCAGGACTGGGCATTTGGGCCATTATTATTCCAAAAGTGCTCATCACTTTTATTTGGCTGGGGATCCACCGATATCAAAACCCTTTGCCTTTATACACAAGCAGTCAAACTCAACCGCTTGGTATCAAACCCCAAGCTGAGAAACATCCAGCCTACACTTTAAAATCGATACTAACCTTTGGTGTTTCGGTGAGCTTAAGTGATATCACTTTAGCCCTAAGGCAAAATATTGATTATCTATTAGTGGGTTACTTCTTAGGCGTCGAAGCCTTAGGTATTTATTTTTTTGCGTTTAATGCCAGTTTAGGAATAAGCCTTGGCCTCATTCAAAGTTATGGCACCGCCCTCTATTCTCACCTTTGCCAGCCAAGTCAAGAAAGTTTAGAGCAAAAATTTCGCCATTCATTAAAATTTATTATGCTGCTAACACTCCCTATCATAACATTGCAAACCGCCCTATCCCCTTGGTACTTACCTTTGTTATATGGAGAAAAATGGATCACAGCAGGAGCATTACCTATTTTTGTTCTTTTGTGCTTGAGTGGCTTAGTCAGGCCATTGGGCGAAGCGGCGAGTCAATATTTATTAAGTACCAACCAGATTAAACTCAATTTACAAGCCAATATTACACTCACCGTTTTACTCATACTCTCCATTAGTGTGTCCAGTATTTGGGGGCTACAAGGTATCGCTCTAGGCAGCTTATTGTGCTACGCCTTAACCATGCCAAGTTTCACTGCTTTTCTTATTTTTCAAAGTAAAAAACATCAAGCCACCAAGATCAATCAGGAGATCTCAAATGGTACCTAAAGTTTCAGTCATTATGCCTGTATACAATGTCGCAAGTTTTGTCTGTGAAGCCATCACATCTGTATTAAATCAAGACTTCAGTGATTTTGAATTACTTATCATTAATGATTGCGCCACAGATAATAGCTTATCCTTGTGTCAAACATTTACTGATGAACGTCTTGTTATCATCAATCATGAGGTGAATAAAGGCCTTGCCGCTGCAAGAAATACTGGGATCCGCCACGCTAAAGGTGAATATTTAGCCTTTCTTGATTCCGATGATGCATGGCATTCACACAAATTGCATGCTCATGTTGCCCATCTTGATAAACAGCCTCACATCGGTATTAGCTTTTCTCGTTCAGCATTTATGGATTTTGAAGGCAATAGATTAAACATCTATCAAATGCCCAAATTAACACACATTGATGCCGCCCATCTGCTGTGTCGCAATCCCGTCGGTAATGGCTCTGCACCCGTCATACGAAAACAAACATTTGATGAAGTTGCGTTTAAATCAGAGGTCCACAGTCCAGAGCAATGGTGCTATTTTGATGAATCATTTAGACAATCAGAAGATATTGAGTGCTGGCTCAGAATTATCGCCACCACGCAATGGCAAATAGAAGGCCTCGCTTCTCCTCTCACCTATTATCGTTTAAACAATCAAGGCTTGTCGTCAAATTTTGACAAACAACTGGCCTCATGGGAAAAAATGATCAAAAAAGCACGTCAATATGCGCCTAACTTACTTAAAAATGCAGAAGATCAAGCCAGAGCCTACCAACTCAGGTATTTAGCCCGTCAAGCCATACGCTGCCACGACGGTAAAACGGCAGTGCAATTCATCAATCGAGCGCTTACGCTTTCACCCGCTATTATGAAAAATGAAGCAGGTAGAACACTGGCCACTTTCACCGCCGCCTACTTACTCTATTTAATCCCTTTGAGTCTATACAAACCCATTGAAAGAGCAGGTCATTATTGTATTGGTCGCATTCAAAAATATAAAATAAAACAAGAAAACCAATGAACAAAAGACAAGGTAGATCATCTTTTATCAGCCAAATAAACTTCCATCGCAAACTGCAATGCAAAACGCAAAAATCCTTCTATTGAATCTATATAAAGCGCCACAATAATATAAAACACATTATAAACATACACTTAAATATTGGCATATTATATGCTTAATAGTACTCCAGCAGGATGAAATGCATCAAAGGAGTCAACATGGAATTAGTCAATACTGTCCCTAAGCGAGTCATTTATGTCAGTCGAATGATTGACATCATCACGGCGACCTGTTTACTGCTTATTTGTTCTCCGCTAATGATTGTACTCATGTTCAAAATAAAGTGGCAATATGGTCAATGTATCGAATTAGTTTATATACACGGCTTGAAAAACAAAGAAACGGCACTTTATCAATTCATTGGAGAGAGTCGATGTAAACGCTTACCACAATTAATCAACCTATTAATTGGCGATATTAGTTTGCTCGGTCATAAATTCTCTTTTAACTTTGAGCCCGCACCGAATCTCACCAATAAGCCTGGCTTAATGTCATTTTACAGTGTCAATAAAATTATGGGTGTCAATGCTGATTCTGAGAAAAAAACCATGAAGCAAGCATACAGAAGCATCACAGCCTATTGCTGCGCGTTAGCAAGAACATGCTTTATTTACGCATTACTCAATGCCATGACTAACCATCCCAAACAGGCGATTCCTAAACTGTCATTATTTGGTATTGACCTTATTAATATCAAAATGCATGAATTAATTGATAATGTTATTTCCTATGCTAAAACCCCTTCAAAAGATACTCAACAACTCGCCTTTGTTAATGCAGACTGCTTTAACATTAGCATTCATAATGCGAAGTACAGACAATGCCTACAAAAGTGCCAAGGGATCTATGCCGACGGAATTGGTGTACGGCTTGCATCAATGTGGAAAGGTGTTGCACTTCAAGACAATTTAAATGGCACGGACATGTTTCCACATTTATGTGAACAATTAGCCGCGAAGCAATTACCCCTTTTCTTACTGGGTGGCGCACCAGGTATTGCAGAAACTACCGCAAAAAATATGCAAAAACGTTATCCGGAATTAATCATCGCTGGCACTCAAGATGGTTTTTACTTTAAAAATAACACAGCAACACATGAACAAGTCATTCACAAAATCAATCAATCAGGTGCCGCTGTATTATTAGTTGCAATGGGAGTACCGACACAAGAATTATGGATTCAAAGATTTCAATCACAACTCAAGGTCGGCGTCGCTATCGGCGTCGGTGGCCTCTTTGATTTTTATTCTAATAAGGTCAAACGTGCCCCTTTTTGGGTAAGACAACTGGGCATGGAGTGGGTTTATCGATTAAAGCAAGAACCTAAGCGCATGTGGAAGCGCTATATTATCGGTAATCCATTATTTCTACTTAGAGCATGGCAAGAAACAACCCTCTTTAGACGTCGTCAAGCCATTAAAATTAAAGCAGCAAAACTTAACCTAAAAAAACATGAGCAATCTATTATTAATATCGATTTCAATCCTAAAAGAGCCAAAGTCAGCCGCTCACGTCATCAAATTGCTCAACAGTTAAGTCAATTCAGTAAACGTACACTCGATATTCTTGTGGCTTGTAGTGCCCTGGTCATATTCAGCCCATTGTTATTGATAACGGCTATCCTCATTCGCCTTGAATCACCCGGCAAAGTGTTATTTTCGCAACAAAGAGCAGGTAAAGACAACCAAGCGTTCACTATGTGGAAGTTCCGTTCTATGTATCAAGATGCCGATGAACGGCTCAAAACACTCAAAAATGAAATGCAAGGTGGCGTGCTATTTAAAATGAAACAAGATCCAAGGATCACTTTTTTTGGCAAAATTATCCGTAAAACCTCCATCGACGAATTGCCACAACTTTGGAATGTATTAAAAGGAGAGATGTCAATTGTCGGCCCAAGGCCAGCCTTACTCACAGAAGTCGAACAATACAACCTGACCCATAGACAAAGGCTGACAGTTAAACCTGGGATCACTTGTATTTGGCAAGTATCAGGCCGTTCACATATTCCTTTTGAACAGCAAGTCGAGCTGGATACTAATTATCTTTATGAACAATCTTTACTCGCAGATTTATGGTTAATCATCAAAACCATACCTGCTGTCATATTTTCACGTGGTGCGTACTAAACAATAAGGAAGCTCTATTATGAAAGCCATTATTTTTGCAAACCGTCACGGTAATGAAATTGCTCCACTGAACGAATACTATTGCCCAGCTTTGTTACCAATAGGCAATAAAGCTGTGATTGATTATACTTTGGAAGACTTATTCCATAGTGATATCAACGACATTAAACTTGTCGTTTCAGACCATGTCGACGCCATTCGAGACCATGTCAAAAATGGTGAGAAATGGGGGCTAAATATAGACTATTTTCTCAGTCAATCTCAAGAATCTTCTGAATCTATTCTTAAAAAGATGTCTATCGATATCAATGAGTCCCTGTTGCTGATCCGTGGCGATATGTTAAGAAGTCCTTGCATAAAAAAATTCATTCATTTTAGTAAAAACATTCCCCAAGCTTTCATACAAGCCAAAATGAATAATCAAAAGGCAGGATTAATCTTACTGCCCGCCGCTCAGCACTTTACCAATGACATTAATTGGCCCCTTAATCATCAAAATGAAGCTATCGAAGAAAGTATTTATCAATCGACTCAACCCAGTGTGACTCAAGTTTTACATGGCCATTGCTACATGTTAAATAGCTTTCATTCGATCATGCAAGCCAATCTCAATATTGCTAATTTAACCGTGCCTGACATCACACCAATGGGCAGAAAATTTGTTAGCCGCAATCAAAATAATAAAGGCTTTTACATAGGGACAAAAACCGACCCCAATTTAGTCCATACACAAAATGCCAATGGCATCATCGGCGCCTCAACCCAAATGGCCCCTTCGGTTGAGCTAAAAAAAACTGTTGTGATCGGCTCTAATTGCCTCATTGAACCTAAGTGTGAAATAGAAAACAGTGTTATTTTTCCCAATACTTATGTTGGCCCACGTTTAAAAGCAAACGAGGCCATGATTTGCCAAGATTTACTGATTTCTCCAAAAAACAATTCTTGTATCCGTATTACTGATCCTGTCCTTATTACACGTAATACGCCAAAAGAAAAGGTCAAAAAAGTCTCCTATTTATCCCGTATAATCGCTTTAATCGCATTATTGGTTTCAGGCTTATTATTACCTGTTTTTTTCTTATTAACTTTGCTGTCAAACTCAAAAAAAACACTCATAAAGCAAACATTAATTGACAATAAAGGAAAAAAGTTAAACAGTTATCGATGGGCGTTATCCTCACCTTTACTCTCTCGAACACCACAACTGATTTACGTCATAACAGGTCAACTTGATTTATTTGGCCATGCACCTAAATCCAGCCTTGAGGCATATAAAAAAGACACAGTCTATGAAACAAAATATGGCATACTCGGTCCAGTTCAACTCTTCATCGATCCCAATGCCCCTGACGAAGAAAAAAGTTTAATCGAAAAATGTTTTGAAAACACTCAAGGAAAGGCCAAATACTTATCTCTTGTTTGGGGAGCTATGGTGAATACCCATTCCATTATATAAGTGATCTTTTAGCGGGAGTTCAACATGCTGTAGGCAAGGTCGTTAATTGCTTCATGCATTACCACCATATCTGGCGGTCGCAAATGATTGAAGCTACACTCAATAGATGAATGAATAGGTCTATCCAGCAGGAATAAAATGATAAGTGCTTTATTAAAAGGAGTATTAACAAAGTGCATATATCAATTATCAAGACTAGCACCTAGGGATGGGGGAAAAGCCGTCTTAGGCAGCTACAAAAATCGATTAAGTGATAATGCAAAATATTTATACCTGCATTGGCAACAAACACACTTTATTCGCAGCATTTGGATTAGCGGCGATAAGTTACTCATAAACAAGCTCAATCAACAAGGAATGGAAGCTTATTACCGTTGGTCATTACTAGGCATATATCATGCTCTCACTGCTAAATATTATTTTTATAACAGTTATATCGGTGATGTAAATCAATATTTCGCCAACGGTGCCGTCAAAATCAACCTTTGGCATGGCACACCAATAAAACGCATTGAATTTGATATTATCAATGGCCCCTTATCTCATGTATTTAACCCCAAAGAAAATACATCCTCTCCACTTCAATCTCTTTTGCACCACCAACAATATACTCAACCAGATGTCATGCTAAGCCCCAGTCAATTAACAGATACTATTTTCAGTAGCGCCTTTAGACTTCCCCCACAAGCCTTGCTACGCAGTGGTTATCCCAGAACGGACTTCCATGCCAGATACCCAAAACAAAAACAATCCAAACAAACTATTTTCCATATGATGAAAACGAGACTCAGCCCTCATAGCAAGCTCATTCTTTATACGCCATCATGGCGAGATAACCTTAGCGATACCAACCCATATCAAGATGCCTTCAATTGGCAGGCACTGTCAGAATACCTTGTTCACACACAATCACTTTTTCTACTCAGGCTACATCCCAATGAAGCACATTTAGCCTCAGAATATGATCATCATCCCCATATTATTGATATTTCTCAATGGGAAGATGTCTACCCTATGCTTCAAGAGATTGATTTATTAATTACTGATTATTCATCACTTTTTATTGACGTCTTTCAATATCAAGTCCCTATTATTTTTTATCGATTCGATAAAGCCAACTATCAAGAGCAATGCCGCGATAACTATGATTATGTAGAGAAAATATCAAAAGTGGGACCAGAATATCAGACTTTTGAAACACTGTTTGAAGCCATTACAAAGGGCAAACAAGAAGATAATGCAGAAAAAAGGGGGGAAATATCATTTGTCTGTTGTAGTCCCTATCAAAAATCATATCAAGAAGCCCAAGCACATTTTTGGGAGCCGAGTAATAAAGATGCCTTTACCCATATAGAAACCTTTATTACTCGCTTTCAGCCAACTTGATACATATCATTAAATCTTGGATTTTAAGAATAAGCATCACGTTTAAAAAGATTGATACCAATCCCAATTACGCTCATCTTCTTTGACTTTTTTTAGCGCAACCATACTTGAATATAAGGTTCTCACATAAAATTTATCATATAAATATCTCGGCAAAATGTAGCCTGCAACTTGAGCAGGCAATACTGTTCTAATAAAATCAGCAATACTGCGCTTATAAGACTGAGTAGAGGCTGATTGCTCATGTAATTCATAAGCAGGATACCTTTCAACATAAGAAACGGCTTTAGCCACCGATGCCCATAAACAATCATCAATAACAATATATCCACCCACTTTAATCAACCTATTAGCGTAGAAAAGATCCACTAAAGTATGGTCAAAAGTATGCCAACCATCGATAAACACCATATCAAACGTGCCGGCTTCACTGTCAACCAATGCAGGTAAAGCCAATTCAGAGGGTTTTTCTATTAATTCAAAAAAGTCACATTCCGCCCGCTTTAAATTTTCAGTCCCAATACCGTGCCACTGTTTATGCTGAAAGGGATCAACAATTTTATGCTCAGCGCCTTCTCGACCTTTTAAGGCTGAGCATATGTGCAATGAAGACAAGCCATAAGCACAGCCTATTTCTAAGGTCTTACGAATACTATCATCAGAATCGATAAGACGATGAAGAAAATCCCCTTCGAGTCTATCTACTCCCGAATGTAAAGTATACTCATTGCCTTTATTATCTTTTACGGCGCCAGATTGGTAAATCTCTTCGATGACACTGTTCATATTAAATTCCTTTTCTTAATGCACTTGCAAACCACAGCCATTCACATTTTCTCATCAATAAAACACTTTTCAGCTTACTCAATTTTAAATGATAAAATGCTAATCTGCCTGATTTAAAAACGTCACTTATTAGGAATAGGAAAAAAGATGGGAATGGGATAAAAGATGAAAACAAAATAAGATGAACATGAAAGTAATACCAATTCCATTATATAGATGATCAATTCAGAGTTTCTCAGGCTTTTCAATTCAAGGCGCATTTATGCTGTAATGGTGATCCCCTTTCAAATGAATGCAACGCAGAAGTGGAATGTCTGAGAAGCTCACTGTGTGCGGGTTTCAACATACTTTATGTGACTTAGCTGCTTTCGATATACGACCTCATGGTCGTTCATTCACATCCATGTGAGCACGACATTTGTTCATCCGTAAACATCAGTTCAGGGAGGTAGAGCGACGTTTGAACCCAAGCCGAGAATAACTATTAGCTTCAATCATCTGCGACCGCCATGGAGGGTGGGACTGTCTGTTAATGCAGGAGCAATTAACGATCTTGCCTACAGCATGTTGAATTCCCGCTGAAAGATCACTTATATAATAGAATTGGTATCGTTAAACTCGTCGTTCTATTTTGAATGAAGCTGACTGCATAGCTTTGCTCATTTCCAGTAAAATATAGTGCTTAAACCAGTACGTTAAGCACGATAATACTCTTCGGTGACTTCAATTAATTGCCCAATACAGTCCATAGATAACGCATTAATACCTGCCGCCGCCTCTCGCCCTCCACCCGTTGCAAACTGGCTACACACAGTGACCGCCCCTTGTTTATTATTAATAGGTGCACGCAAAGACACTATAACCTCATGAGCCGATTGCCTCGTTAAGACTAAATGTGCCTTATTCGGCGCGCTATTGGCTAAATGATTACCCAACACTCCGCTAATACGGCTCGACCAAGGCTCATCAGGCAAATGATACACACTCACAATGTCGCTACTATAATCAGGGGCAATGGCCAAAGCATTGGCAAAATCCTCATCAAACAAGGCTTTTAATTGATAATAAATCGAATTTGGTTCTTCAAATAATAAAAACGGATCCGGAAAATCTAATAATGCTTCAAATAATGCCTTAGGATGAAAATGTAATTCCTCAACACACCTTCCATAACCATTGTAATTGATTAAAGTCCCTAGGCTCTTTAGTTGCTCTGCTTGCTCATCGCTGAGCCCAGCATCAAGAGACAAAGCATCAGCCACCTTAATTAAATTATCCCCATAAGCCGCTGCTATGGCCCAAGTATGGTATTGCCGCTTCAACAAGCCATCGACAATCAGTCCGGTACAAATATTAGGATCAAGGTTAATATGGGCAGTTAAGTGTTCATCCTCAGGAATGACACCACTTTGATGATGATCGGCATAAAATATTGAGACGCCATGCTCAAGTGCCATTTTTAAACCTTGCTGATTTTTTTGCATCGACACATCAAGTACCGTGACCGTATCACCAGGCTGTAACAGATCACTTAACTGATTGAGCAGGTCAATGTCTCGCTTAACGCCTGTGATTAATTCACTTTGTTTGGGCTCTGCCAACCTTAATTGCAACAAAGCGATAATGCCATCAGCATCGCCATTGAATATATCGTAATGCACTACACCTTTTCCTTATATCCTTAAGAATTTTACCTTATGAATAAACCCTTGAACTTGAAAATAACTCAAGGTTTCTTGTCTTATGTCGGCTTTGCTAACCTTAACTCCAGCAATACCATAGACATCCAGCATCGCCGTTGAATATATCGTAATGCACTACACCTTATCCTTATGAATAAGCCCTTGAGATTGTAAATAATCCACTGTTTTTTATCGGCTCTACCAAATTTAACCGCAGCAATACATTACAGCTTCACTCCGTTAATGAGACCTTGCGCCTGCAAATAATCCACCACTTGCTGCGCACAAGACTCTATACTTTTACCCGCCGTTTCAACGCGTATTTCTGGGTTTTCTGGCGCTTCATAGGCAGAATCAATGCCCGTAAAATGTTTAATTTCACCATTGCGCGCCTTTTGATATAAACCTTTAGGATCACGCTGCTCGCACACTTCAAGGGGCGTATCAATAAACACCTCGATAAACTGCCCGCCTTTATTCAAGTTACGCACTAAGTCTCTATCGGCTTTAAAAGGCGAGATAAAGGCCGTTAATACCAATAATCCTGCATCCACAAAAAGCTTTGACACTTCGCCAATACGGCGAATATTCTCCACTCTATCGGTATTGGAAAAACCTAAATCACCGTTGAGTCCGTGACGCACATTATCGCCATCTAACACATAGGTGTGACACTCTAATTGATGTAGCAACCTATCCACCGCATTGGCCACGGTTGATTTTCCCGAGCCACTGAGCCCTGTAAACCATAATACCGCCGCTTTATGGTTTTTCATGGCCTCACGTTCCCTATGACTCACACTGGCTTGATGCCATACCACATTCGTCGATTTATCCGTATCATCAAGATTGATATAAGGTGATTTAGCCATATTACTTCCTATCCATTACGTTTTTGCTTTATTCAAAATAGACCCGTTAAAAAGGG
>NZ_CANLZC010000088.1 GCF_947495455.1 uncultured Shewanella sp. | reverse complement strand
GGTCAGTACTTTTTGTAAGAACGGCGGAAATGTGATGGATAAGGTCCTATGACTAGTATGAATCGCACAAATGTCGGCAAGCTTTTTGGTCAGCTCTTTTTGTAAGAATGGCGGAAATGTGATGGATAAGGTCCTATGACTAGTATGAATCGCACAAATGTCGATAAGTATTTTGGCCAGCCCTTTTTGTAATAACGGCAGAAATGTAATGGATAAGGTCCTATGAATAATACAAATGTGGGCAATATTCGAGGTAAGTTTTTTGGTACAAGTGTTTTGGTAATAACGGCGGAAATGGGGTGAATAAGATCTTATGAATAATAAAAATGTCGATAAGTATTTTGGCCAGCCCTTTTTGTAATAACGGCAGAAATGTAATGGATAAGGTCCTATGAATAATACAAATGTGGGCAATATTCGAGGTAAGTTTTTTGGTAAATACCGCGGAAATGTAGTGGATAACGTCGATCCTATGGTGATGGGGCGATTATTAATTAATGTGCCTTCTGTGCCAGCCAATGCATCAAACTGGGCGATGCCTTGTATTCCTTATGCAGGGCCTCAAGTGGGTTTTTATGCCATGCCACCCATTGGTGCGAATGTGTGGGTTGAGTTTGAAGGTGGCGACCCTAATTACCCTATTTGGGTGGGCTGTTTTTGGGGAGAGGGTGAAGTGCCTTTAGAGTCTCCGCCAGAAACGAAAGTGTTTAAAACTGAATTTAATACTTTTATTTTAAATGACTTACCTGAAGTTGGGGGAATGACATTAATGTCTGAGCCTGATTGTGTGGATGATATTTGTACCATGAAGTTTGATGCTGAAGGGATCCAGATCACCATTCCTGAGTCTAGCATTGATATGACCACCACCACTATTTCGGCCACCACAGGAGATATTACTTTGACTGCCGAGGAAGGTATTGAAGCATCGGCAGGGGCTGACATTAGTGCTGAAGCAGGCGCTGCTATGGAGCTCAATGCTGGGGCAGATATTTCAGCTGAAGCGGGCGGGGCAATGGAGTTGTCAGCGGGAGCCGATATTTCAGCTGAAGCGGGGGCGGCCATAGAGATAACGGCGGGGGCCGATGTGGCTATGACAGCGGGCGGGGCTGTTGAAGTGACCGGAGGGGGAGATGTGGCTGTGACGGGCGGTGGTGCATGTGAAGTCACAGGAGGTGCGGATGTTGCTGTAACGGCAGGGGCAGCCTGTGAGGTGACTGCGGGATTAGATTGTGCAATAACGGCAGGGCTGGCCTGTGAAGTGACGGCGGGAGCAGATTGTGCGGTTACCGCTGTGGGGGCCACTGAGATTACCTCGGTAGGTATTGCTATTACAGGTGCGGTAGAAGTTACCGGTGATTTACTCATTGATGGTCAGCAGCCTTTAGTCATTTAAGGCGTTTCGCCATTGAATGTCAGGGAAATGGGCTTTTTTATGGTTGGAACATGATAAAAATGGATAGAAAAAGCACCATCAAAAATGAAATCGTGTTGTAAGAACAATGATCCATTCATGGTCGCCATTCAGTCAAAGCTTAGATGCTTCAAGGGGAGAAGACTGAGTGATGTGAGCACAGAATAAGCAGGGAGAAGCGAGAATATGCATAAGAGCTTTCCATTTCAAATTAATCAATATGGACATATCCAAGAAGCGGATGATGATAAACACCTTAGGGATATGATGGAACAAATTTTGTTCACTATTCCGGGAGAGAGAGTGAACAGGCCTGAATTTGGCTGTGGCGTACAGTTATTAGTGTTTGGTTCGATACAAGCTGAAATGTTATCGGTTAAGCAATCGATGATCCAAATTGAATTGCAAAAATACCTTGGCCATTTGATGCAATTACAGGTGGTTAATATTACGGCTCATGAGACCCAATTGGATATTTTTATTCGTTATCTACCTTTTGTTGGTGATCAGGCAAAAGAGGTAGTGTTTACACGATGAGTGAATGCCATTCAGCCCAGAGTGCACTCGATTTGAGTCGACGCCGCCAACTCATTCAGCAACATGCCGTGATTAATGGCATTGATTACATTCTTGTTAAGAATGAGACCTGTCTTGAGCTGTATTTTATTAAACCTGTATTCAACGCAGCTGGTGAAGCTTTTGCTAAGACACTGCCTCGTTTGAATACCAGTAATATTATCCTTGAGCTTTTACATGCTGGAGTGAAACAATCCCTGACCTTTGATATCGAATTTATCGAAGAGGCGTTTTATCTTCAGCTGACACTGGATGAGCCACTGCCAAATCAAAGTGAGGCAGTGATTAAAATCACGCTATTAAGTGATGCTATCGATCCCTTCTTTAGCTCGGCACAAGTGAAAAGTCATTATACTCCACAATCGGCGCTACCTTTATCGGCAGCGGATGTTTCTGCGGTGCCACGGCTGGATTACAGAGCCAAAGATTATGATACGTTTAAACAGTTAATTGAAACTGAACTGACTCATAACATTCCAGATTGGCGGGATAGAAATGCCGCAGACATGATGGTAATGGTGACAGAAGTGTTGGCCTATACCGGGGACATGTTGAGCTATAAACAAGATGCGGTGGCAACCGAAGCTTATTTAAGCACAGCGCGATTTGATTTGTCTTTACAAAGGCATTGTCGGCTATTGGATTACACCATTGACAAAAATACCACAGCGCGGGCTTGGGTGACAGTAAAGGTGGATACTGCAGTGATCTTGCCGCCCCGTACCTTGTTTTTTTGTGGCGGTGATGAGCAAAGCCCAGTTCTTAGCCTCTTTGAATATCAAGATCGCCAAGGGGGAAAGGAAGTGGTCTTTGAAGCCATGCATGAAGCCGATTGCCGACCAGAATATAATCACCTTATTCCTTATGATTTTGGTATACAGGATTATGTGATCCCAAAAGGCTGTCAAACATTAGCAGTAAAAGGAAAAATTAACATTAAAAAAGGGCAATTGGTTGCGTTAATGGACAAGCAATTGCAATCTTCACCTCAAGTGGTGAGACTCATTCAAGATGGTGTTTATCAGGTCGATCCTTTATCTGAGCAAGTTTATACACAACTTAATTGGTATGCTCATGATGCATTGCGCCAGTCTTGGCTGGCAAATTCAAGTTGTTTGTGTGCCAATGTCATACTTGTGGATAGGGGGGAAACATTACCCTTTGAAAAGCTTATGTTGTATTTGCGCAATGGCCAATATTTTGCTCAGCTCAAACATACTCACTTAGTACATGGCAATCGATTGGATGTTTTCCAATTTAACAATGAAGCCGCCAGTGAAGGGATTAAACAAGTGTCAGCAACGGCGACACCTCAATTACAAGTGGTAGAATCATTAGTCCCTCTTGATATTGGGTCATTGAGCAATGAGGCCTTAAAGGGCCAGTATTGGACCAATGTCACCGATTTTCTCGATAGCACACCTAATTCTCAACATGTAGTGTTAGATGAACATCAAGGCATGGCGGAATTACGATTTGGTGATGGTTTGTTTGGTGCTTTTCCAAATAAATTTAATCATTTTTATGCCAGCTGTCGCATCACGCCAAATAAAGATCATCAAATCGCGGCGGGAAAAATCAACCAATTGTATCTGCCAGAGCATTTAAATATCGTTACCGAAGCGGTTACAGAAGTCAAAAACCTACACCCAGTTGGGGATCTTCAGGCCAAGAAAAGTGCCCAAGCAATAAAACTCGCCGCGCCAGTCCAGCATAGGCAAAGGCTTAATCTAGCACTTGCTCAGGATTATATCGATCTGATTTTAACTGATGAACGCGTGGAGAATGTGTACTTTGAAAAAAAATGGAGTGGCAGTCATGCAGTCTTTTATTTTTATCTTTATCCACGAAATGAAGCGAACTTAGATGAGGTTATTCCTTTTTTAATGCAGCAGTTTGCCCTATATCAAGTGTTAAATCAGCGAGTGGTGATTAAACACTTCACGCCATTATTGCTTAAAATGAGTGTCAATATTGCAGTTAAAGCGGGTTATTCTATGCCCGCTTTATATCAAGGCTTAAGGTTACATTTCAGTGATGATGCTCAAGAGGGAATATTGGCGCCTGAACGTTTTAGTTTTGGCACCCCTTTGTATGCCAGTGAGATCCTTGAAACCACTCTCAATATAAAAGGGGTGGAGACTGTGCAATTATGTGACTTTCAAACTTTACCACACTATATCGGCAGCAATAATCAGGCTTTTGTGGAAACGGTTATTGTGCCTAAATCACATCAAGTGATCAGCTTTGCGTGTCAGGGAAGGCAAAGTGACGTGAGTTTTACGTTAACGAAAGGAGAGAGTGATGAGCAATTTTAAGCATAAAAGCACTCAGCTTCGCACTTTGAATGCCCGTCCGGGCCATTTTTCTGATTTTGTGATCGACATGAAGCGGGCCACATTGGATTATCGTCATCCTGATGGTAAATTCAAAGGACAAAATCCACTCGCTGAAGTGGATTTATCCGATCACGGCAATTTTCTCAATGGGTTATATCATTCATGGGCCGCGGTATTGGAAGTCTTGTCTTTTTACCAAGAAAAAATTGCTCAAGAAGGGTATTTAAAGACTGCCACAGAGTCTTTTTCTGTGGAGCAGCTGGTGGCTGAAATTGGCTATCAAAGACCCCATGCGCTATCGGCAAAAACTTGGTTGGCGTTTACCTTAAGTCAAGACAGTCAACGCCTGCAGTATGTGATCCCTAAGGGGACTCGAGCGCAAAATATTCCTCAAGGCGGGCAGCCAATCACCTTTGAAACCATAGAGACATTTGTGGGCAAACCGGATTGGAATACATTGAACTTGGCTCAAAGTGAATCGAGTGTGTCCAGTCGAAGCTTGTTGACCTCTTCGTCGTTTTGTCATGTGGTTAAACCCGCCTTTATGATCAAGAAACATGCCCACATTTGGATCTCGGGTACCTTAAATGAAAAGACAATTAATTTTTTTGTTGTCATACAAGAGATCATTAAGTTAAAAGAAGGCGGAGTCTTGCTGATTTGGCACAGTGCGTTGGCGCCTAATCAAACAGGTCAAATACAAAATCCTCAACTTGTGTTGATGCCAAAAACCTATGCTATTTTGGGACATGATGCACTCGATTGGTCATCATTGCCCTTCAAAGAACAGTCAAAATATACTCAGCATTTTAGCAGCATTGCGGTGCGTGATAAGGCGTTAACATCGACTTGGCAAGATGTGGTTCAATATCCTCAAATGACAGTGCATGCAATGGTTTCATTACTGTCCGGTAAACTCTTAGCTGTGGGCTCTAAAGGCATGTTTTATTCCCTCGATGAGGGTGAAACTTGGCTGAAAGTTAACAATGTACGGGTCGATATAACATTGCTTTGTATTACTTTTCATGATGGTGTGATTTATACAGGGGGCAGTCAAGGTTATTTGCTGAGCTCTTATGATGAGGCAAAAACATGGAATGTCATACGCGGCAACAGGCCGCTTGACAAAGAAGCTAAGAAACACAGTATGCCAGGGTTGTTACCTGCAGTGACCATCACGAGTCTGACGGCTATCACCCTTAATTATCGAGATGGTGGCAAGCGACATATTCTCTTTGTGGGCACAATGAAAGGGCTTTATTACTCGACGGATGAAGGTCGGTATTGGATGATGGGCAATGGATTATTTCATTATCACAATGAGTCCCTACCAGAGGGAGCACAAGTTCATGACTTACAGACGGATGGTGAGTGGGTTGTGGCCTCGACGAGTCTAGGTTTGTATTTTGCCAAGGTGGATACTCACAGCCTTGAAGAGAAAGGCGAGGAAGTGAAAAATACTGTGCCTTCTTTTCTAAGTAAGTACTTTTTATTTGAAAGCCAGAATGAAAAACGTTGGAGTCAGCATAATCGTGACACACAAGTGTATGCCGCCATTAATATTGAAACAGATAAAGGCCGCTCAACATTATTTGCAACTCATGATGAGGTTTATCAACTATTAGGAGGCGAGTTAGTTACTGTCAGTGAGGGGATTTTACGCACTTTGGATAGATGCATTCCTCGCGTTCATGGTTTTTTACCCCTGCAAGATACAATTTATATGGCCACAGATCTCGGTGTGTATGTGGCAAAAAAGAGCACTTATCACTGGCAGCTCGATAGTCTGACACACTTGTATACCTTGCCGAATCCTAAATGTTGGGAAACGGCACTGACAGAGGGGCAATTACCCGATGATGGGGCTGATAATTTATTATTATTTGGTTTTCCTCTCTCTGATGCTGCAACAGTAAAAACAGGAGATAAAGACGGGCTTTGGTTGATAGAAGAGCCTAATGCAGCATCGATTTACATTCAAAAAAAGCAAAATAGCTTAGTGTTAACCACGGGGGGCTGGGTCGATAATCAAGGGGCGCTGCTTGTCCCTATCAGTAGTAAGTTAAATAGTGAGCCAAACAGTGAGTTAAACGGTGAGTCAAACAGTGAGTTAAATAGTGAGTTAAATAGTGTGCCAAACAGTGAGCCAGAGTCTCAATCTGTTGAGCAGTGCGAGCAAGTCACGAATATTGGTGTGCTTCAGTCGATTACTGATGCGCTTTCAGTTTTGGTGCATGGACAGGCAGTATCCCCAATTTGGCATAATATATTTGAACATATTGGCTTTAAAATCAGTCAAAAAGCTAAGGTTGTGACTCAAGTTGAAAAGGTATCTTGGTTAATACAAGATGACACACAGCAGATAGATTTTTTCATTACCTTTAATGATGAAAAAGTGCAGATCAGCCGACTTGGAAGTGCCTGCTCTATGCTAGCCTTGCCAACGGGATGTTTGTTATATGGCGGTAAACCTCAGTCTGTGCTTCCCAGTCGTTGGCCTGATTTTTTGCTGAGGGATAACCTATTACCACTCAGTACTAAAAAGGCCTCAATTTCTGCAGGTGACACTTTATTACTTAAACAATCCAGTCCAAGAGGGATTCAAAAACAGGTAACGGCTGTGAGTGTTTTTGAGGGGACTCAAACGGCCCTAGGAAAGATGGCTGTAGTGACACAAGTGAAAACCCAAAAGGCAAAGTTAGCTCAGTTCGATCGTCGAACGACGAGGGTTTTTGCTGGTAACTTCCCTCTTGAATTAAGTCCCACTGCTGTTAAAACACAAGTGCTTCAAGGTGACAGCATATTCACATTCAAAGGTAAATTTACTCCGCTACCCAGTGGCCATAAAGTGGCTATCGTGGGAAAACGCGCCTTGTTGCAGCTCAGCCAAGTACCCATGAAAGACGCATCAGCCCCTTGGGTATTAAAAGGGGCGACTCATGATGGTCAAGAGGTGGTTTTATCGCGCAAAAAAGTGTTTAGTTTTACGCCGCAAGCGCAGGAAGAGGCCGCTTTGATGACACCAGTATTGACCGCTGCTTTGATTAAGCGTTTTGTGTCAAAGGGTATTGTATTAGATGACAGCGCCCATTTGCAGGTAGCGGGGGCAGAATATTGGTTACTGACACAGGCTTTGGGGGAATATTACTATTTGCAACTGGACTGTGATGCTAAAAAGGTCAATGTGTATGCAGAATATGCTTACCCTATTATTGAGATCACGCCAAAAACTTGGGTTATCGCAGCCAATGAAACTTTGGTTGTACAAAAAAATCAAGGGATAAGTGTGTGCTGGCTCAAAGCCGATAAAGCCAGTGGCCAATGTTCTGAGCTGCTTGAGGTGAGTGAATGTGATGACTTAGAACAAGGTATGTCCATTCGATGGACTTCTCCATTAATCCATTATTTTGATGCCAGTACAGTACAATTATTTGCCAATATTGTGCCTGCTGTGCATGGTGAAACCGTTCAAAAAGAATTGATTGCTGCAACAGCTTTAGGTCAGCCCTTTCAGCGATATCAATTGCACAGAAGTCCCTTAACTTTTTATCAAGACGATAATGGCGAGTTACAGCATTTTTTAGCCATAGAGATGCGGTTGAGTGGCTCTCGAGAGCGCCGCTCATCGGTAATTGAAAAGTGGCAGCAAACCTCTGCGATTTTACACAGTAATAGCCATCAGCGTCACTATGAAGTGAATATCAATGGTCAAGGTAAAACGGAGATCTTATTTGGTGACGGTATTCATGGCCGTATTCCTCAAGCGGGTATTGAAAATGTGTTTGCTCACTATCGTTTTGGCGGCGGCGCCAAGGGGAATCTCGCTGCTGGGGAAATAAAGCTATTGAGAAATAAGCCTCTTGGTGTCAAGTCGGTTTTTAATCCTTTGCCTTGTGTGGGAGGCGCCGATCCTGTTGTGACAGGTTCGATTCGAGACAAGGCTCCTCAGTCCCTACACTTTCAAAATGTGATCATTTCCAGTGACGATTGTTTGCAGCATGCTCGTCAATATGCCGGAGTGTCTCAAGCCACGTTGACGTCACTGATGGATGAACATCTGCCTATTTGGGTGATCTGTATTGAGACGGCAGACTTGCCCATCAAAGAGAAGCAGCAGCTAGCCATGGCATTAAACGCATCCATTAACGCCATATTGTCACACCCGGTGAAGGTGAAAGTGGTGCTGGCTCGAGTGAGGGTCTTTCGTGTGTCTGCTCAGGTTTGGGTGAAGAATTTGGCCACTTGCCCCAATATTGCCGATGAACTGAGTCAGTCTTTAGCGGATCATTATTTAAATGATCGTCATAATTTAGGCAAAGATATCGATGTGGCCCATGTCACGGCTCAGTTGCAGGCCCATAGTGGAGTATCGGGAGTATTAGTGACCGAATTGGGTTTTGAGAGTCGTGATAGTGCAGACAATGGCAACACTGACAGCAATGACAGCTTAGTTGATGAAAGCAGGGTTAATGCAAGCAAAGGTAATGGCAACACTGACGGCAATGACAGCTTAGTAGATGACAAGATTGACGGTAAAAACACAGTTCAGGCTAATAAGAATAAAGTGATGCCATTACTGCCAGCCAGTGCCGTGATTGTGCGCAGTAACGGGGAGATTTTAGGGGCGGAGCGTCTACTGACCAAGAAAACGTTAGTTTCCATTTCATTGGGAGCGGGATCATGAATGAGCAATTGTATCGATTATTACCACTAACATACCGAGAGCGAGACTTTGATCATCGGCAATCTTTTCGAGCCTTAATGGCGGTATTGCAAACGGGGCAAGACAAGCTTGATGAAAATATGATGCTCTTATATCAAAACTGGTTTATTGAAACCTGTGAGAATGAGCGTATTCCTTATATTGCCGATTTAGTGAATGTGAGGGATCTCGATTCTGAATCTGTGTTTGCCATTCAAAGGCGTTATGTGGCCAATTATTTGGCGTATCAACGACGCTCTGGCAGTGTCACAACCTTTAATAATAGTGTGCACGATACCACAGGATATGCTTGTTATAGCATTAATAGTACTGAAAAAATGTTGACCAGCTGGACAGAACGCGATCCTCAATTGGTGACAAAGACCTTCAGTGTTAAAGATAATATTGAGGCGCCTTTTTCTCAAGGGGCGTGTCTACCTAAATTAACCTGGAAGGATACCGCATTGATCGCGGCAAAAAGGGGAGTGCTCAGTCCGCAAGTGTTACAGGTTTATTTATGGAGACGGCAAGCGGTGAGCTTAGTTCATAGCCAATTGTTTGCCGCCCCTCATATTGATAATGGCTGGACATTAGGTCGACACGATGAAGTGTGGCCATTATGTCATCAACCTAAGCGCTTAGGGAGTCTTGATACGACTCAAACGGCCCAAGAATATCCCTATGCTATTGTGCACAATAACTATGATGATGGGGTAAAGGCTTGTGTGACTTTTTTTGAATGGGATCCCTCAATCAATCAAATGACTCAGCTTGCCGATAGCGACATAGTGATCACCGATTTATCTGCTTGGCAAAAGAATGATGGAAAAAATGCGCGATTATTATTTGATCCCGCTTTAGGGCGTGTATTGCTGCTTGATGAAAAATTAAACGGGCGACTCCTTGTTTCATATCATTATTTGCATAATGGTTTTTTTGGCGCATCCCCCCGTTATCGAGGCGCCAATGCAAAGATCACCCCTTTAAAAAGGTTATTGGCGCTTTATCCGAAAGAAGGCCAGTTAAGTGAAGCCTTGGTGACAAAACCCATTGTCACTCCGAATGAGGCACCTTCTTCAAAAGGGGCCAAATCGCTTCAGGTGGCTTTTGCCATTAACGCCCATTATGGATTAACTCAATCCTTGAAAATTGATTTAAAAGGGGAGAATGTCACCTTAGTGGCTGAAGATTATGTGTGTCCCACATTATCGGGCACCATTGAAGTGAGTAACACTGGTGATACTCCCGCACAGTTAATATTGAATGGAATGAGGGTATACGGACAAATTTGTATTGACAATAATGTGGATATACAGCTCAAAGATAGCAGTTTATTGGCTGATATTCTGTGGCTTTCTCTTCCTTCAAAGCAAGAGGGGGATCGCCGATTAGCGCAAATTAAGGTTGAAAATGGATTGATAGTGACCCACAAGTTGATGAAACATGCCCATTACCAGCTTAATAACTCGGCAGTAATCTGTGCATCCCCTTCCACGGTTCGCGCCTTTCGTTGTCACAATAGTACTGTGATCGGTGATATCACTTGTTATCGCCTTGATGTAGTCTGCAATAGTGTGATTGACGGTACTTTTAGTTTGATTAACCCCAATAGGGTTAAGCTGGCTTATTCCTATTTTCGTGTGTTAGTGCTGCCCCATGGTGCGCAAACAGAGCAAGTGGTTACCGATGCCATGATAGGGCGACATGGTGTGCAGTTTGCCTCAACACGTTATTTCGATGCAGCGTTTTTGGTCTTAACCTATGGCACAGATCAATCTGTGTTAACAGGGGCGGATAATGGTGAAGAAATGGGGGTGTTTAATCAGCAATTTATTCGTAGAAAAGAGCAGAATATTAAAAACCAATTTGACCGATTTCTTCCTCTTGGAATGGAAGTGCAAACTGACTATATGGATTAAAAAATATTATGAGCGGAGATTTCTCAAGGTTTACTTTTGACCCAGCAAAAAACTATTCAAAGGTATTGATGCAACAGGGGCGAGTATTACTCGATGCTGATTGGAATGAGATGCAATCTATTGCCAGTCGAGAGTCGCAATTATTGGTGAGTGATCTTGTAGGGGAAGTGGCCTACCCTGTGAATAATCCTGCATTTACACCTAGAGTGCGTGGTGGACTCAGGTTTGATGGTAAAAAGGATTTTTTATTTATAGAGAATCAAAGTATCGATTTCTCATCAGGAAAACACTTTAGTATTTTAGCGTCACTGTCTTTGCTGCAAACGGAACATGATGCCATCATTTTTAGTCAGTGGAGTACCTTAGCTGAGTTTGATATTGAAACGGGGATCACTCTGGGCGTGTCAGCAGAAGGTTTTCCTTATTTGCAACGCACCATAGCCACAGAGACCCGTGTCGAAGTGGAAACCTTAACCAGTGATATTGCGCTTAAGTTTGATACAGAGCAACAATTGGCAGTGACTTTTAATGGCGCCAGTCTTTGTTTGTATATTGATAGCCAAGAAGTCTTATGTGAAATGTCGCC
This sequence comes from uncultured Shewanella sp., assembly GCF_947495455.1. Taxonomy (GTDB): domain Bacteria; phylum Pseudomonadota; class Gammaproteobacteria; order Enterobacterales; family Shewanellaceae; genus Shewanella. The sequence continues at coordinate 14,084 of NZ_CANLZC010000088.1, read as the reverse complement.
TAGATTGGGAGTATTAGAGGCGGGCACAATATCCATTGGTGCGGGATTAGAAGCGCGCATACCACGACGTAATATGAAAGGGTGTTTGTATGATATGGCGATTTATTCAAGGGCATTAACGGCAAAAGAATTGGCTGTTAATGCTTTTATGCATCGAACGGTGGGAGAAATAGGGCTTCAAGCTTGGTGGCCTTGTACAGAAGGTCAAGGGGCGCTTTGTCGTGATATTTCTGGGCAGGGTAATCATGGTTTATTAGGCGCGGGAGTGAGTGAAAATGCGCCGACTTGGTTGGCTTCAAGGTTGTCTTTTAGTGCAGGTCGAGTGTATTTAGATGGCGTGATGGCTGAGCAAGGTCATGGGGTTGACTTCTTCATAAACTCTCAAGATGAGGGGTGTTTTATGACCTACCTTGAGATGCATCAAAGTTTAATTTCAGCGGTTGATGATCCTGAACTATTGGAGCCGGGATTAAGGGGAGTCGATACTTCGGTTCGTATGCAAACGCAATTGAGGATAAAACGTTTTCCTGATGGCTCAAATGTTGAAAGCCTATCAGGCTTAGCATCACAATGGGCTAGTTTTCAAGCCTTAAGAAAACGAGTGGGGCAGATTAAGGTCAATGCATTAGCGCAAAGAGCGTCGTTTAAAAGTACGTTATACCGAGTGCAAATCGTTGAAGATAGCGATTTAACGGCTAACAAGACGCTTTGTGTTGTTTGGAGTGGAGATAATAGTGCGCTGTCCTATGCCGTGACGCAATCGAGTCATGATAGTATCAAAGTGTTAGGTCTTGAACGCAGTAATAACCCCTTAGTTTCAGGTAGTTATTTTTCGTTATTAGACAGTGAAGGTAATAGTGTTCACAAGAGCAATACACTGCTTATTGTGACTGAAGTCGATCTTGCTCAAGGGATTGTGAGTTACAGTGGAAAGATTAATCAAAAGGCGACTCCCGTTAAATTAATGCATTGGCATACGGCTATTCATTCGCTAACAGCCAATGAGACGGGGATTGAGCTGAATATTGATGATCGCCTTAAGATAAGCTTTAAACCCGATGCATTTTATTGCCGTGGTGATTACTGGCTTATTCCAACTCGTGCTTTAAAAGATAAAATAGAAGTAAAAGAAAATACTTGGTTATTCCCCTTTGAGCAGCGCGCAATTCATCAAGGCGTCGCCGCTTTTGAGCGGCGAAATGGCGCTGTCTGGTTACAAAAAGATTGGCGTAAGGCGTTTATGCCAGCCGTTAAATGGGAAGCATTTTTGCGTCGAAGTGGTGGTGTGATGACAGGCGCATTAACCCTTAAAGAGACACTAACGGTTGACGGGCTCACGCAATTTAATGGTGATGTTATTTTAAAGGGGGAGTTAAATGCTCAATCTATTGGTTCGACACAATTAAAAGATCACAGTGTGACTCATCACAAACTGGCGCGTAATTTAGGTCTGCATTTAGGACAATGTGTGTTGAGTCAACATGAGACTCCGCCGCCGGGATATGCCAAGGTGGGCAATATTCTTGGTGATACAGAGCATGCTAATTGGCAAAAAAGTGAGACTCGCTTACCCCTTGAAGAGCCTTTCTTTGCACACAATATAGCGGCAACCAGTTTGCTACTTTATGGTAGTGGGGCCTTGTTTGAGGGCGTTCAAAAAGACGATGGCTTGATCCTTTTTTATGAAAAAGCCCCTTTTCCTGGAGAGGCGGTGAGGCAATTTTCCACTTGTGTGTTGGACGATAAATTATATGTCGCAGGTGGGCAAAATGCTGAGGGTAAAAAAACCAATGAATTTTATTGTTATAATTTAAATACCGATCGTTGGGAGAAAAAGGCGCATTTAATGCATTCCATTAGCCATATGGCCTTATCCAGTTTCGATGGAAAGATCTATGCTGCAGGAGGAATGCAAACACGCTTTTTAGGTTTTTTACAGCACAGCCCGAGTCGAAAATTAGGGTGTTATGATCCTCAGTTGGATACTTGGACATCCTTAATGCCGATGCCAAATGAACGTTATTCAGGGGGAATGGTCAGCGTCCATGACAAAATCCACTATATTGGGGGATCAGACAGAGAATTGTCGGGTATTTTATCTGAGTCATTTTGTAATACTCATTTTGTTTACCATCCAAAAGAAGACAGATGGCATCAGGCTTTATCTATTCCTTTGGCTCGAAGTCGGTTTGGTATATTGGCATTAAATGACAAAATTTATTGTTTAGGCGGGCGAACAGGGGCGGGATATACAGGGAATGTTCAAGTTTATAATCCAGAAACGGATTATTGGGAGGCTGAAGCTTCTCTAAATGTGCCCAGAAGTCATGTTTCACCGGTATTATTTCATGAGGTGATTTATGCACTAGGGGGTAAAAGAGATGATAAGTATATTGATTTTATTGAAAATCAAAATGCCAGTACTGAATTTTTTGTTCATCGATTGGAAAGTTATTTGGAGTAACTTTTTTGCGTCCCTGTTTAGGGCTTTTATTGAATTCGGGCTGTTATTGAATTAGAGCTGTTATTAAAAAGTGATGTGAAAAGAGTGAATTTGAATCATTGTTTTTGCGGTAACGCATTTAAAAACGATAACTTAATTATTCATTGTTTAAGGGAAAGCTATGCAAACTCACCATACACCAGCCAGTGCAGTTGTTGAAAGCTCAGTACCTAAGCCTGCTGTGCAGAATAAATCTGTGCCAACGCAGCGCGCGATAAAAGGAGTGAGTCATAGTGCAGTGAGTCATAGTGCTCGACACAGTTTAAAATCGATTAACCCTCAAGGCTCGTTTAAACCGTCTCATCAAGGTTTGCCTGAGAGACTCAAACATGGCATTGAGCAATTATCGGGTTATTCAATGGATGATGTGACTGTTCACCGAAACTCTTCAAAGCCAGCGCAATTAAGTGCTCATGCTTTTGCGCAAGGAAATAATATTTATTTAGGCCCTGGGCAAGAGAAGCATTTGCCTCACGAGGCTTGGCATCTTGTTCAGCAAAAACAAGGGCGAGTGAAATCCACACTGCAATTGAAATCAGGCACATGGGTTAATGATCAGCCTGAGCTGGAAAAAGAAGCGGATGAAATGGGAGCAAAGGCGAGTCGATATCATTTTAGTCTGCACAGAAAGAGTCCGTTACAGCGTGCAGGGTTCAACAAGCATCGAGCGGAGCCTTTAGTTGTGCAGCGTGCAAGGACGGTCATTGTGGGAGAGTCTCATGGCTTAGCTAAAATTCGAGTGAGAAGAAAGCGAACGATTTTGTCAACCAATCCTGGTGGAGGATGGATAAGGCAGTCAGAGCCCAGTAAACTCGCTGCTGCGCTTATTCAACATAATAATTTTACGCCTCCTGCAAGTTATCAAGCAGAATTAGAACGTCAAATGCGAATAAATGGTGCCTTGAGAAACGTCATGGATACCGCAGAGCGGATCTCTAACGGGAATGATCCCAAATGGGGAGCGGAAGATAACTTAATTGGCGTAGGCAGTAGCGCGAGAGGGACGGGCGCCGTTGCCCCTAAAAGTGCGCGAACCCACATTGAAAATCCTCAAGTGAGAGCCGATGCGTCCTTTATTCGCGCGCTGTCAGCACTTGGCGGACACACATTGCCTAAAAATATTGTCGAAAGAGGTTTTCCGGATAAATCCGGTTATCAAGTGTTAAAGCTCATTGGTAATAGAGTGGTGGCTGAAGCAGAAAGTAAGTTGAGTCGAACCTCGGCACCTATTCAGGCTAAATGGGCCTCTTTAATTGCCCCAACAGGCCTATTGGGGCAAGTGGTTAAGCGAACCCCCAGTATTGCCGTGACCGATGAAACAGGCGCCAGTAATGAGCTGGTGCCTAGAGGCAATAGGAGTCAATGGGCTGATCAGGTGATAGTGCAAATAGAGAAGGGCTTGCAAGCCTTATTAGAAACTGTAGTCGATGAAATCATTAAAACCTTAGGTGCCGATTTTAATCGTCCACTTCAAGCCAGCCCCATGAGCAAACAATTGATTGATGATATCGCGGCAGCAAAATATGGCAGTGCGGCCAGCGTGTTAAGTCGCATGCATGCCATTGCGAGTATTGCGCGTACTCTTACTCAACTCGAAGGAGTAAGCAGTAATAATGAGCGGTATCGAACTCAAAATCCTAGAGTCGTTAATCCTAGATTAGGTTATATAGTCGGTGACTCTCATTTAACGGATTTTGTGGAAATTAAAAAGGTGCATACTGATAATGATCCGTTAAAGTCTATCTTAGATAACGCGACGATTGTGAGGCAAAGTGCTTATGGCAATTTAAGAAGGGCGGCGAGAAATGCTGTTATTGCCACGGGCCGAACGCCAACCCTTGAGATCACTTGATTTGGGATTTTTAAAGAGGGTGCTTCACTTTAATAGATATAATAAAGTCGGTGCATACTGATAATGATCCGTTAAAGTTTATCTTAGATTATGCGACGATAGTGAGGCAAAGTGCTTTTTATTTGTACGGCACGTTGAAAGCGAACTAGCGACCTTGCTTTTGTATAAAATAGGTCAGAGTCAATAGCATGATCACACTGTTGCCTATGAGCAAATAAGCGGGGAAATAAGGAGTATGGAAAGTCTGTATGCCAGTTAAGAGCACTAATGGGGCCAGAGCTGTGACCACGCCAATTCCTAAATTATAAGAGAGGCCAATAGCAGAAAACCTGACTTTAGGTGGAAATAATTCAGGTAATAAACCGGGAATGTTACCTAGGGCTAGTCCAACTAAAATGGCACTGAGAAAATAAGCCATTATCATCCAGTTTATATGGGTAATATAAATATAAAATATGGGGATGCTGAGGATGAATTCTGCGACAATAAACAGGCCGGCCAGTTTAATTCGATTGACTTTATCGGATATTATGCCGCCAATTAACGAGCAAAAAGCGGTAAATAACATGGCCAAGGTTTGCGTGTTTAGGTTCTCACTGTTAACAGTTAATGCTGTTTGCAAGTATGTTGGAAGCAGAATAAATAACAAAGTCAAAGGGAGCCCGGCACAGGCCATAAAAAGAGTACTAATGATGAATTGCCTTTTGAAGTGTTTAAATAAATAGAGCAATGGAAAATGGGTTTCTTTAGTTATAAAAGGGATGAAACTGGGGCTTTCTAATAACTTTTTTCTTAAAAAATAGGCGAGACAACCAAATAATCCACCCATCAAAAAAGGCAGCCTCCAACCCCATTGAAGCGTGTCATCGATTGTTAAATAATTAATGATGAAGGAGTACATTAAAAAGCCCAGTGCAATACCCAATTGTAAGCAGAAAAATATCACTCCTATACACAAGCCTTTTCTATTAGGCCAATATTCTGACATATAGGTTATGGCGCCTGGAATTTCTCCACCGATGGAAAGCCCTTGTAATAATCGAAAAAAGACCAACATCAGAGGCGCAAAGACACCTATTTGGGCATAGGTTGGTAGCAAGCCTATGGCGAAGGTCGAACCCGCCATCAATAAAATGGAGAAAGTAAAAGTTTTTTTTCTGCCATATCGATCACCAAAATGCCCTAAAATAATGCCACCTAAGGGTCTGGCCATATACCCAATGGCAAAGGTTGAAAATGTGGTCAAGAGCGCATTAAATTCATTCTGATTAGGAAAAAAAATGATGGCGATTTGTTTTGCCATTAATGCAAAAATAATAAAGTCAAAAAACTCTAACGCGCCACCTAAACTACAGAGTATGAGAATGCGTAATGGTTCTGACTGATTGCTCATTGTGCTTGTGTTTTTCATATTTGAGGCTTCATTAATTTTTCATGATAAAGTAGGTGCCTACATTTTGTCTGATGGCTGGAGGCTCACTGCCCGCTGTTTGGCTAAATATATAATGTCCTGTGGTATTATTTTTGCACATCAAAGTGAGTTCAAACTCGGAAATGAGCGTGTCTTCTTGCATTAATCTAGTGCTAAATAGACCTATGTCAGGTGCGAGTACTTGATAGTGATATTCCCCTGATAAGGTTTCACCTGTATGGAATGAAAGTTCGGCTAAAGCATCTGATTTAAAAGTAAATCTTTGTAATTCTCCCGCTCTTGGGTTATTGAGTGTGTATTGGCCATCAACTTCAAGTACAAAGCGTTTTCCGGCTAAGGCATCGGGTGCGTTGCAGTTTGTCGCGAGGGCATGAGATGGACACATCATGTAGATAAAGAGTGAGAATAGTATCAGTGCGGGTCTCATGTTATTTCCTTGCTTGGGCTGGGCTTATTTAAATATTTGCAGCATAGTTTTAATAAGAATAATGGGGTTGCAGTATGTAACTTCCTGAATCTTGTCTGATATCAGGTTTGATTAAGCCTTGAGTTTGGCTAAAGATAAATTTACCAATCAGCGCTGTTTTACAGACTAGAATTTCTCGGTAAGTGGATTGCTCTGTTCCTTGAGTGAGCTGAACTTCTAATAAACCGATTTTGGGTGTGAGTCTGCTATAACGATAGGTGCCTAGACTGATATCGCCTGTGATCATGTTTTTATCTTGAATTTGTGTATTAGTAAAAGTTAAGGCCTGTAAATTACCCGCTTTGGGATTGGTTGGAGCATGCATACCGTTAATCCCTAAAAGTACTCGGCTGCCGACTAATGAAAGGGGTAATTCACAATTTTGTACCGATGCTGTGGCTAAATGGGCGATGAATAAACTCAGTATTGAGGCGGTTTTATATCCAGTCATTTGTTTCATTTTTCATTCCAGTCGAGTGATATTTTGAGGCAGAATCTTACTCAATAATATAAACGCCAGTATTTTGTCTGATATCGGGTTTTATTGGGCCTTGGGTTTGGCTAAAAATAAAGTAACCGACACGATTGTTCTGACAAACAAAGTTATAGGAATAAAGAGCTAGGCTTTTATCTTTTCCTTGCCTGATATTGATTCTGGCTAATCGAGGATCGAAATATTCATAACGATATGAACCTGAGGCTGTTGTGCCTGAATTGAGTATGGTGACTTGAAAGCTGTTTTTTTTAAATGTTAATTCTTGCACTGAATCAGCCATTGGGTTGTTGGGAGTGTAGACACCGTCAACACGAATTAAAAGTGTTTTACCTTCTAGTGTTTTTGGTAATTGGCAAGCAAGGGCATATTGAATGTTGGCGGTGACCAATAGCATGGCTAACATTGTCCATGGTTTCATGTGGGCTCCTTAAAGAGGGTTTGATTTAATGACGTATCATATAACTGCCTGTATTTTGCCTAACATTTGGCAGACGAGGCCCTTCTATTTGACTATAAATATAGTAGCCTGCTCTATTGCTGGTGCAGACAAAGGTCATGCTGAAACGTATCACTTTTGGTCCTAATAGCTGTCTTGCTGTGAATTTAGCTAAGCCTCCACCAAATGTGTGGTAAGTGTATTTACCGATAAAGTGGTAATTATTTTGAATGACCCGAGTGGTGAAGCTTTCTTTTGAAAAAGAGGTTTGTAACACCCCTATGGGATAGGGACTGTAATGTCCATATTCTTCGTCCACAGTAAAAAGCAGCGTCAGTCCATTGAGTGTTTTTGGTGCATCGCAGATTTCAGCCGCTGCGGATAGATTGAAAAAGAGCAAGATTGAGAGAATGCGTCTTAGCATATTATGATGTTAATGATTGCGGTGATTAGACTTACCTTTTAGTGTAGTCAATAAATGACAATCAAGATCCATTGAACAAGGAAAGAAAATGACCTTAGCCTTACTCAGTTACCCAGAGTCTAAAAGGGGAAAGGAGACGATAAAAGCGGCTTTAACAGACTGCGACCAATCGAATCCGCAAGTGGGTTATATCGCCTCAGAGCCTGATATCGATCGACGTTACTTTAGGCAAACACAGCAAGTATATGAGGAATTCGGGGCGAGCCTGAGTGTTTATCTTGAGCTGGAAGACGCATTTGATGAGGCGGCTTTCGAGCAGCTACTCACCTTGAATGCGATTCATTTATCGGGTGGGAATACTTACCGTTTTTTATGTGCTTTAAAGCAGCGTAATTTGATGCCTGCACTCATAGATTATGTGGAACAAGGGGGGATATTAATCGGAGTGAGCGCGGGGGCCATGATAATGACACCGTCGATTGTTACCGCCAGTTTATGTGGTGATGTGAACCATGTGGGATTACAGGAACTTTCCGGATTAGGCCTGACCCCTTTTACTTTTGTACCTCACAGTGAAAAATTAGGAAAAGACATTATCGCAGCCAGAGAAATGGTTAACAGTGAAGGGGTTAAGTGTTATTTATGTTCAAATGATGAAGGTATTCTTCTGCGTAAGGGGCAGGCAAGGTGGCAGTTATTTGGAGAACCTGTATTGGTGATTTGATCGAATAATCAAAAGGGGATATTTGAGTTAATTGCTGCCGCAGGCTGCTGTGCAGATACCTCTGCAAGACGCTGTGAAGCCATCCTTGGCCGCTTTACGGTTTCATCCCTGAAACCGAAACTAGCAGATGCATCTACACGGGGATTTAAAAGCGCAAATCAACAGCAAAAGAAAAGATAAAAACAGGGTGTTTCTTTGAATTGGTTTTATGGGTAAAAGTGTGACCTATCTCTATGGTTTTGCATTGGATTACTATTGATTTAAACATTTTGTTTACAATAGTGTCTTGGTGGTGGTATTTTGCGCGTTGGTGGTAATTTGTTGACTATTAATAAAAGAAAAACGCGCATGCGTACTATACAAAGGTTAGGCTTCCAAAGGAGTCAGGAATGACTGATAGATATAGTTACATTAAGGATTTTTCTGAATTGAGCGAAGATATACATAAAGGTGTCTATCAATTCTCAATATCGGAGGCGGTTAATAGAGGGTGTAATCTACGCATTTGTGTTAACAACAAATCTAATTGCGACCAAATTCTGGAGAGAATTTTTAGCACGCAAACGGTCAACAAGTTACGTGCCAATAAACCAGTTTCTTCATCTGGTGTATCTGTAAGTCTTGAGTCTCCAGCAACACTTAAAAAAAAATACTACTCGCAAGAGAAGTGGGTTCTCCTTCTATTATTCCCATCTCCCGAATCACTCCAAGTGGTAGAGGGATTAGATAGTTGTGAGGCAATCATTGTATTTAGTGAAATTAGCCACAGTGATCACTTAGTTCGGTGGTGTGCGGAAAAAGAAGTAAGTGCTCTTGCAGCAGAGCAAGCATAACAAGGCCAGCCAGAGGGACCAAAAAACCGCCGCTTCGCTCTGGTTTTTCGGCCCCTGCTGGCGGCGTTAAGCCTCCGAGATAGATATGGATATACGAAAAATATTTGAAGCTATAAGCCTAGAGTTATCAGCAAAATTCCAGAAAACCATTCAAATAAAGCACAATGGTGGAAAGGGAGATAATAGAGAGGATGCTTTTGTAGACTTTCTTAAAGAGTACTTGCCAAATAAATATGGCATAGGTCGAGGTGAAGTTATTTCGCCTGAAAACGAAATTAGCGGTGAACTAGATATTGTGATCTTCGATAAAGATCATTGCCCTCTGTTTTTAAAATCTGATTCTCACTCCCTATACCCAAGAGAAAGCGTGTTTGGTGCGATTAGCATGAAATCTCATCTTGATAGCGAAGAGCTAAAGGATGCTTATCAGAATATTGCTAGTTTGAAGAGAATAATGCCAATTCAGGGGGTCACTAACTCATCTATAGCTGGAATGGATGCAGGGTTAAGTGCTGTGGTTCCTGTCACTGCAATATTTGCTTATGATGCAAATAGAAGCCTTGAAGCTATAGCTAAACAAGTTAAGAACTTAGATAAAGAGCTTGATGATATCAATCTAAGGCCTGACTTTGTTGTTGTTCTCGGCCTAGGCATCGTCGGCCCTAATGGTCGGATAAGAAATAATTTTAATATGTACAATCTGCCGCAAGGCTCAAATGATCTGGCGCTATTAAGAACAACTGGCAGACATACTCTCCTGCGTTTTTATATGCAACTGCATGATGAACTAAATTCAATAACACAACCCTCTCTCAATCTTCATTCATATTTTGATATGCCTTCTAAAGTTGGAAAATACAGGGTAAGGAAGCATGATCAGTTAATGATCCAATTTGATGGGGAAGATGAAAGGTCTGTTAAACGGCTTACACTTTCGGCTATTGATAGAATCGTTAAAAACTCAAGAATGGTCACTCTAGAACAACATTTCATAAATCATTTAGGTAAGCCACCATTAGGTGCTGAGCAAATATATGATCTAACTACTTGTGTGTATGAATACAATCCCAATAACAAACCCTCAATGCAACATGCAAATATCCAATGGGATGAGAGCGGACGTCCTGTCGGTGATGTTAGTACTTTTCAGCCACTTGGGATTGAGATAGATGGAAAGCAATATGCAGTAGATGCTGGCAGTATCAATAAGGATGATTTTGAAGAAAACCCTGACTTCACGGTTACGGAGCTAATGTCGCAATGAGACTTAACAAGCGCAAGCAGTCGGAAAATTTACTCGCTGCGCTCCCAAATTTCCGTTGTTGCGGGCGTTAGGCCTCTATTCCGATAACGAGCATTAAAAGGAGTTTTGATATGAAGATATTCAAAAAAAATCCGTTTAGGATCTATTTTACTATTGTAATTGCGGTATTTATTTGGGGTTTATTATTGTGGCAGCATAGTAATGGCGGTGTCCCAAGCCACCATTTACTGCATAGAAGTGACTTACCCGCTATTTCAAATTGGTGGGGAGGCATTCTTCTGCCGGTACTTAGCTGGCTTTTGATCGGCATGACCCACAAGAGAGAGGAAGGGAGTTATCCGCTTAGTGTTAAGTTAGGTTTTATCGGCGGGTTACTCTACGGAATTGTATTGTCGGTATCTTTTGTAAATGGTTTGGAGCAAGTAGCATCGCTTATGGCTCCAAGTTTGTTGGTTATAGCCTTATTTCTACCTATTTATCATTCAGAGTATTATCTTGGGTTTGTAATTGGGATGTCTACCACATTTGGCGTTGTTTTGCCCATAGGGTTTGCTCTAGTAGTAGTTATTCTGGCATACATTATTTACAAGTTTATCCGGCCAATTCCCTCGTATTTGGTGGAAAAATTTCGCGGCGCCTAAAAGGCCTAACAAGCTAGTTAAGAACGGACGCAAAACAGTTGGCTTGCGCTCATTCTTCGCTTATTTTAGCCAACTATTTTGCGCCGCTTACTGGGGCGTTATACGCAAAAGGAAGAGTTGTGTTACTAACCTCTATAGACAGCCATGATTAATGGCATAATTTATATCTTCCTACTAAGCTTAATCGACTAGCACCAGATGGAGCTTGCTATGCCACGTCCAAGAAGAACCCTGATTAGTATTGAACTTTCCGTTTAACAAGAAGACCCTATTATCATTGCTGTAGTTGCGTGATTATCGCATCCATTTAGATAAATGACGATGGCGCTTTTCCCAAGTGCTGTCAAAATGTTGTCAATATATGCCTAAAGGCTAGCACGCAGATTATCTTGATATATTGATATGCTAAGTGTTAAGACCACGAACCTCAGCCTCATATTATAAAAGGCCAACTGAGTCGGTACTTTACACTTCAAAAGTCACTCATTCCACTAATATTACTCTCCTTTATGATTCACTTTGCCAGATCGGCAGCAGGCATGTAGGTTAAAAATCGTCAGGTTATGATTTGATAAATGCTGAACGTTGATTTTGGGCTAAAATCTCAGTATGTTACTGATTAATAATGGCTGGCTATGAGTTGGCTATGAGTTGGCTATGAGTTGATGAAAGATGTTGTGGAGGCTATGAAGCCAGATTTTGTGGTCAAATCTATTCGTAGAGGATCAGATGATGGAAACTTTGCATCTATATCAGATGCGGGAATTCTTACTCTTCAGCTGAATCGTCTTCCAAGTCAGAAGCAGGGTTACATTTTTGAAATTGTAGAGGGGAAGTTCGAAGACAAACTTTTCTATGAAACGCCTGTGACTCCATCGGAATTCGCTGAAAATGAAGGCAGCTTTTCTTTTATATGGCTTGATGGACATAGCGATGAGCAAGAGCCATTTAAAATCAAAATAAAAATCGTGGGTGTATCTATATCTGGAGATAAAAGTGATCCACAGTATCTTGAAGTCTCACACGCGGGTATCAAAAAGCCATGGTGGAAGCTGTGGTAAAATCAGCTAACAAGTCACTACACATAGAAATTTTACTCGCCGTGCTTCCGAAATTTTGGTAAGCAAGGCGCTATAGGTATCAAGGATTTTGTATTGTGCTTGAAGGATTGTTTTCAATCGTTACAGCGATAGCAGAAGCTATTTTTGCTGCGGGTGAAACGCTGACTTTTATTGATTTGAGTGCTTTGTTAGTCGTTTTGCTCTTTGAAGTGATGCTTTGGTTTATCTTGTGGCTCCTTGAGTTAGTGCTTTCTTTGTTTAAATGGCGTAAGCCTCGTTTAGTAAAAAAGCCAGTATAAGCTTAAACCTAGAAAGATAGAAGACACAGCTGAATACCAAGAACAACCAATCCCCCATTGTTATCATTGTTTAAGTGATGACTGAGCTTAAAAGGCTCAGTCAGTGGCCGCTAACAGCTTTTGAAGCGCGTCGATTAGCAGCCACTCACTAGAGTCTTTTCCCTTATATCGAGCATCAATAGCTAATCGGGCAATAATGGCATGTTTAACCCGCCTATAACCAAAGGTGAATATGCTTTTTTAATGACTCATGTTAGCATAGCCAATTAAGTTTTGTAGTAACATTATTATATATTTTCAATATGTTATTAGGTTTTAGTTGGAGTAATAATGAGCGATATAGAAAGGGATGCATTGCCACAAAAGTATGTGGGTTTTTGGGCCAGATTTGGGGCGAGTATTCTTGATACAGTTTTATTAGGTTTGGTTATTTTGCCATTACTTTTTTTAATTTATGGTGCTGAGTTGAGCGAAGTCGAATCCAACGGATTTAATATGGTTGATTTTTCCCTCAATCATCTCTTTCCGCTGATCGTGAGTGTGCTATTTTGGGTGTATAAGTCTGCCACGCCTGGAAAAATGGCGGTCAAAGCGCAAATCGTTGATGCTAAGACAGGTAAGCGCCCATCGGTGAAGCAGTCAATCATTCGTTATCTTTGTTATTATATTTCACTCTTTGCGCTGTGCCTGGGTTTTTTATGGGTGATTTGGGATAAGAAAAAGCAAGCTTGGCATGATAAATTAGCAGGGACTGTTGTGATAGCATCAGAGCATTAAAGGCGCTGGCAATATCATGTTTACTGCTGTGGATCTGCAAGTCACTGGCAATTAACTTATCGGCTGTAGTGGTTAATAAAAAAGAACTTGAGTGCCATTATTTGAGTTCTTTTTTTATCGCTTATTTTTTATCTTGAACATTTAAAAAGTACCCATAGATCAAAATACTCCTGATAAAAGAGAATACTTTTGATAAATGAGAATACTCTTGATAAACGAGAATAAGACAAAAGTATTATTCATTTTGAGAAAAATAGACTTTGGATTAGAGGAAATTCATACTTTATTTGCATGAAATACTTATAGTTCTGCATTAATATACCAACAACTAATCTATATTGAGTTGGAATGAGTATGTTACATTGGGCTGTTAAACCTACAAGTAAGAAGAATATATTTTATTCGAGCATTTTCTTGATGATGACTATGCTGTATGGATGTGGAGAAGGCAGTGATAATGAAACTTTGTCTGATGTAATTTTATCGTCATCTTATATACCTGACTCAACAACGTCAAATATGACTTCTGCCAGTGCTGATGCAATAGCTGATGATACAGATACAGCGGATACTGAGGAAACTTCAGAAACGGCGGATACTGAGGAAACTTCTGATAGTTAAGATACTTCCTAGATCCCTGACATAAAATAGTGAACGTCCTCGAAATCATTGCGATCAGACTATGCTTGCTCCTACGTTTGTAATAGTGATAAAGCGTTTGTAGTTTTTATTTTTTATCGCTTATTTCTTATCTTAAACATTTTAAAAATGCTAATAAATGAAAATACTTCTGATAAACTTGACCTGGTCAACTGAATTCGGTCACCCTAGTTAAGTTCGTTAAGCAACTTCTTTTAATAGCTTATCCATACGTTC
>NZ_CANLZC010000087.1 GCF_947495455.1 uncultured Shewanella sp. | reverse complement strand
AATTTTATTCAATTTTTTAATATTAAATGGGTTACCTCACATTTTTGACACTCATTATCCCGAGTTCAGGTTAAATACCGGCATTTTTGATTTCAATGCGAGTGTTTAATAGTCTGTTATGATTAGAAAGAACAATTTAGAGAGGCAAAAATAGCGGTATTTAGCGGCAGAGTTTAGCTCGATAGAAATAAAGGTGAACAACGGGGAAAGAGAGGCGGGAAATAGGCAACATCACATTGCTGTTGATGTTGCCAATACTGATAGCTTACTGCTTACTTGCTGTAAGACGAAGCGATATTGTCGATACGATCATTGGCACGTTTGGCTTCAGCTTCTGCATTCATTGCCGCGGCTTTAGTGTCTCTCATGTCGGCAGCCATTTTTGCTTGATCAGATGACATTGCATTCACTTGCGCTGATAGTTGATCGACTTTATTGCTTAGCTTCTCCATATCACCCGTTGAGGCGCAACCACCGAGCATTACAGTCATAGCAACACCAGCTATCATCAGTACTTTTTTGTTCATTGGGAAATCCCTTCAGTCAGTTAATTTAAATTGAACAGTTATGAAACATAGCTGCAACAAGTTTAATTATGGCATGGCAAAACAAATTTGCTATGCCTTTTCGCTAGGTACTCTATACCTTAGACAATATCACTATAATTGCAAGCTTAGTGAGCGGAAATATAACTCGCCGTTACCTTGCCATACATAGGCTTAATAAATCATGAATGTTTGCTATTAATTATTAAATTTTTTGTTCAATCTGTGTTTTGCTTCTTTAATCGCTTTGACTCTTTCGATATCAAGTTGTTGTTTAATTGACGCGCCTTTGAACCCAGACTCAATAATAGGCTGAACTGAAACAGAAAGGGCAGACTGGTAGCAGTATTGTAAATATTGGGATTGAGGGTAATGGGTCTGTTCAAAGCCGGCTCTTCCTTTTGCATCAGCCTCACAAACGAGTGCGAGTTGAGTGACGCGTTCGGGTTTGCGCCAAAAATCGCCTTTATTAAAAATTTTAAGCAAGGTTTCAGCGCGAAGCTCGCTAATATTATGAATATTTTGATGTTGATCGCTCACTAATAAAGCTAAGTCTAAATAACGTTTGGGCACTCTCAGTCTGTTGCACAGGGCTTGAATAAGCGGCAGGCCTTTTTGCCCATGGCCATGATGTTTAGGCCAATGGGCTTTTGGACTTAATGCTTTTCCAAGATCATGTACCAAGGCGGCAAATCGAACCTCATTATCTTGACTAAGCAGACTTGCTTGCTCTAAAACCATGAGTGTATGGTGCCCGGTATCAATTTCTGGATGCCACTTTTCGGGTTGCGGCACACCAAAGAGTGCATCAATTTCAGGAAACAATACTTTAAGGGCTTGGCATTGTCTTAGAACCGCAATAAAAATATGAGGTGAATGGGTTGATAATGCATTATTCAATTCTTGATAAACACGCTCGGGTGTTAATGTGGCCAGCTCTTCACTGAGACTGAGTTTAGTCATTAAGGCTAAGGTTTCATCGGCAATGCGAAAGCCTTGTAAGTGATAGCGTGCGGCAAATCGAGCAACCCGTAAAACTCGCAGTGGATCTTCTACGAAAGCGGGTGAGACGTGTCTAAGCAGTTTGTTAGTTAAGTCTTCGACGCCACCATAGGGATCAATTAATGTACCAGAATCATCTTGAGCGATGGCATTAATGGTGAGATCTCGACGTAATAAATCTTGTTCCAGTGTCACATTTGATGCTGCATCACAATGGAATCCACCATAGCCAGAAGCGATTTTCTTCTCTGTGCGGGCTAAGGCATATTCTTGTTGGGTTTTAGGGTGTAAAAACACAGGAAAATCTTTACCGACTTGTTTATAGCCTAAACGTTGCATTTCTTCTGGGGTTGAGCCGACAACCACATAATCTTTGTCTTTAACGGGAAGGCCTAACAATGTGTCTCTGACGGCGCCGCCAACAAGGTATCTTTTCACAATAATGGATTTATATAACAAGAAATAATAATCAGCTTACCATGACACAGTGTGGGGTTAAAGGATGTCGCTAATCTTGTTGCTTTTTGCGAATAACGAGAGCTGTACGGGCAAGTTAATTTTGACAAAAATATCACTTGGCTTTACCTTGAACAGGACTTTTTATTGAGGATTTTTGCACGTTATGTACAAGGCTTTTTATGGACTCAGCGATAACCCTTTTTCGATCGCGCCTAACCCCCATTATTTGTTTCTCAGTGGTAGACACAGAGAAGCGCTAGCCCATTTGACTTATGGATTAGGTGAAACGGGGGGATTTGTACTGTTAACGGGTGAAGTGGGCACGGGAAAGACAACGGTTTCACGCAGTTTACTCAATCAATTGCCCGCTAATACGGATACTGCATTTATTCTCAATCCGTCATTGACGGAGCAGGAGCTATTAGCGACTTTGTGTGATGAGCTCAGTATCGTGTATACGGATAATCCCAGTATCAAACAACTAACGGATTTAATCAGTGGCTTTTTATTAAAAAACCACCAAGCCGAGCGTAACACGGTATTAATCATTGATGAGGCGCAACATTTACGCCCCGAAGTGCTAGAGCAGTTACGCTTATTAACGAATTTAGAAACCGATACTAAGAAGCTATTGCAAGTGATCCTCATTGGTCAGCCTGAACTACAACAATTGCTTAGACGGCAAGAACTGAGGCAATTGGCTCAAAGGATCACTGCCCGTTATCATTTATTGCCGTTAACATTAGAAGAAGTGGGCTTTTATGTGTTACATCGATTACAAGTGGCAGGCAGACAACAATTGCTGTTTAATCGAGGCGCCATTAAAGCGCTGCATCAATACAGTGGTGGTATTCCTAGGCTCATTAATCTGATTGCGGAACGTGCCTTAATGGCGGGTTTTGCCCACAGTCGCAGCATGATTGATGCAAAAATGGTGAAATCGGCTTATTTTGAGGTGTCTGGCGAAGCGGAAAAGAAAAAAACGGGTTTCTTCCCTTGGGTGGCGGGATTGGCATCGGTCAGTGTCTTTTCTGTGGTGTTTTATTGGTTTTATATGAATGACAGCATTAATCTTCCTCAACAGCAAGTTCATCTATCACAGCAGCAAGTTAAGGCAAGCCCAGTTGAGTTGCCAATTTTAACCCATGAGGCTGTAAATCAACCCGATCCTGAGAATAGGCTCTCGCAGCAAAGTGCTAAAAAGCTGCAGAATGTTAACAAAGAGACGCTTGCTGAGGCTAAGATAAATAAAGCCTCTTCAATGTTAACATCGGCGATAGCGCAGAGTCGCACTATTGCACCGGCTTATGCCAGTTTATTAGGGGCTTGGCAGAAAACCCCTTACATAGGCCTGACGGGATGCCAAGCGGCGAGCCTGCAAGGGTTAGCGTGTTTTCAATTACAAGGCGATTTATTCCAACTGTTAAAACTTAATTATCCTGCCATTGTTTATCTTATGGATGAAAATGACGAATTGTTTTATGCCACTTTGCTTGCATTTGATAGCGAACAAGTGTTATTGCAATTAAATGAACAGCAATTGTGGGTCAGTAAAAAATGGTTTAATCAACATTTTTCGGGCACCTATGAAGTTTTTGCTGAGGCGGCTTCCGCTCCCTTAGTGATTGATGAGAGAGCCTCAGTAAACCAATTACAATGGCTAGAAAATAGCTTAGCTTTAGTGTTAGATCGTCCACCACGTCTCGTGAGTGCTTTTGATAAGGGCTTAAAAGAGGAGCTGAAAACGTTTCAGCGGCAACATGGATTAAAAGCGGACGGCATTGCCGGTAGCCAAACCTTATCTCAGTTGAATTTGTATTTAAGCACTCATGGTCCCAGGTTAGGTGATAAAGCAGTGGGTAATCAAGGGGGACATTACTAATGTCAATTTTATTCGATGCGGTGACCCGTTCAAAGCAGCAAGAAGCGCATAGTGATCCTCTACTCACCCCAAGGTTGGATTTGTATGCCAAGCCACCTCGCTCACCTTTAGGGAAAAAAGTCATGCTTTTCGTTTTGATGATAGCCTTATCTGTTGTGCTTGCATGGGTTATGGTGCAAGCTGTGAATGAATTTATGGGAACTTCCGCGCCATCAAAGCTTGCTATCGTAGTAAATGATGAAGTGAGTCTGCCTAATAACACTTCTTTATCTATGGAAACTTCAAAGCTTGCTATTGCCGAGAATGATGAAGTGAGTGTGTCTAATAACACGTCATTACCTATTGAAAATAATCAAGAAAACAACCGCCTTGTTACTGACGTGAGCCAATCGACAAATGTCGCCATGGCGCCCGTCACCTTTGTGGGAAAGGCGACCTTACCTGTGCCTCAGGCACAGCCGCTTTCACAGGTTCAGCCTGCGACGAGAGTCGCGACTTTACTGCAAACTGATAATGTTGCAGACAGACAGCTTTCAAAGCAGGTAGAAAACTTGCCTGTGCCTGTTTCAGAAACGCCTCTGACAATTGCGGCTAAAAGTGAGGTTTCAGCGCAAGAACCTATTATTCTTGGGGCTAACAGCAATCAAAAAGGCCAAGACAGATTAGCGGCGTTAAAAAAAGAAGTGGCGAAAGCCGCATCTGAGGTGGGCCTGCAAGAAAAGTCCGCTCAGGTGCCTGCTCAACCTAAAGCTAAGCCATCACAAGTAACGGGATCTTATCAAGCACAAGCTAACAGCGTACCATCTAAGGCTGTGAACACAACTGATAATCAAGATAACGCATTACTGATTGCTCAGCTTCAAAAAGAGTTAAGGCAAGTTGAAAGAAAGCACGCACAAGAGGCCGATCCACAAACTTCGGATCAGAGATCCGCTGAATTTGACAATGTGCCTAAATATGGGCAATTACCTGCAGCAGTTCAGCGGCAAGTGCCAGAGTTTAATATCAATGGTCATGTGTATTCCACTAATGCTGAGAAGCGTTGGCTCAATGTCGATGGCATGGAATTACAGCAAGGTGATATGATCCAAGGCAAGTTGAAAATTATTGAAATACGGCCGCAAGATGTGGTGCTTGAGGTTTCGGGGAATAAATTCTCTGTACCAGCAGCTTAGGGGGGGAAGAAATACCTATCCGTATTTTAACGGGATCGCTTGCAGCGGGCTGAGGTCTTGGTTCGGCATTCACATTGTGGACTGGCTCTTAAGTTGAGCCCTTAAATTGCCTGCGGCAGGCTTATGTGTCGATGCCCCAGTAGCACGCTGTAAACCCGTCCGTGGGCGCTCTACGACTTCTTCCTTGAAGTCGAAGGCATACTGTTGCATCTACACTGTGTGTTAAAGCAAGGATAGTGGGTGGGCGCTTAAGTTTAGCCTTTAAGTTGAGGACTAAGCTTCGCTTAATGGAAAGCCGCTTAGTTTAATGAAGGTCGTGAGTTGCATTCGTAAATTGCCTGCGGCAGGCTAAAGTCGTGAGTGCTCACTCACACAGGGATTAGGAGGACTGCTCGTCCTAGGGATATCCCTATCCAAAGGCCAGCCAAACATCCGTATTTGTCGCTTAAAGCGGCCATTATTATGGCCTTCGCCCTCTAACAACTACCATAACGTCCGACGGAGTGATATGCATAAGTTTGCTGCTTTGTTCTGTCTTGAAGAAATAGCTAACATTTCCGATGCTACATCCCTATAGCCCGAAAATTAAACAGATATCCATATCTGTTTTACGCCATTTATTCAAACGAACTTCAGCCACTCCGATGGGACTCTCAAAGCAAAAGCAATAAAGCAGAGTGTTTCTTCGAATTAGCCTTTTGTTATTTAGAAGAGGTATTAATGAAACTTGTGAGCTAGATCAATGGTTTTAAAATACTATTAGTAATAATGGGCGATATTATAGTGAAAGGTATTATTGTAGGATAATTACCAGAATAAGATGAGTTTATTGGAAGTTGAAATATTTTATATTAGAAGAAATTTATTATGATTACTTTTCAAGATTGCCTTGATGTATAGCAGCTTACAACAGCAGATTACCGATCTAATATGAATACCATGAAAATTTTTTTTGTGAGCGTTATAACTTGTTTAATTTTTTGTATTTTGTTGCTATCTCTTGTTGTTTATCTTCCATCTCCTTCATTACTTACTTATGCTGGTTACGCAGATGCAGTAACAGTTGCAAATGTGAATGGAATTGATGATCCTTTTACTTCTCACTTGGTTGGTGAGCTTGTAAAAAGTGGGACTTTAATCAGTTTAAAAGACTTGTGGTCATTCCAGACAAGTTTTTATCAAACAATAATAATCTTTTTGATCGCAATAAATGGTTTAATTGTAGGTATTTCGGTTGTATATATAAAAAATACCTCTGATGAGAAAGTTGATCATATTACAAAAAATCATATTGATAGCAAAGCATTTCACCTTCTTGTTGAAGAGAAGGTTTCTAAGGCAAGTAAAAATACATTTAAACAAGCTCAAAAAGATTTTGATACTTCAGCGAAAGAGATTGATGAATCATTAGATAGGCTTAATATATTAGAGAATGATAACTCAACGTTACGTCAGCAAGTTAAAATAATTTCTAATCGAGTTGCAGAACTAGATACTTCTGAAAATGAAGGTAAAGATAATCAATTAATCATTAGGGGAGATTTAGATGGCGTTTGTCAGGAAATCTACAATAAAGCTTCAATCAACCGCTGAATTTGAAGAATTATCTACGCCTGAAAGTTTAATAGAACTTGCGGAAGAAAAAGGGTTAGAGACAAACCCTGTTAATGTCACTGCATTAGCAAGTATTCTAGGTATTGTTGTAAGGCATGAACCGATGAAAGGAGAGGAATCAGGTTCTTTGAAGAAAGAGAGAAAAACAGGAAATTGGATAATGACTGTGAACTCATTACATCATCCTCATCGCCAACGTTTCACTATAGCACATGAGATAGCTCATCGAATAAGACATGCTGCTAATTGTGATAGCTTTCAAGATACAACATTTTTTAGAAATGGCGATCGTAATTGGATGGAAACTGAAGCTAATAATTTTGCAGCAGCTTTATTAATGCCTGAACGATCTTTTTCAAATTATGTCAAAAATAACTCTTCTAAAGTAGAGGATATCGCTATGCATTTTCAAGTATCATCGCATGCTGTTCGAATTAGAGCTAAAGTTTTGGGATATGATGGACATAACTTATGAGTGATTTTGTATATTTTCCTATTATTAAAACACGAGATGCAGAATTAAGGTGTTTTAAGAATATTGATTCTGATGATTTTTCAAAAATCCTTCCTATTTATGAACTAACAAAATCGAGGAAGACTAAAGTAGCACCTGATGGCGACATATATCGCCGTATGAATCAAATTGCAACTATTCAAAATGGGCGTCCTTTTATTCTTGATTTAAGTACTGATAGCAAATATAGCAATCCACAAATTGAGCAGCTTTTATCAGAGCATAATGGTTTTAAAGAATGGCAGTATTTTTTATTTGATTTACATAGTGAATTGAATATTATACCAATGATTCATTTATATGAAGATAATAATGGTGAATTTTTTGATGTTAAGGAGTTTGTAAAAATAGCTTCTTCAAAAAAAAATTTTCTTGCGGTAAGGTTACCATTTGATTTGTCAGATAAAGAAGTCGAATATTATTTAGAACCAATAATAACTAGTCTTTGTGTTGAATGTAAGCTTTATGTTTTGCTGGATGGTGGCTTTATTAGAGATAAAAACCCTGTTGATGTAGTTGATACCTTCTTAGATGCCTGTGCAGGTATTACGAAATTTAATAGCAAAATTGAAGATGTGGTTATGTTATGTACAAGTTTTCCATCAAATGTGGCTAAAGAAGGCGGCGAAGATATTTGTGGAAGCTTTTGTATTAGTGAAGAACAAATTTATCAAGGTATAAGTGAAGAATTTCCAATTAAATATGGAGATTATGCATCTATTAATACTGAGCAGATTGAAATGAAAGGTGGAACATTTGTACCTCGTATTGATATTGCTTCATTAGATGGTAATTCATTCAGCTATAAGAGGTATAGAAGAAATAATGGTAGCTATATTAAATGTGCTAGCAGTACTATTTTAGATGAAAAGTCATATAAACCATTGGGAGTGTGGGCTGATCAGGAAATTAAGTTTGCAGCAGATGGAAAACCTTCAGGAATAAGTCCATCATTTTGGATTTCAGTTAGAATGAGTTATTACATAAAAAGCAGAATTAAATTACGGGAATTATTTCTTCTTTAATAGTGATGGAGCTTTCTTAGTAATAGTATAAATATCATCCGAATTTAAATGTTTGGTGGTTTCTTGTTTCAAAAGTATAGAAGTTACAGAGTATTTCTCATTAAAGTATTCTCTTGATAGTTTCCTTAATAGCTCTAAAGGGTAATGTTTTGAAACATGCTTACACAATTCATATTTAGATTTTAATTTTTTGTTTTTGGATAATCGTGAAAGATTTTTAATATTTAGTGAGTTAGCTATGACTGATTTGTCATGACGTTTGATTAGTTTTGATTTTCTAATGTGAGTAATTCCTTTATCATCAGCTAACAGTATACCTATATCCTTTGGTAAAGCAGCTCTAATTTCGGATAAATTATTTGGTTCACAAACAACAAAACAAAAGTCAAAAAACTTTTTGTAACTGTTAATTTGGTAACTTAATCGATTTATTGTGTCGCGAGAGCTTTTAATTTCAAATGCAGTCAATGAGTTGGTTTCTAATAAGGCTAGGTCAGCTCTTCGTTTACCAAATTCAAAGGAAAATTCAGAACTAATTACAAAATTATGTGAGTTTTCCAGTAAGTGTCTTACTAAGATTATTTTTATTTCTAATTCTGTCATTGATTTATTTTTATGTATAAATATACAGTATTATTAATTATATATTTGCTTATAGCAAGTAAAACTTAAGTCTTCTTTTTATTTAATATTAACAAACTAAAATTAAAGCAGTATATTGGTTTTTCTGCTGTATTGTTTACTTTTACTCACCATAGAAATTGCCGAAATATTTTATCAGTCATTACGTGAGCGAGGTTCGGATGCCAAGATAGCCTTAGTTGAATCAGGGATGATGAATTTAAGGCGATAGCAATGACTTTTAATAAATAATGAGGCGCTTAACTTCGCAGGAGCAGTAGGGTGATCCAAGAGGGAATTGCTGTTGATCCCCTTTACCCCAGTGTGGATGGGGATCCACGACCTTAGCCTACGGCAGGAATCGATACAATTGAAGCTATGTTATCCAAAGCCACTGGATCAATACCTGATACATTCAACACTTGATAAAATAATAAAAGTGAAGTCCCACTCCTATTAACAATAGGAGTGGGACTTCATGAGCTCAACTTTGCCACTTGTATCTTGAGGTGACTAAAGTTTAAGAGGAAAAGGCTTAAGAATAAAAATGATACGCCAAATACAGAGTGAGGCTATAACCTATGCTATAGCAAAGGAGTAGGGCGGGGACGTAGCGTAAATAACTGACAAAGGTGAGCTCTTTGACTTTTGTCATGGCAATGATCCCTGCGGCTGAGCCGATGACCAAGAGTGAGCCACCCACACCGACAGCATAGGTTAAACTCAGCCATTCGGGCGTATTTAAAATCGGATCGGCTTTTAATAATGCGGCAGTTAAAGGGACATTATCCAGTAAGGCCGAGCCAATGCCGGTAATAAAATTGGAGATATTGGGATCAAATTGAGTATAGGCTTGTGCCAGTAAATCAAGAGTGCCAATTTCTTTGAGCATGCCCACAAGGAGTAAAATCCCCAAAAAGAACAGCAGAGTGTCATATTCGATTTGGCGGACATATTCTAAGATTCGGCTTTCTTCTTTGTTGCTGCGGAAAATATGGCCAATTAAAAACATGATAGATAGGCCGGTTAAAAAAGTCAGTACAGGTGGAATGGCATAAAGCACATTTAGGGCCATAGTGGCTAAGATAGTGCTAAAGAAGATGATGGCGATAATAATATCTACGGCTTGGTATTGATGCTTAACCGGAGTGGTATTGACTTGTCCTGTTGATTTCAATGAAAAGATAATGGCCAGTAGCATGACACTTATCATAGATGGAATAGAGAGCATTAGCAATTCAGAGATTTTGACATGACCTTCTAAGAAGATCATTAAGGTAGTGACATCCCCTGTGATCAAGGCCACTCCTCCCGAGTTGACCGCAAAAATAATCAATACCGCCATACGTAAGCGTACTTTGGCTTCGAGCTTAAAAGTGGTCAGCAGCCCTAGGGAGACCAGAGTTGATGTCACATTGTCACAAAATGAAGAGAGCACCAGTGAAAATAGGGCCACTAAAATCATCAGTAAACGCACGGATAATTGCTGGGGAAAGATTTTTTGCACTAAGCCTTGAATAAGGCCTTTGGCATTGAGATAAGCCACAAAGGTCATGGTCGACATTAAAAATAGCCAGAGTGTGGCAATTTCCAATAAATTGTCATTGAGTTGCTCAGACACTAAGTGTTGCTGAGTCGGAGTTTTCGCACAAATGAATAAGGTGACCCAAGAAATACAGCCTAAAAATAATGTGGTTTTGGCTTTATTGATATGAGTGACTTCTTCAAAAATTATACTAAGCAGTGCAAGGACGGCTAAAGAGATCAAGAAAAAAGACAGCATGGTGGCATTCCAACAGTGATAAATGGCATTTTTGATAAAGAAAAGTGGATTTCAATTGCAATGATAATGCTAAGGCAATTTGGGATAGGATCTCACCATAGCTGCTCACACTTGGCAAGAAAAAATAGCAAAAATAACTTTATTTTCAGAGTGTTAAAACACTGTTAGCTAATGGCGGTGAAAGGTTGATAAAAAATGAATAAAAGATGAATAAAAGATGAATAGGATAAGCGTTTTTGAGAAGATTTAAAGGCTTATCCTATTTGATTGTCAATATGCTTTATTGGGCCATCGAGGCGAGAACGCGATCCGCTGCCGCTAACGTGACTGCAATGGCTTCATCATCATGGGCCATAGACAAAAAGCTGGCTTCATAGGCGCTCGGAGCCAGATAAATCCCTTCTTCAAGCATGCCATGGTAGAAAGCCTGAAAATGTTCAAGGTTACATTGAGTCACTTGCTCAAAACGGGTAATGCTTTGCTCTTTGGTGAAAAAGAAGCCAAACATGCCGCCAACCGAGTTAATGGTCATGGGAATACCGTGTTTATCCGCTAGCGTTTTAAAGCCTTGTGCCACTTGTAGTGTTTTTTCACTGAGCTTTTCATACAAGCCTTCTTCACACAAAGCCTTCATTTGCGCCAGTCCGGCTGCCATGGCGATGGGATTACCTGATAGCGTACCCGCTTGGTAGACAGGGCCTGTTGGTGCGATATATTGCATGATCTCTTTACGGCCACCAAATGCGCCGACAGGCATGCCGCCGCCAATGACTTTGCCTAAGGTGGTTAAATCTGGTGTTACGCCATAATATCCTTGAGCACCGGTTTTCGACACGCGAAAGCCTGTCATGACTTCATCAATGACTAATAAGGCACCGTACTCATCACATATTGCTCTTAAGCCTTGTAAAAAACCCTCAACAGGTGGAATGCAATTCATATTGCCTGCCACGGGTTCTAAAATAATGCAGGCTATGTCTTTGGGATACTGCTCAAAAAAAGCGTTAACAGAGTCGAG
Organism: uncultured Shewanella sp.; assembly: GCF_947495455.1. Taxonomy (GTDB): domain Bacteria; phylum Pseudomonadota; class Gammaproteobacteria; order Enterobacterales; family Shewanellaceae; genus Shewanella. The sequence goes on along the minus strand of NZ_CANLZC010000087.1, from coordinate 14,110 downwards.
ATCGTTATACACGGCGGTGAGAGTGTGTTTAGCAAAATCTTCAGGCACCCCTGGCGAGCTTGGTTGGCCTAAGGTGAGGGCACCAGATCCGGCTTTGACTAAAAGGCAGTCGGCATGGCCATGGTAGCAGCCTTCAAATTTGACAATTTTATCTCTATGGGTAAACCCTCGAGCTAAGCGAATGGCGCTCATGGTGGCTTCTGTTCCGGAGCTCACCATGCGAACTTGTTCAATAGAGGGCATCATATCAATGACTTTTTCAGCCATTTGTATTTCAAGCTCAGTAGGCGCACCAAAAGATAAGCCATTATCAACTGCATCAAGAACGGCTTGGCGAATGCTTGGGTGATTATGCCCTAAAATCATCGGGCCCCAAGATCCCACATAATCAATATAGGCTTTGCCATCAGCATCATAAATATAAGCACCATCGGCTTTTTCAATAAAACGAGGGGATCCTCCTACGCCATTAAATGCGCGAACAGGGGAATTTACACCACCTGGAATGCTGTGCTTTGCTTGAGCAAAAAGCGTATCAGAACGTGTCATGTGTCATCCTTACAAAAAATCATGAAATAAAAGGGGTGACTGACAGAATATTGTCTGCCAGTTAAAAATGGGCTTTACGTGAATACCAATTAACGGGGCATTCATGTTGTTTGAGTTGTTTGTCTACGCCCAGAGTGAGTGCAAACAGTGCCATGCGAATAAGCAGTCCATTATCGGCTTGTCTGAAAATGGCCAAATTAGGGTGGCTATTCAGATCGTTATCTAATTCATTAGCGGCTGCGCGGGAATCTCTGGGTAATGGGTGCATAATCACAGTATTGGATTTACAGTGCTGAGTATAAATGCCTTTATTTAATCGAAATTTACCTCGGTATTTATTGGCTTCTTCCTGTGAAGGAAAGCGCTCTTCTTGAATGCGAGTCAGATAAAGAATGTCGGCTTGGTCTAAATGGCCTTCAAGTTGATCTGTGACTTGTATGCTGTGGCCTGCTTTTTCAATATCTGCAAGCACAGTCTCAGGCATTGAGAGTTCTTTAGGAGATACAAGGGTAAACGTGACATTGCGATACATACATAATAAACGCGATAAAGAATGCACAGTACGGCCAAAGCGTAAATCACCGACCATGGCGATATGTAGCCCATTGATTTCTCTGCCACCTGAGGCCAGTTCTTTTTGAATGGTAAATAAGTCCAGCAAGGCTTGAGTGGGATGCTCATTGGTACCATCTCCGCCATTGATCACAGGTACGCGGCTGCCCTGTGCAAATTCTTGGACGGAAAAAGGGTCGGGATGACGCATGGCAATGACATCTGAATAGGTGGATAACACGCGAGCGGTATCGTATAAGGATTCGCCTTTTGATAAAGAAGAGGAAGCCATTCCCGTGGTTTCACGTACATGTCCGCCCAATAAATTAAAGGCGCAACCGAAGCTCACACGGGTGCGAGTGCTTGGCTCAAAAAATAAATTACCTAAGACGGCGCCGTCCAGAACACGTGTGCGTTTTTGCCTTAAGGCATAAGGGGTCATTTGGCTGGCAACATCAAATATAGTGTCTATGGCATGTAAGTCGAGCTGGTTTACTGAGAGGATATGGGATCCTTGAAACTGAGTCATCAGCCTGTTTCCAATGTTATAGGGTTATGTTGTCCGTTTGCGTGCTTTAACACTTAAAGAGAAACATAATGCCCAAAGTTGAAGAAAGTAGAGTCGAGTTTGGCTGAGGCGCGATGATACCAGAAACAGCACAGAAAGTTAACAGGGTTTATTGAATGGGACAATCTGGATAAAGGGAGGGTCTTATCAAGGGGATGGCTTGTATGAGTAAATAGGCCACGATGAGATCGTGGCCTCAATGCCCGTGAAATGGCATTCACTTAGCAGTGAATATTAACTTTGTTTGCCTGTTATAGCTGACCAAAAAGCATTGGCACCACTAGCAATGTTACGTGCGCCGCCAGCCATTAAGTTGAGTGGATTATATGAATATTTTTCTTGAGATTTCGAGCTTGATTCTGATTTTACAGGAATACTAGGCTCTCCCACCATGAGGTCATATTCCATTTCCAAGTGAGGACTTTCAGCATGAACAGTTTGATGTGGAATTGGATTTTGTTTAGCCAATTGAGCTTGTAATGGGCTATATTCGATGGCTTTAGGAGCGGCCTTGACTATGGGTTGAGTTTGTTCAAAATTTTCAACAGGGTTTTTTTGTTCCCATTTGCTCATGAGTTTGTCGACCATTTTTTGAATCCAAGATTCAGGTTTAAGTTTTCCTTCTAGAGTTTGAATACTTTCTAGTACTTGATCATGGTATAATATTTTGGCTTCTTGATGACTTAAAACTGCATGTTCTGTAGGCACATAGACTACAGCTCTATCTAGTTCTTCTGCTGATAAGTTACGGACATCAATTGGCTCTAAGGCATTGGGAATACTTTGCTGTTTTACTGGTGCTAAAAGATCGAGAATAGCAATCACTGTTGCATCATCTTCATTGGCTAACGCAGCATTTAACGCTAATTCTAAGACAGGTCTTGGTAACGTCTCTTCAGTATTGTTTTGTTTAGCAATTTGGTACGCTTGTGTAGCTGCATTTTGCAAGGTATTAAATCTGTGACTGTCTACTTCTGATTTATTTTGCAAATCTTGTAAAATATCACAGGCAGCTTTAGCTGCTAAATCGGGTTCACAATTAATTTCAGGTTTACTGGCAATTTTTATTAGAAAATTAATACTATGATTGTCACTGTTGAAGGCATTTTCACGCAAAGATGCTAGTAATCCACCGACTTCTTTTTGCATGCTTTCATTATCATTAAAAGGTTTTGATATGATTGAATCATGTTGATTTTGAAGACTCAAATCTTCTGACATGACAGTATTAATATTGCCTGATGCGATAGTTGGGATAGTCATTGTTTTTCCAATGTAAAAAAGGGTAATAATTATTGATATATTATGAAAAGCTTTAGTCGTTATCTTCCAAATATGATGATAGATGGCTTTAAGTGGTCTAACTAGTTTTATTGGTGGATAAAAAATAAAACTTTTGCGAGTAATTTTAATTAACTTTAGTCTAGTATTTACATTATAAGAGGTGATGATTAATTAAATCATTATGTGTTATTTTTTAAGAAAGAAGCAAACCAAGTCGATAGCTTTTCTGATAATGACCTTGTTTCTGTCTGTGTATTAGATGATATTTCGGTATCCATTTTAATCTCATCATGAGTGATTACCATGGCATTTTCAGAAAAGGGATCATTGGAAGTTGATGCTGTATTGATTAGGCTTGGGTCGTGCAAATGAGCGCTTGATAGGCGAGATTGCCACTGCTGAGAAGTGATGGATATTGCTGATGAATAGGTGCTTTCAATATCAGGTTTAGGAATAAAAATAGGATTATTCACATCCCATTTATGGATGAGTTTTTCCATGACACTATCGCTGAAGTAGGTTGTTTTTCTGATAGTTTGAAGAAAATCAATAAATTCATGACGGGTTTGAGATAGAGGATCTATGTTTTGAAAGTGAGGCGTTAAATGGGCAGTGCTAGCTTGATTGTCGTTATTAAGTGGTTGATAAGGATTTAGTTTAGAATCTTCCTTGTTCATGTGAGTATTATCCATAATATGATTTCCATTTTCTTTTAAAGTGTTATTGGTGAGATCATCGAGTGATTGACTTTCGGTGTTTGATATAACGATGAAGCCTTTTTCTTCAGTCATTGAAACTGGAGTGGAGGCGAGTGGGCTGGTTTCCAGTGTTTGTTCACTCGTTAAATTGGATTGTTTTTGTAATACTTGAATTAAATTAAATATGTCTTGGTTACTTGCATTACCGCTTGTTAGCATTATGTCTATTAATACTTTTAGCATATCAGTAGGTAATTGACATAATTGTGGTGAACGATGATTAATTTCATTTAAGCGGCATTGTTGATAAAAACTTTCACAATGAAGGTTAAAAATATCTGCTTCATGAGAGCCCTTTTGCGTATCTTCTTTTATTTCTAATAATGCTTGAGTGGCAAAGTGACCGATTGCATCGCGTCGACTTGTTAATGTTAATAGTAAATCGATACAGGGGTACTCACCTTGTTTTGCAAAGTGCTTAAGCTCATTTAATCTTGTGTTTAACCCTAAATGATGACATTGCTCTTTTGATATATACTCTTCACTAAAAAGTGAATCAAATTGATTAATACTTTCTTTATTGTGGGGGATTTCGACATTATGCAGATAGCTTGTTTTGCTTGGGGAAATAAGAGTCATTGAAATCACCTAAATTTCAAGAAGGGTATTAACAATATAGGTTCAATATAGGGCTAATACGCTTCTATTAAAATGTAGAGATAATCAATAATATTGAGTTTCTCTTACCGTAGTGAAAAGTAGTATTAATGGGTTATTTATTTTTAGTGAGCATATCTCTGTAATACTGACTTTGAGACTGAAAAGTATTATCGCTATCAAGCCTATTGGTACTTGAACTTAAGTCTTTATGTGTGTTGTTTAAAATTAAGTCAGTAAGAGGCGTTTTTGATATATCGGAGCCAAAGGTACGGGTTAATGCGAGATGAGCGGCTTTTGTTTCACCCGTTTGGTTTGCGGTATTACAGGTTTGATTTAAGGTTTGAACAGCCTGCAGCATACTTTTACTGCTCATATCAAGGTTAATTGGCTTTGGCTCTAAACTGGCTAATATGTGTTGAGCTTGCTGGGCTTGTTCACCAGAAAGTGAAGAGAGTTCATATAACTTCATCATGCTGCTAGGAAGGCCTTTTTCACCGCCTTCTCTGAGTTCTCGCAATGTTTCATGATCTTGTGACCTTGATTTAACCGATTCCATTTGATTATCACTTGAATTGTCATAAGTTGAATTATTGATATAAAATGATGAAGGTTGGATTGTATTGCTCATATTTGACTCCGAGTAATGCGACCGGTAGGTTCAATCCAGCCTATTGTAATTTATCATACTAAAAAAATTTTTCTGTTAGTGTCTATAGTCTCATGAATATGGTGATAAGAATATAAAATAGTACAAGCAGCTGTGAGAAACTGGTCTAATCAGTTTATATCTGCTCGGTTTTTATCTCTGATTGTAAGTCTTCCCAAGAAATGACGCCGACGATTTCTTGGTTGCTTTGATCAATAACACAGACATGACCTTGTCTTTGTATTGAGAGTAATTGATAGACTTCACATAAGGTACAAGTATCGGGTAACCCCTTTATTTTCCTTTTGATTAATCTTTTTTCAGTATGACTTGTGTGCAATTTAAGCTCCACTATTTCAACATTATTTTGTTGGTCATAAGTCAAAATGGGCTGGCCTAGTTGTTCATTTAAGGCTTGAAGTAAATGAGTATTGTCATTTTTTACTAAGGTAAAATTTTTGTTCATAATGGCTCTGACACCCACCTTTTGTAATCCCAAATTAATGGCCGTCACTTTATAGCCCAGTTTCATAATCTCAAGTTGCTTGAAAAAAATGGATTTTGTTTTAAATAATTGATGTGAGATAAGAAATGCCGGTATGATGACAAACATGGAAGGTAAAATGATAGCGGTATTATCGCTAAGTTCAATGAGGGCGACCAATGCTGCCAAGGGGGCGCTTAAACACACTCCCATCATAGCTGTCATGCCTATAATGGCATAAAGGCCAATAAAAGGGGCTATAGAAGGAAACCATTGTTGAAAAAAGACAGCAATCATTGCTCCAAGCAAGGCACCAATACCATAGAGTGGTCCTATTAATCCACCAGGGATCCCAAGTCCAATAGCGATAACGGTGGCAAAAATTTTGCCGATTAATATGGCGCCTAATAATAAAATGCTGGGATTAGCCTGTATGGCCTCACTGATTGCGTGTTCGTTACTGCCAATGGCTTGTGGTAAAAATAACCCTATGATGCTAGTGAGTATACCTGCAATCATTAATCGTTGTAAGAGTGGCCATTTGTGAGATTTTTCGGTTAATGCGAGCAATGCAAAATTAAAAAGAGCAGCAATACCGCCTAATATCAAGCCAGAGATAGCAAGCACTGGGTATTGAGATAATGGAATTTTCATCACACTGATTTGATCGAAAGCATGAATATTACCAAATACCAACCGACTCGATAATGCGCCGCAGATGGCGGATATGGTGATGGGAAAAAAATAGTGGATCTTGTATTCTCGTAAAATCACTTCTAGTACAAAAATCACAGCGGCAAGTGGAGCATTAAAGATGGCTGAAATCCCCGCTGCTATGCCGCTAGCACACATAATACGCACACTATTATCTGGCAATTTAAGTTTCTCGGCTAATACGCTGGCACTGACGGCGCCTAAGTGAATGGCTGGCCCTTCTCGGCCTACAGAAAATTGCGATGCTAGAGCAAAAAGTGCTTGAAAAAATTGTGCAGGAGCCGAAGCGAGAGGTATTTTACCATAGTGAAGCTTAACCCTGTGTAATACATAGGCAATTCCCATTCGTTTATAACGTTTAGAGCCCATTTTTGCTATTATCCAAATTAACAATGCACCAAAAATGGGTAATAATACTCGCCAGTCGCCAATCAGATGCGTAAAATTGAATTGCTGGTTTTGTGTGAAACTGTCAAGCCATACGAGTAGTGATCGAAAAATGACAATAACCGTTGAGGCAATAAGAGCAAAAATTAATGCCAGCAAGCAAAGCTGAACACTGACTTTGGCTTGTGAAAGTGTGTCTTTTAAAGTTGTTTTAACATTCTTATTCCATGTAGTGGATTGTTTTTTGTTGGACAATGGCACAAATATATCCTGATTTATGTGACTCAATTTAATGAGTGTATGAGTGCAAATGGCACAGAGAGGTTGTAGCTTAATGTCAAATTATTATCGCTGGCTGGATCGCCTGCAAGCAATGGAACGAAAATTCTATTCATCTAGAGTTAACTTACTATTGTTATTAGTGGTTGTTTTTATTCTAGGTGGTATAGCATTTAATGCTATCATGCCTTTAGTTAATATGAAGACGAATGATACTGTACGAAGTGTAAGCGGTGAACTCACAAAAGTGCAAGTGTTAAATCAACAACTCGCGGCGAGAAAACTTGAGTTAAGTATTGCACATCAAACAAATGATGACATGAAAGCCATGTTTGAAGCACAGCATGTTAAACAAAAAGAACTAGAAAGAGAGTTGGCTTTTTATCGCAGTATTATGTCGCCTGAAAGTAATGCTGATGGTGTTGTGATCAATGGTTTTGAATTATTGAAAGGTTTATTACCTGAACAATATCGTATTAAATTAGTGCTGACACAATTACAAGATAAAAAACAAGCTTTAAAAGGAAGCGTTAACATCACTTTTATTGGTTTATCGAAAGGGAAGCCAAAGACAATCAGTTTAAGTGAGTTATCTAAGACGCCATTTCAATTCCAATTCCGCTACTTTCAAGTGTTAGAAACCGCTGTTAGTTTTCCTAAAGATTTTTCTTTATCTCGTATCAAAGTGAAAGTTGATGTACCTAAAGGACGTTGGTCTAAGGGATCTGAAACAGAGAAAGAATATACCTTGAAAGAATTACAACTAGAAGAAAAAGAGGTGAATGGAATACTTGATCAAAGTAGTCAGGCATTAGATAATCTTACACAGTAAACCGTTTTATGAGGTCGTCATGACAGAAGAAACAGAAGATACGTTGCCCATTAGTTTTACTGATGCTGCCGCTTCGAAAGTAAAAGTGTTGCTCGATGAAGAAGAGAATGAAGCGTTAAAGCTTCGTGTTTATGTGACCGGTGGTGGGTGCTCTGGTTTTCAATATGGTTTCACTTTTGATGAAAAAGTGAATGAAGGTGATTTTATAGTAGAAAAACAGGGTGTTAAGCTTGTTGTTGATCCAATGAGCCTTCAATATTTGATGGGGGGGGAAGTGGATTATACCTCTGGTTTAGAAGGTTCTCGCTTTTTTGTGAAAAACCCTAATGCGACGACCACTTGTGGTTGTGGTGCCAGTTTTTCTGTGTAATCCTCAAAGGAAGCTTCACCCTCATTCTATTCAGTTATTAGGCAAGTATGGTATTCAGGCATGTAAAGATGACTGAATATCGATACTTGTGTTTAATGCTATTAGCAGACCTAATTGATAATATTTAAGTTTATTTGTTGTTTAAAGTAAGCACTGACCTTTTGGCTAAAGGCTAAGTAAACTTGGAGTATGGCGATTATGCTACTGCCAATCCATAACAATAAGTAGAAAAGCGGTGAGTGACCCGAAAGTAAGGGCATGTTTGGCAAGAAAGCGCCAATATTGGTTCCTTGAAAGTGGAGTATAGGAAGGCAACTGAGTGTGAGTAATACTATGGCGCTGTATAAGCGTAACATGATTAAACCGGCTTTTTGTCTTCCTATGGATGCAAGGATGATAAGTAGCAGTAAAATGGCGATTAATATCCCTTGTTGAAACTGAAACCCTATTATTGTGGGTAGTGCGATTAAAATGAGCAATAACAGCAGTCGTTTAGGTAAGGGTGGGCGTTTTTCTGTTTTATTGGTGTCTTTGGCCATTGATTGTATCCATAGCGCCATAAAGTCTGTTGTTGGAAGTCGATATGATGGGTATTGACTCAATTTTATAAAATCAGAGTAATACCCATTGGTTTTTTGAGTAGATAATATTCGTGATTAATGCTGTTGTTTAGGCAACAATCTCGCTTCTAATTCAAAAGGTGGAATGACGACACCTAAATCATCGTGAACTGGAAACACGGCAACATATAATTCATCATCTTGCATGCCGGGAACCCAACGTTCTATCCACTCTTTTAAAGGTATGGCTAACGGTTGGCAGTCTTTCCAATCATCAACAGCCCAAAGCGCAGCGGCTTCTTCAGAAGGCCACATTGGAATGCAATCTTCTTCATCGGTGGTTAGCATAACACAGCCATTGACATCTTGTAATGTCCAAAGGTTTTGCTGATCTTTTACTTGTTTGACTAAAAAGTCATAACGCGCCTCAGGGGTTAATTGTGTGACTTGTTTTAAGCTTTTTTCATTCGTGCTCATGTTAACATTCTCATATTGTAGATAAAGCTTAAATAGACAAAGATGCCAAGGCTATTATCGGTTGGAATAGAGTGGAATATCATGGCGATCATAACACTTCGCTTACTGATGAAGAAGAGGCTTAGGGGGACAATTATTGAGGATATCTATTTTGCACAGTACTTTCCTCCCAAAACTGCAGCTTGGCTTGCTCCTGTTACTGCGGGTAAATTACCTGGTAACCCATATTCATAACGCATAGCTAACCAAGCAAAAGCTATGCTTTCAACCCATTGTGGAGAAATACCCAGTTTTTCGGTGGTGTGGATTTGGTAATGGGGTAATTGCTGTGAGAGTCGGTGTATTAAATGCGTATTATAGGCGCCTCCACCGCAGACAAAAAGTTCACCGTTTTCAGATAAAGCAAGAATATCTCTGGCAATACTGATGCAGGTGAGATCCAGTAAAGTCGATTGAATATCGGCTTCTTCTAAGTGGATATAGTTGGTTAACTGTTGTTCAAGCCATGAATAACTGAATAATTCTCTTCCCGTACTTTTTGGGGAACTTAGCGAAAAGTAGGGGTGAGACAGTAATTGTTTGAGCATTTCTGGACAGCTTGTCCCTGTTGCAGCCCAATGGCCAGCTTTGTCATAAGGTTCTTGTTTGACCCGTTGGATCCATGCATCCATTAAGGTATTACCCGGTCCAGTATCAAAACCTAGCACTTGATGTTCATCACCGGGTAAAAAAGTAATATTGGCAATGCCGCCAATATTGAGGATGATCCGTTTCTGGTTAGGCTTTGAAAAGACAGATTGATGAAATGCTGGAACCAGTGGTGCGCCTTGACCGCCTAAAGCAATATCTTTTCCTCTAAAGTCGGCAATGACATCGATTCCCGTTTCAGAGGCGATAGTATTAGGATCGCCCACCTGAAGGCTAAAACCCATGTTTAGGTTCGGCATATGTCGAATGGTTTGTCCGTGACTGCCGATGGCGATGACTTGTTCTTTTTTGACCCCAGATAAGGTGAGTAAGGCATTTACTGCTTTTGCAAAAAGTTTGCCCATCGTGCGATCGATTTGTCCGAGTCGATTGATTTCATCATGTTCAGGCGAGCAGAGTTTATTTAAATCTTTAAAGACCTTTTCTGGCATAGGTTCTTGATATGACGCAATGAGCGTGGGAATATCACCATGAAACTTAACCAGTACGGCATCAATTGCATCCATACTTGTGCCAGACATAAGGCCGATAAAATAGCTTTTATTCATTTATGCAATACTCTGTTATAGGAATGCTTGGTTAATAGGGTTATTCTCTATAGGCTAATTGGACTTGTTTATTTTGTTCAAGTGTAGCCATAACTTCTTTACTTAGAGATAGAAATTGTGCTTTTTCTTGCTCTGCTATGGGTTTTGATTTTGGTAAATTAATGGTTCTTGGGTTTCTGTGTACGCCATTAACAATAAATTCATAATGTAAATGTGGGCCTGTGATGCGGCCCGTTGCACCGAGTGTGCCTATTATATCACCTTGTTTAACGACTTGACCTGTCTTTACCTTGCGCTTTTGTAAGTGTAAATATTTGGTGGTGTAAGTATCGTTATGTTTGATAAACACATAATTACCATTGTATTTGTTATAGGAAGCTTTAATGACTCTTCCATTACCAGCAGCTTTGATCGGGGTGCCTATTGCGGCCACATAATCTACGCCTCGGTGGGCTTTAATTTGACCTGTTACAGGGTGTAAGCGCTTTGGATTAAAACGAGAGCTGACATATTTGAAGTCTACAGGAGAGCGTAAAAAGTCTTTTTTCATACTGCGACCTGTTTCAGAATAATACTGACCATCGGTATAGCGAATGGCGGTATAGCGTTCACCTTGATTGATAAATTCTGCGGCTAGAATATGCCCATTATCTAAAAAGCGTCCTTCAGCGAATTTTTTCTCATATAGAATCGAGAAGCTGTCTCCTTTACGAAGATCCAATGCAAAGTCAATATCCCAACCGAACAAGGTGGCTAATTGCATAATTTGATTTGGGGTGAGTGAAGCATCAATGCCAGCATTCCAAAAGTTGCTCTCAATGGTTGCAGATGCGAAGCTCTGGTTATATTCAATGGTTTTACTCGTTATATTTTCAGTGTATCCTTTTTCATCTCTATTGATGATCAGTGTATTAATAGGATCTAAGTGGTACTGCAATTGAGCAAATTGGCCATCAGCATTTTTACTAATGCTGATTTCTTCGCCAGGTAAAATTTTAAGTAGATTGGCTTTAGCCTTTGGTAATAAAGTGATGTCATACACATCTTTAGCGCTTAAACCTGCACGTTTAAAAAGTGAGGCTAATGTATCGCCTTTTTTCACTTTAAACGCTTTGCCATGATACTTAGGTGTTACCAAGGTAGGTTTTACTGTAGTGAGTGTCGTGTTTTGCTGAAGTGGAATTAATGCCTTGTTTGAGTCACTGTTCTTTGAGTCAGTGAGTGAAGGGCTTATTTGGATCGGATCCTCATGACTAATCATGTTGTTTTTTTTATGAATGTCGACAGGGTAACGCGTAAGTAAAGCATATTCGCTTTGATTTGTGGCTCTTTCTTGATCTTTTTTGTCATCTGCCGATAAAAAAATAGTGACAAAGAGTAAACTGCACGTTAAGCCACCAATGGCTCTTTGGTGAAACCTTGGCAATAAATTAAATAATGTAATGAACTTTCCCATTGAGATTAAACCTAATTCTATCCCTACTCGCTTATTCCCTTAGTTTACACTCTTTCAATTATGCTGGCTAACAAGTAACATATATCAATAGTATATTTATCATTAGAGTAATTGCTGAAATGGCTGATATAGCACATGCATTAGCAGAGATTAAACGCGGTACTGAAGAAGTTTTACTTGAAGCCGATCTGTTGGAAAAGTTAAAAGAAGAGCGTCCATTAAGAATCAAACTAGGTTGTGATCCTACTGCACCGGATATTCATCTCGGTCATACAGTGATTTTAAATAAGTTGAGAACTTTTCAAGATTTAGGTCACGAAGTTATCTTTTTAATTGGTGATTTTACGGGAATGGTGGGCGATCCTAGTGGTAAAAATAGTACTCGTCCAGCATTGACGCGTGAGCAAGTGAAAGCCAATGCTCAAACCTATATTGAGCAAGTTTATAAAATATTGGATGCCGATAAGACTCGCATCGAATTTAATTCAGACTGGTTAGAGCCTTTAGGCGCGGCGGGAATGATCAGGCTTGCTTCTCAGCAAACGGTTGCCAGAATGATGGAGCGTGATGATTTTAAAAAACGCTATGCTTCAGGTCAATCCATTGCCATTCATGAATTTATGTACCCGCTTTTGCAAGGTTATGACTCAGTCGCATTAAAAGCAGATGTTGAGTTAGGGGGAACAGATCAAAAGTTTAATTTATTAATGGGACGTGAATTACAAAAATCTGATGGGCAAAAACCACAAACTGTTATCATGATGCCATTATTAGAAGGACTTGATGGTGTTAAGAAAATGTCCAAGTCGGCGAATAATTACATTGGCGTTAATGATCCTGCTGAAGAAATGTTTGGAAAAATTATGTCTATTAGTGATGAGCTAATGTGGCGTTATTTTGAATTGTTATCTTTCCGTCCCCTAAGTGATATCGAGCAATTAAAGCAGAATGTTGAACAAGGACAGAATCCTCGAGATGTGAAAATTGCATTCGCCAAAGAAATTATTGCTCGTTTTCATGACGAGGAGTCAGCGGAAGCGGCACACCAAGCTTTCATTCAACGTTTTCAAAAAGGTGCAATTCCTGATGATATTCCTGAATTTGAGATGGTGATCGGTGAGGGAATTGGCATTGCGAATGTACTAAAGGACGCCGGCTTAGTGAGTTCAACGTCAGATGCAATGCGTATGATAAAGCAAGGTGCGGTTAAACTGGATAGTGAAAAAGTCACAGATACGCGATTGCAGTTCACTACTGAAATATCAGGTGTTTTTCAGGTTGGCAAAAGGAAGTTTGCAAAAATTTCTTTAAAATAAATGCGTGTTTGAATAAGGTTTAATGGGAATATCCATTAAACCTTATTCAATATTCAGGCTTAATGAGCAAAGTTTTTTGTTGAGATGAGTTTGTATAAGGATTTTTTCATAGCATGGCCTAGCGCTAAAATCAGCTAAACGTCAGCGCTTTTAAACCATTATGCTTGATCGCATTTAATTTCAATATGTTAGTTTTGATGACAAAAAACGCAATACTTAAACACCTATTGAATGGCAAGTTGATCAGACATGGTCTGATAATCTAATAAATCTTGATGTTCTTTTATTCTTTGTTTTTTTACATCGAGTGTTAACATGGTAACACTTGGGATTGCTAAGTTTATGATTTTACCTGGCTTGCCAAAAAGATCACCTGGGCCTTTATAATAGTAATTGCCAATCATAACGACGAGGGAGCCTGAGTTAAACATATGATCAATATTAAACTTATATTCGAGCACACCTTGTTGAACTCGTTTTAAAAAATAAAGGATATTTTCTCTGCCGATATATTTCCGATTGGCTGTTTTATCAAAAAAAATACTATCGCGGTTATAATAGCGGTTTAATGTTTTAAACTTTTGATGGGTGAGGGCATCCATATAGTCAACAGCCATCGCCTGCTCTGCTGGCATAGCACTATCATTGGCTTTGGCCGATAAGATCACAAAAGTCAGTAAGATAAAAAGAATGTTCAATAAGATTCTTTTGTTGAAAAATGTTTTCATTGTTATTTTTATGTTTCTTGCTTATATTGATGATGTATTTTTATTTGTCTTAAAGTTGTTTTTTTCGAGTGCTTTTAAATGAATGTTAAGTGCGTCAACCGAAATTCTAATTTCAATGACAGACAGTATTAATGAATACAAAAGTAATAATAAGCTACAGCCAAAAATCATTGAGCCGATATGATTCAATCCTGCATAAATAAAAATCATGCATAAAACCTTAGGTGTCCCCTTATATAAAGCAGCCACATCAAGGGTTTTGAGGTAAAATACTCCAAACAACCATAATAAGCT